>CAZAQS010000102.1:0-15809 GCA_964486825.1 uncultured Anaerolineaceae bacterium | reverse complement strand
GACCATCAAGATGATTACAGCATGCGCTACCGTGAAGGGTGGCAGGAAGAAGGCGACCGGGGTTGGGGACGTGAACGTGAACAGTGGATGGATTACGGGCGTGACTACAACCCACAACAAGACTGGCGTCATAGAGATGAACGTTTCCGGCAGGAAAACCAATGGCAAGGGCGTTATGATGAGCCTGATTTCGAATCACAAGGTTATGAGCGCCAATGGGGACCCGGCGGCCGTTCCCAACAAGATTGGGGCGATTATGAGATGGATTACGGCAGAGGGGTATATGACCAGCGCAGGGGCAGGTCAGGGCGCAGCGGGCGCGGATGGGACGAAGGCAGGCGCTCTCGCGGTCGGGAAGATTACGAGCGACATGGCCGCCAGGAAGACCGGGGATATGGGGACATCCGTGGCCGTGGGTATGGCTGGGAAGGCGGGCATATGGACCCCTACAACCGTGGATTCTTCCGACGGAAGGAAGCCGCTCACCCGGATTATCTGGAGCGCTATGATGAGACCCATTTCGGAGATGAATGGGATACAGGTGAGGATATAGAAGGTGATATCACTTACACATATACGGAGTTCTGGCTTACGCCCGGGCCTTTCAGCGGCATGGGACCGAAAGGATATCGTCGCTCCGATGATCGGATCTTCGAAGATATCTGTTACCGGATGTCCATGAATGGCCAGCTCGATCCGAGTGAGGTGCAGGTCAAGGTTGAAGACGGAGAAGTGACCCTGGAAGGCAAAGTCCAAGACCGCCATAGCAAGCGCCTTGCTGAAGACATTTCAGAAAGCGTATCTGGCGTCGTAGACGTCCACAATCGCATTCGGGTTGGTGAAAGAGAGGCTCAGAACCGGTTTGAAAGTCGAGAAGGCGCCCAGCAGGAAACAAGCGCTCGGGGCGATGAAATGGATGAGCAGTAATGGCTCTCGTTGATATCCCCATTGAATTTAAATCGGAAGGGCCTCAGCTCTCAACTGAAATTCAGGACGAGATTGAAAATCGCATCATAAAGCTCGCCGAGGATCATACGGATATCACTGGCGCGGCAGTGTCCATCACCCAGCCTGCTGAGTCAGAAATACCATTCATCGTACAGGCTCGTATCATCGTCTACCGTCGTCCAAAGGATGTAGTAGCTACGAAAAAAGATGAATCGGTCCAAGGCGCCTTGAAAGGCGCCTTGGAGGCAGTTGAACGCCAGGTGCGCGAGCACCGCCGTAAGCTTTCAGAAACCTGGAAGCGTAAAGACTTTCCCGATCCTGAAACCTAAGCCAAAAGGAACGCTAGTAGAACCGGTTATAGCCAGAAAGGTGGTAGGATGAATTTGTTGCCAAGAGCAGAAATCGAAGCATTGATCAAACAACAAGGTGGACCTCATATATCCCTTTATTTGCCCACTGTTCGAGCAGGGCGAGATACGAGGGGAAATTCGATCCGCTTTAAAAACCTGGTACGCCTGGCTGAGGAGAGCTTGCTTGCCAGCGGGCTCCGTCCAACACAGGCTTCGGAGCTCCTTACACCTGCCCTAGATCTACTAACAGATGAGGAATACTGGCAACACCAGAGTGATGGGCTGGCAGTTTTCAGCTCTCAGGATATGTGGCGGCACTACCGCTTACCGTTAGATTTCGATGAGCTACACGTAGTCACAGAGAGCTTCCATATCAAACCGCTCTTACCACTCTTTAGCTCAGATGGCCGGTTCTTTATCCTGGCGCTCAGCCAGAATAAGGTGCGCTTGTTCGAAGGTACCCGCTACAGCGTCGATGAGGTGGACACGGACGATATCCCCGATAGCCTCGCCGAGGCTTTAAGGTGGGATGATCCCGAGGCTCAACTCCAGCAGCATGCCAGCGAAGGCCCCAGCACAGGCGGGGAGAGGTCGATCATGTTCCATGGACATGGGGTCGGTATAGATGACCAGAAAACCAACTTGCTGCGTTATTTCCATAAAATCGATCGTGGCCTCCAGGAGATCCTGGCAGAAGAAAAAGCCCCTCTCTTGATTGCGGGTGTTGATTATCTGCACCCTATCTACGAGCAGGCCAACAGTTACCAACACCTGCTACCTGAAGGTATAACCGGGAATCCGGATGATTTAAAAGCAGAAGAGTTACATAAAAAAGCCTGGGAAATTGTGGAGCCGTACTTTCTGCAGGAACGGGAGGAATCCATAGGTCTTTACAACCGGATTTATGGGAAAGGCAAACAACGCGCCTCCACGGATATCTTCGAAGTCATACCTGCTGCCGTTTATGGGCGTATTGAGCGCCTTTTCCTTGCCAGGGGAATTTACCAATGGGGCAGCTTTGATCCCGAGCAGGCTGAAATCGAGCTGCATGCAGAAGCACGCCCTCAGAACAGGGATTTACTGGACCTGGCAGCCGCACACACCTTTATTAACGGTGGACAGGTGCATATCCTGGATCAAGCTCAGATCCCTGGTGGACAGGCGCTGGCAGCTATTTTCCGCTACGAGCTAGACTCCGAGGCCAGCTAAAACCAGGTAAACGATAGAACAAACAGATAGACAAGTAGACTGCCCCGTACCAGAATTGGCCCGGGGCATGCTCATTTTATTTTATGGTACACTATTTTTTAATCAAGTTGAAGCTGACTATGAACGAACACGATAAAGAATATGCCTGACAGAATTCGCATCGGTCTCCCTCAAATGTATAAAGAACCAGGCGAAAAGCGTGACTTTTTGCCCACGTTTGTAGCCTGGCTGCACAAGCAGGGTGCAAAGGTTTTCTTGGAGCATGGCTATGGCTCCGAAATGGGGTACACGGAGCAAGATTACCTGGAAGCTGCTCCGGATATACAGTTCGTTCCCCATAAGGAGACGTACCGGCAAGACTATGTATTGGTTCTGCGCTATCCAACCGATGATGAAATCAGGCTGATGCATCCTGGGGCCTGCCTGCTTTGCATGTTGCATTTCCCCACTCGCCCACAAAGGGTCGCCTTGTTACGCTCCCTGGGATTGGAAGCCATCTCCCTGGATGCAATCGTAGATGATTCTGGCAGGCGCTTGATCGAGAACCTGCGCGCCGTCGGCTGGAACGGTATTGAAGCAGCCTTCAAGACATTGAGGCGAATCTATCCGGATCCAGGCTTCGATAGCCCCTCCCGTCCCCCCATTCAAGTTACCTTGCTTGGAGCCGGCGCGGTAGGCAGCCATGTGGTTCAAGCGGCCATTCGCTATGGAGACGAAAAATTGCGCAAAGCTCTGGTTGAAGCCGGTGTGCCAGGTGTGCGCGTAAACGTAATTGATTACGATATTACTCCCTACGAGAACGTGATGCAGGAAGTCCTTACCCGAACGGATATCCTTGTGGATGCCACCCAACGTCCCGATCCAACGCTTCCTGTCATTCCCAACGACTGGATCGGCTGGATGCCTGAACATGCTGTCCTGCTAGACCTTTCCGTCGATCCTTATAACTGCATGAATGAGCCCTATTATATGAAGGGCATCGAGGGCATTCCACAGGGAAACCTGGACAAGTATGTCTTCTCTCCCGATGATCCGGCCTATGAGGACGTCCCAGATTGTATCCCCAACGCCAACCGCCGCCACGCGGTTTCATGCTATTCCTGGCCTGGAATATATCCAAAAGCCTGCATGGAAGTGTACGGTCGCCAGATACGACCGCTTGTGCATGTTTTGATCGAAAAAGGAGGTATCCACAACATCAACCCAAATGGGCGGTTTTTTGAGCGAGCCATCGCTAGAGCCCGGCTTTCTCGCTGGCCTTCGAGTGGATATTCTCATCAAAATAACACTTCCTCCAACCAAAAATTTAAACAATAACGACAGAAAGGAATGTTGCATGTCCATCCCCAGGACCATTGGTTTCCCACGCATGATGAAAGAGCCCGGTGAGAAGAGGGTTTTCTTGCCAGAATTCATCCAATCCCTCACTAAGTTAGGCGCGACCGTTTATATTGAAGAGGGATATGGTGCTCGCTCAGGGTTTACTTTTTCTGACTATCAGAAAGCTAATCCTGCTATTCACATGTCCACACGCAAGGAAGCCTTCCAGCAAGATGCAGTCATCATCCTTCGCTCTCCTACGATGGAAGAGTATTCCATGCTAAAGAAGGGTAGCATCTTGATCTCTATGCTACATTACCCTACCCGCCCAAAACGCGTCCAGGCCCTTCAAGAGCTGGGAATAAAGGCTATTTCATTGGATAGCATCGAGGACGACAACAATATCCGCCTGGTCGAGAATATGAAAGCCGTTGCATGGAACGGGTTGGAGACGGCTTTCGATACCCTGGAGATCGAGCGGCCCGACTTGCTTTCCCCAGGCCGGGAACCGGTGCGGGTTTTGATCCTTGGAACAGGTATGGTAGGCAAGCATGCCGTCGACGCAGCCACCAAGTTGGGCAACATCGAACGCAATAATGAGCATATGGAAGCCGGTGGATCGGGTGTGGTCGCGCTTACGGTCGGGCGGAATATAACCGGAAATCCTGTTGTCATGCAGGCGCTTTTTGGAACAGCCGATATTCTCGTTGATGCAACTCAACGCCGAGACCCTTCAAAGCCGGTTGTGCCCAATGATTGGTTGGCCTGGCTTCCTCCGCATGCCATTATCACCGATCTCGCAGTGGACCCATATACTTTAGACGGAAATCCACCTGTAGTGCGCGGTATTGAAGGAATTCCCCAAGGGAACCTGGATCAATATGTTTATCATCCAGACGATCCAAAATGGGGAAAGACGATACACGACAGCATTCCCTGTGAGCACCGGCGAACGGTTGTATCCTGCTACTCCTGGCCTGGCATCCATCCCGAGGCTTCCATGCGCCATTACGCTCACCAAATGGAAAACCTGATGGAAGTACTCCTGGAAAAGGGCTATGACGATCTGTCTCTGGATGGGGGATATTTTGAGCGAGCCTTATACCGGGGGACCCTAAAAGCCTGGCTGAAAAACCCTATTTATTCAGTCCGTCCTCGATAGCTGCCATCATGGTCTTCCCCTATCAAGGAAGAATCCTGAATCGGAATATCCAGCAACACTTTGATCGAGTCTGGATATCGGTGCCTGTTATAATCGATGTTGAACTCGTCAGCAAAAATAACCCTTCAGCGATTGATTATCCTTGTTATGAGTTAGCGCTTGCTTAAAAAGATCCACACAAAAAATGCGCCCAGGATCGTAACTACCATTGCCAATCCAGTCGTAGGCGACTTTTGCTCCGTAGTTTTGTTTCGCTCTTCAAACGCCTTCAATTGCCTGTCCAGCTCCTGCCGGTTGTAGATCTCCGTTTCAATCTCCTGGCGATATTCCTCATAATTCTTGACTGCCGCCACGGGAGAGCGGCGTTTGTGTCGGCGGTTTACTTCCTCTTTGGAAAGGCCTTCTATAAACATCTGCTGGATATGCGATACCAGCTCGCCGCCAAACAGCAAGATCATACCCCCAATCCAGGCCCAAATAACCAGGATGATAATGATGGCGATCGAACCATAGATGATACTGAATTCTCCAAACGATTGGATGTATTGAAAGAATAGCGGTCGGACGATAACAAAAAGAGCGGTAGCGGCAACACCCCCAACCAACGCGGCCTTCCAATCCACTCGCCTGCGTGGAACGAACAGGTAGGTCAAGAAAAAGGCAATTCCCAACAGGAAGACCGGAATAATATCTAGACCTAGGTTATACAGGATGTTTCCCTGATCTGGCATCAAGCCGCCGCTCCCCAGGAAAAGGTTGAGAAAGTAGCGTGAAGCAACACCCAAGATAAAGAGCACTCCGATCGTAAATAACATGGCGATATCGATGGCTGTTCTCTTGAAAAAATTATAACGTTCATCTACATCATAGATTATATTTAATGAAACGGTTACAGCACTGAAAACCCGCGAGCCACTCCAGAGCAAGGTTGCGATGGAAATTAATCCCACCGTACCGCGCGCATCCATTGCTTCCTGAACGATTTCTTCGATTTGTTCTTCACCGTGAGGGACGAAATCCCCAACTGCCCCCGTAAGCTGGCTGATCGCCCATTCCGGGTCCACAAAATAGGAGGCGATGGAAGCCGCGGCTAACATCAGGGGGAAGGTCGATAGCAGCGTGTAATAGGCAATGGCTGCTGCCCATTGAGGAGCCGCGTCCTGGGCGAAATCTTTCCCGACTTGCACCAGCAAATAACCCAGGCGTTTCCACCATTCCTTTGAAAACATCCTGGGGGTTTTGCCGTTTTGGCCTTCTGAAGTCTCTTTGTCGTTGTATGTCACCCTTATCCAATCCCCCTTCCCTAGGTTTCTCATATTCTAAAACTGTTGATCAGGGCTTCTTCCCTTGCGCCCCCCTCGATTGCCCGCCAAATTTTATAACGCTTATCCGCCCATCCCCCTCCATGTAGGCTTTTTCACTTCGGTTATATCATCGATGCCTTGTAAGCGTAACTGTCCTTTCAGCTCATCTTTAAGGCATAGCTCCAGAAGACGATCGTTCCGACTAGAATTAAGCCTTCAGGAATAGAGCGGTGATCGTCCGACATGGCGTTCTGGGCTGCGTCAGCGATTAGGACCACCACGAGCAGACCGGAAATGCCTACGGAACCTGATTCTCGTTTAAGAACCAGCCTTAGCAGGAGGAACATAGCCAGGTACATCAACGAGCCGCGCAGTATGATCTCGAAAACTGGCTTGCTAGGGACAAAGATCGTGTCCCAATCGAGAGCGATTAAGGCTTCGTTCATGCGCTCCTACCGCTCACTAAAGTATATTAGGTTGCTTCGGCGGCACTAGAAGAAAAATACCCAATCGATGAGCATTGCAGCAAACAAGAGGGTCAAGTAGAGGGAGGAATACTTATACAACCTCCAGGTTGTCCTTACGCCTGGGGAGATCATCATCGTCGCAGCGTAAAAAATGAAAAAACCGCCTAACAACATTGCCGCCACTGCATAAAAGTTATTCAGCAAACCGAATCCAACCGGCAGGATAGAGAGCGTCACCATTAATACTGCGTAACGCCCAATTTGAATGCGCGTCGCTTGAGGACCTTGAGTAGTTGGCAAGGTCGGAATACCAGCTCGGATAAACTCGCTGCGAATGGATAGCGCCAGGGACCAGAAATGGGTTGGCGCCCAATAAAAGACAATCGCAAAGAAGATCAGAGAAAGATAGGACAAGGAACCGGTGGCAGCCGCCCAGCCAATTAATGGGGCTAGTGCACCGGGGATAGCGCCTGCCAAAACACTGTGAACGGAGCACCGCTTTAGCCAGCGGGTATAAACGACGACATGGATGAGTACAGCCGCTATAGCCAATCCAGCAGCCAACAGGTTTACACCAATCGAGAGGATGATTAGGGATAAACTGACAAGCGCCAGTCCAAACGTAAAAGAAGTCTTTAGCTCGAGCCGCTGCGCAGCTAAAGGCCGCTCAGCTGTGCGGGTCATGACCGCATCCAAGTCAGCGTCCAGACAGCAATTCATCACGTTTGCTCCACCTACTGCCAGGAAACCACCCACCAATAGAGCCATCAGAGTCGTGACCTCGGGCAAACCTTCACTGGCGATAAACATTGTTGAAACAGCGCTCAACAAGACCACTGCAGTCACACCAGGCTTGGTTAAATCCCAATAATCCCGCCAAGCCGAGCGGATTGGTACCAATCGCTCGTAAACTCTAGAAATTTGCATATACTTGACCTTTCGTGCTCTTCCCCCCTGGCAGCCCTATTGATATACCGGTAACGGCTGTTTGCAGTGACGACTGCCAGATATATCCTTATACGAATCGCTTTTAGCGATAAAAGCGTTATTCTTCTGATCGATGCCGGGGATACAAACCGCGCCCCGCACAATTTTGCGTACTACTACTATTTAGTTTACTGAGTGAGTTATATTATCTCAATTAGGGATGTCCCTAGAATCGAATAGGGATATCCCTACAGGCACACAGGAGGATGTCTACTATTCTTCGTTGGCTAGAGCCGATACTAGCTCCCGGCAAAAATCAGGAATGTCCTCAACCACGCGCCCCCAAACGATATTCCCACTACGAAAGGCTGCTTCATCTTTCCACGTGGCGCCTGCATTGACCAAGTCATCCTTAACTCCCAGGCTACCGGTCGCTTCATGGCCTTCCAATATACCCGCGCTGACACCTACCAGGCCGGCATGACAAATCATGCCCACGATTTTGCCCGTCTCATAGGTCTCCCGTACCAGTCGCTTGACGGACTCGAACCGCCGGAGTTTATCCGGAGCCCAACCACCCGGCACGACCACTGCATCGAAATCAGCCGCCCTCACATCCTCAGCCCCTACCTCGGACCGCGCTTCAAGTCCGATTTTTCCCTGGTAGCTTTCCCTGGCCTTGATCCCAACCACCGTAACCTCTGCCCCCTCTTCTTTCAAGCGCATATAAGGCACCCAAAATTCAAGGTCCTCAAATCCAGGCCCGATCAGGTATGCGACTTTCAGTCCTTTTAATTTCATCGGAATCCTCCTATTTTATTAATACAGTCCTATGCTATAACCCCCTATTGCTTGCGCCTGGCTGACAGCACCAGGCGGATTTCCCCATCCAGGTTGTGAGTGCAATTATATCGGATAAAACTTGTCTAGGGATATATCTTACCCATATTGCTTGAAATCAGCGCAGCTTAACAAGGGAATAGCATATGTTATACTCTATGATGACGACAAATTGGGGGAGTTATTTTGGCGTTGATCGAAAGCTCCTTCTCAGAGCAAAGGGCTGACCCGCCACAATTGAGGTAGATTTCGGATGTCTGAACTTAACGACCAAGAGAAAGAGGCTCTGGATCGGGAGCGTTACCAGGTCCTTGCCCAGGTAGAAGAATGGCTGGAAATCCCGGTCTTGATCCTGGGTTTTTTCTGGCTCATATTGCTGGTAATCGAGCTGATTTGGGGCTTGAGCCCATTTCTTGAAAACATTTTCTACCTCACCTGGGGTATCTTCGTAATCGATTTCTTACTCCGCTTTATCCTTGCTCCCCATAAATTATTGTTTTTGAAAACAAATTGGCTCACAGCCATCTCCCTAGTTGTCCCAGCTCTGCGCCTCCTTCGAATCGTGCGTGTAATCTACATCTTACGCCTGGCGCAGGCGACGCGTGGTTTGCGTCTGGTTGCCGTGGTCGGCTCCCTAAACCGGGGAATGCGCGCCCTACGCGCCAGCTTCACCCGGCGCGGGTTTGGATATATTATTGCACTTACCCTGATCGTCTCCCTTGTTGGTGCAGCAGGCATGTTCGCCTTCGAAAGCGGAGAGGACGGCTTTATTACTTTTGGCGACGCACTCTATTGGACGGCAATGATCATGACCACCCTGGGAAGCGGTTTTTGGCCCAGGACAGCGGAGGGCCGCATTTTAGGGTTCCTGCTCTCTCTATATGCTTTCGGCGTCTTTGGTTATATGACCGCCGCCCTGGCTACCTTCTTCATCGGGCAAGAAGCCGAGCATGAAGAAGCTGAATTGGCAGGGACAAAAGCGATAAAAGCATTGCGGGAAGAAATTGCTGCTCTGCGCGCCGAGCTGAGGGAGCTGAACAACGGTCATACAGCATCATCCCCTGATCAAAATGTGGACGGGTGACCCTTGCCAGGTTACCATCCTAATACAGCGATCATCACTAACCCTGAAGTGATCAGCAGCGCTCCTGTCAGGCGCATTTGGATTCCCTCCTCGTGAAATAACAGAAAAGCAGCTCCAGACCCCAGGACAATGCTGAACTGCCGGAAGGCAACCACGTAGCTGGCATATGGGGTTAGCTGGTAAGCCCACAAGATCAATCCGTAGGCTCCAAACTGGAACGCAGCTGCAATTCCCGCCAGCTTCCAGCTTGCCGACCCACTTACCACCCGGGTCTTCTCACTCATACGGACCATCGCCGAATAAGGGATTAAGGAAACCAGGAAATAGACATAGCCATAGCGCGCCGCAGTCGCCAGGCCTGGCTCCACAACCTCAGCCGCTAACTTATCTAACATGGTATACCCTACCGTCCCCAACGCAGCCAGCAGCATCCACAGGCTGGTAATATTCAGATAGTTCTTGACAGAAATATCTTTTATCGATCGCAAGGGAACCAATACACAACCACTCGCCACCAACACCACGCCCAACCATCCAAAAGGAGTCAGGTAGCGGCCGCGCGCCACATCTGCAAAGGCCACCAGAACCACGGGTAAGGCCCGCACGACCGGATAAACCACCGAAAAATCGGATGTTTCGTATGCCCTGCCCATAAAAAACAGGTAAGCTGCGGCTGCCGTTCCGGATCCCAATACACATAACCAGGCCAGTGGGGGCATAGATCTCGCAATGAGCTCGCTGAACAGGGCAGGGATAAACCCAACCAGGGCGATAATGATCAGCAAGCGCTGGTAAAAGACTACCTCCGACCTGCCATAGCGCGCCAACAGGTTCCACCCGGCGTGCATGAAGGTTGATGCTAAAATGATGGCGATGACGAATGGCGTCACGGTGGAATGCGAGGCCTCTTTTGGTAATGGTAGGTTTTGGTTTACTGGTTGTGACGCCTATGATTATAATTGTAAGCGGCAAATAAATGGCTTCGAAACACACTCACACCGCTCGCCTGCTCCTGTCACGCCTGGAGAGGCTTTCGGCAGACTCCCACTATGCCCACCGTGCCAGCGGCCTGCGTGGCTCACTGTTACGCTACCTGGAGCAGGTGGAAGTAGATGGGCGAACCGGAGCCCCAACCTCCTTACCTCCTTTCGAAGTAGATAATCTGCTTACGTTAGGCTTCGATATCCTGGAGAAAGCTGCCAGGGAGATCCGCCCGCCCAGGCGCTGAATTCTAGACTAAGAGCGCCTAAAGTCTAAGCAGGTGGATTTATCCTGCCCGATGTTCAGGGATAGACTCGTTCCCAACTCCGGCCGCCATCCTTCGTATGGTATATATCTCCACTGCAGCCATCGCGGGGCGCGAACTCCCATCCACAAATTGCCCATCCCTCTTGCTCTGAGATAAAATCCAGCGCCCTGACTTCAACCATCTCAACCGGATAAGCTTCCCAGCTTTTCCCGCCATCCGCAGTTGCAAAAAGCTTGCTTTGCATTTGCTCGTCAGTCCCGGCGGTGAAAGCATGCTGCCGGTCCAACCAGTCCCAGGCTGTGATCTGGCCTTCCAAAAGTATAGTGGGTGTCCAGCTCTCACCGGCGTCGCTTGTCTCATAGAACAGCAAACCTGGCTCATTCTCCATAGTAATGATGGTGGCAGGCAGGATCCCGTTCTGTTCATCAAAGAAAATAGGTGGGTAAGAAGAACCTGAGAAGGAGACTCCTTCGGGAAGGGGCAGGTGATAAGGTTGCCAGGTCAGGCCACCGTCTAAAGTGCGGAAGAGGTAAACCAAATCGATAGGGGCCGAGCCCGTCAACCAGCCACTCTCCGAGCTGTTGAAGCTCAACCCCGATTTAATTCCACCGCTGGAAATGCCCCCACCCGGGTTGGCCTCGCTCTCAGAACCGGATATGAAGCTCCAACTTTCTCCTCCGTCTTCCGAATGGTATAGGTCTACCCAGTCGTTGCCGGCGCCTAATCCACGCGTCGCCAGCATCCAGCCAAGTTGTTCGCCTATCAGGGCTATGGACGTTATCCCTTGTACCTCTTCATGCAGGGTTACCATGGCTTCATCCCAGCTTTGTCCGCCATTCGAAGTCCTGAAAACCACGGCTTGATCCCCTTGGGGATAGGCAGCCAGAGCGTAATCTCCCTCTGAAAAAGCCGCTGCCAAACCCGGACCGCCCATTCCGTTTGCGCCGGTCACCATTTCTGGGATACCGTCAGGAGTGACATCCTCCCAGCTTGCTCCTGCATCCGTCGTGCGTAGGACAGCCGAATCTGTCTTCACCCAACCTATCTCTTGTCCATCCCCAGAGGGCGTAGCTTCCGGCGTCACCTGGCTTGTGGACAGTTCTGGTGTTTCTGTAGGTGAATCAGGTGAGGGTTCGACGGGAGTAGGCAGTATAGGCGTGCTCGTGCTGACGACTGCTGTCTCTGTAGCTGTCATGGGTGTGGGAATAACCGGTTCCGTCTCGGTTGCTACCTGGCAGGCAGAAAGCAGCCAGCCCAGGATTGCCAGGCTAACTAGTGTGCAGCATTTAAACATGTTCAAGGTTTTCATTAATAGATGCCAGCCTCCATACGTACCTAGGTCCGCTCATATGCATTTTAGCTTCTCCTATTCACCGGCTTTTTTCGACTAACTCTAAAGCGTTCAGTTATAGTTTTGGGAAAAAACCGTTGTCTAGTCAGCCGTTCCTCTCGATAACCAAACTGAAAACACAATAATTCTAATGTTTGGACTGGTTAACAGTCAATGTTTCGCTACCTAGCTGTGCCCCAGAACGGGATGTGGCTGGTAGGGTTCTTCCAGGGCGGCGATCTCATCTTCAGAAAGGCGGATGTCGAGTGCAGACACAGCATCCTCGAGATGTTGCATCTTTCTGGCTCCAATAATAGGAGCGGTGACTCCGGGTTTATGCAGCAGCCAGGCCAATGCCAGTTGAGCGGGCGGTTGCCCGCGCTGCTCTGCCAGCTCCATCAAGCGTTCCTGTACTTGGTAATCGTGTTCTCTGAAGTAAAGCTGATCCGCAAAGCTATCGTTCCTGGAGCGGGCTGTTTCTCTCTCCGCACCTCTCCGGCGGCTACCGGTCAGGAAACCGCGCGCCAACGGACTCCAGGGGATTATGCCCACACCCTCTGCCTGGCATAAAGGGATCATCTCCCGCTCTTCTTCTCTGTAAACCAGGTTGTAGTGGTTCTGCATTGAGATAAAACGCCTCCAGCCATGCAAATCAGCCGTATATAGTGCTTTAGCAAACTGCCAGGCGAACATACTGGAAGCTCCGATATATCGCACCTTACCAGAGCGGATTAAATCATTCAGAGTCTCCAGCATTTCTTCGATTTGTGTATCGTAATCCCAGCGGTGGATCTGGTATAGATCGAGGTAATCTGTTCCCAGCCGTTTTAGGGACGCATCGATGGCATGCAGAATATACCCGCGCGATAGCCCGCGTTCGTTCGGCCCCTCCCCCATGGGGAAATATACCTTGCTAGCCAGCACGACATCCTCGCGCCGGGCGAAATCCTTCAACGCCTGTCCAACTACTTCCTCGCTCACGCCTAAGGAGTACATATCGGCAGTATCGATGAAATTTATTCCGAGTTCCAGCGCCCGCTGTAGGATGGGCCGGCATTCTGTCTCATCCAAGACCCAATCACGCCATTTTGGTGTACCGAAGGTTAGCGTACCCAAGCAGATCCGGGATACTTTCAAGCCAGTCCGGCCCAGATTCACATACTCCATTTTTCTCCCTCCTTCCTAAGCACTTTCTATAATAGTTGAATGAAAGGTTACTTCCCAGAATATTCGTCCTATTATATACATCCTGATAGAATAAGATAGGTACATGATATAGAGAAAGGGCCCGCATTTTCATGCAGGCCCTTGACCGATAAGATAGCCTCCCCTGACTTGCCCCCTAAATCTAGTATTAGTGTAGCAATTAAAGAAGTGGAAATATAGTAGGGATTCCCCCTATCCCGGGTAGGGAAAACCCGTATTTGTGAGAAATTTCATTTCATTCCAGTATAATTTCTCCGCTTGAAAGTATGCAACTCAGGAATTCGATTTACGTATAGATATTGACGACAAGAAAGACAGGCAATAATCCAAAAGTTTTGGTGTACACTATACTAAATCCTACTTCTTCAATCGAAAAAGCAATCTGGAGGTGAACGATGTCTCAAGAACCTTCACGCACAGGTATGGTAGCAGGGATCCTGCGTATCTTGTTAGGAGTCCTGTTTATGGCTCTGCAGTTCATCGAGATCAGTTTTTGGGGAGAGCTATGGCCTGCCATCATCATCGGTATCGGCCTTTTATTCTATGTCGCGATGCTCGTATCCGGCAGAAGCAGTGGAGCGCTGGCTGTTCCAGGTAGTGTTATCACGATGGTCGGCTTGATCCTGCTCTTCCATAACACTTTCGGCTTTTGGGAGACCTGGGCTTACGCCTGGACCCTGATTGTTGTGGCTGCCGGTATCGGGATCAATATCTTTGGGCGCTACTCGCGCCAGGAAAAAGTCCGTCAAAGTGGCGGCCTTGTTGCCCGCATCGGCCTGGTCCTGTTCGTCCTCTTTGGCATCTTCTTCGAATTGTTCATCGGTCTGACCGGAGTGTTCGAAGGCAGCAGCCTGCTCTGGCCTGTGCTCCTGATCCTGCTTGGCGCATACCTGCTCCTGGCACGCTCGGGGTTGCTATTCCGCCGCCCAACACTCCAACCCGGCGTGACTGCCCAAACAACAGTGGAGGAGAAACCCCAACCTTTCGTGACTGCCCAGGCAACCGAGGAAGAGAAAGCTCCCCCATATATCCCCATTACTCCCGAGATCGAACCCCCTGCTGATGAAAATCCGCTAACTGAGGGTAAAAAAGGATAAAACCTGATGGAAGACAGACATAATAATCGCTCTTTGTTTTGGCCGGTCATTTTGATCGGTGCAGGTCTGATCTGGCTGCTCTATAATCTGGATTTGATTTCCGGCGTTAACATTAGCGCTGTTTTCCGGCTGTGGCCATTGCTCTTGATCGGCGCCGGGTTGGACCTGCTCTTCGGAAGGCGCTACCAGGTAATCGGGGCTCTATTTGGGCTGGCGGTGGTGGCGGGTTTGATCACCGTAACCCTGGCAGGGCCACGCCTGGGATTGGTCAGCGCGAATGAGCTGCAAACCGAAACCTTCGTCGCGCCCAGCGGCCTGGCTCGCCGTGCAAAATTGGAATTCCAATTTTCCTCCGGGCGCATCCAGGTTCAACCCCTATCCGGTTCGCCCAATTTGGTTGTCGCTACCGCCGTCCATTCAGGAAAGGTGGAGTTTCAGGATAGCGGCACTACCAACCGCGCCATCCGACTAAACGGACCACAGCATATTGGCAATCCTTTTGTATGGTTCAATAACCTGGGCGAGCAAAGCTGGGATGTAGCCATCTCTCCGGACGTTCCGGTCGACCTCGATCTTGGCGTTAGCTCCGGCAAGGCGGAAATCCAGCTCAGTGGTCTTAAGGTCGAATCGGCTGCTATCCTTGTATCCTCCGGTGACACAGAAGTCCTCCTGCCAGCCACGGGTAAGGCTTACCCAACCAACTTGAAGATCAGCTCTGGCACCTTGATGGTCACAGTCCCTGCTGGAGCAGAAACCGTGATCGATTCCCAGATTTCTAGCGGCCGGTTGACCTTCGAGGTGCCTGCCTCCTCACCGGTTCGCTTCCAGGTAACGCATAAATCATCCGGAAATGTCCGCTTACCGGAACGTTTCCAGCTCGTTCGGGGTAATGAACGCGGTGAGGGAGTATGGGAGGCTCCGGGCACCGATCCTTCCGCGCCGTTGATCGAGATCAGCGTTGGAATCAGCTCCGGCAGTGTCATCGTCCGGTAAAATGACAGTTTTTCCGGACATCACCTCCAGGCAACCCGACCTGGAAGCTATTGCTCAAGCGGCCATCACCGATGGCTCCTACCGGGAGCAGCTTTTTACAATGCTCCTACCCGGAAGTAAGCGAGCCCAGGCGCGCTACAACAGCTATCGGGCGCTGATGTTGGTCTCAAGTACCAACCCGGAACTCTTAATGACGGAATGGGACCAACTGGTTGAGATGTTGTCTGAAAGCAACAAGGATATCATCTTCATCGCTGTCCACTTAATTGCCAACCTTACAGCAGCCGGTTCACAGGGCCGCTTCGAGGTTATCTTCGACCGCT
>CAZAQS010000101.1:0-15979 GCA_964486825.1 uncultured Anaerolineaceae bacterium | reverse complement strand
CGAGATTGCCGGTCGGGAAGCCTTCAAATTGGCTGTAAAAGAGTCCGCTCCGGTACTGCTTGAGCCGATCATGACGGTCAGGATCACTGTACCTGAAGCTAATATGGGAGACGTATTAGGCGATCTGAATACCCGTCGGGCACGTGTCCAGGGTATGGATACGGAGCGTGGCCGCTCAATCGTTACTGCCCAGGTGCCTTTAGCAGAGATGCAACGTTATACCACCGATCTGCGTTCGATCACTGCCGGCAGAGGCGTCTTCGAAATGAATTTCTCACATTACGAGGTTGTGCCAACCCATATCGCTCAGGACGTCATTAACACCCGCCAGAGAGAGCTAGCTGCTGCCCGGGAAGAGTAAGCTTTTTATGCTTTTGTCGCTCTACCTGCCAGGCCTAAACGAATGAACAGCAGTGGCGCCAGTCCGGTTATCCATATTCCAGCCAGGGCGTAATGCAGGTAAAGCAAAGCCGCCGAAAGCAGAGGAGTGACTTCTGGTAGAACGGCTTCAAGTCCGAAAAAGACCAGCGCAGCCACCGGTAATCCGATCGGAAGACGGAGCAGGCGCTTATGCAGACTGCCTTCTGCCGAGAAGCCTCCCCTGCTATGAACCAGGATCGCACCCAAAGCCAGTCCAAGGAACGCACCTGCTCCGGCAACAAGCTCGGAGAAGCGTAAGGGAGCCAGCGGGTCGGCCATCGGGGCAGCTAATTGAGCTCCTTCCACCCAGATCTCTGGTATTGTCCAATCACCAATCAGGTAGCGGGTTGCCGAACCGAAAGCTAGCATGAAGGTGGAGCCGGAAAAAGCAAGTATGACCTGCCTTTTCCGGCTTTGTCTTTTCACCCACTTTGCCAGACGGGCTTCCCAGGAAACGAAAGCTGCCAGCAGTAACAACCCTATAAGCCAGCCAACCAGTACATCGCTTGGAAAATGTACGCCAAGGTACAAGCGGGAAAGGCTAATAAAAAAAATCAGCGTAATGGCGCCGGCCCATGCCCATGCCTTGCGTACTTTGGCTGCCATCACCCCCCATAACACCACTGCGCTTTGAGCATGTCCAGAAGGAACACCAAAGGTAGTTTCCGTGCTCAAGGCACGTACGCGCGGGTCATACCAATAGGGCCTGGGACCGTGGAAGGTAACTTTGAACAGGTGGTTGATGGCCCCGCTGAAAAACAATAGCAGCCCGACCCGTAAGCCCAGGCTGGCGTTAACACACCAATACAATACCAGCAAGAACAGCACATAGAATTGCTTGTAACCCAGGGCTGTAAACACACCCATGGCCGGGGTCAGCCAGTCCCCAAAGCTTTGAAGATAAAGGATCAGAATAATACCGGTATCTAAAATAAATTCTTGCATTCAGTCCAATCGTTAACTCAGGTCGATAAGGTTGGCCTCACTCCCGGCTCTGCTTCCTGTACCCCCGGGGAGACTGTGGCCAGCCCGAAACGGATGTATAGCAGCGGCGCGAAACCGGTTACCCAGGCCCCTACAAGCGCATAGCGAAGGTAGCGCAATATGAAGCCGGCCAGGTTTTCTCCACCGGGAAACAAGACACCCAGGCCACGCCAGATCAGTAGAACTCCGATAACGCCAACGATATAACGGGCTGCTCGCTTCCAATATTCTCCACTTGCATCGAAGCCTCCAAAAAGGGGTAGAAGTGTTGCACCCAGGATCAGGCCGAATAGAGCACCTGATTGACCTACAATTCCGGCCAACGCCATGGGATTGCCAAGCTCTCCATCGGGGGAAGCAGTTGCAGCGTTCTCCAGCCAGAGAGATGGTATCGTCCAGGCCCCCTGGCTGACTTTCGCAAGGACTGCCAGGCCAATCAGGACCAGGGAGACTGAAAATGCAGCCGAAATCCTAAGCCCTATTGGGTTTCTTTCCCACCATGCTTTGACCGGTTTTTCCACGGCCATGTAGACTAGCAATACCAGGCCGCCTAAGAGCCAGCCTCCAATTACATCCTGGGGGAAATGAACTCCTGCGTAAAGACGAGACAGGCCAATTAAAGCCACCACGAGTAACATAATGATCCAAATCCACACCCGTCTGTAAGAGCTTGCCATTCCTCCCCAAACAGCCGCTGCATTTTGCGCATGACCGGAGGGGACACCAAAAGAGGTCTCCGTAACCATCACTCGCACCTGCGGGTTAAGCCAGAATGGCCTGGGGCCGTGGAATGCTAGCTTAAGAATACCGTTAAGGCTACTACTAAAAAGCAACAAGAGTCCCAGGCGCAACCCGATCACCGGGCTGATGCACCAATAAAAGACGGGCATGATCAGCAAGAAGAACTCTTCATTGCCGAGAAAGGAGAAAAAAAGCATGGGCGCATCCAACCAGCTTCCCAGTCCCTGGAGAAACAGGATGAATTCTATGCCGAAATTGAGTAATCCTTCCATTTTATTCTCCTACTTGGTTCTCTATATATTATGGGCGGACAATTCCGAGTTAATCAAGGGTGACCAGTTCTCTGGGTATGTCACTCAGGCTTTCTGCCCCATCCTCCGTAACGACCATATCGTCTTCGATGCGGACCCCGCCTCGCTCCGGCAGGTAGATCCCAGGTTCGATTGTGAAAGTCATTCCCACCGCCAATGGTAATTTGTTCTGATTATATAAATAGGGGGCCTCGTGTCCTTCCATCCCGATGCCGTGGCCGGTCCGGTGGGTAAAATATTCTCCATATCCAGCCAGTGATATGACCGCACGCGTGATCCGGTCCACTTCCCCGGCTTCCACTCCAGGTCGTGCGGCTAAACGACCAGCTTCATTGGCGGAAGCTACGATACGTGCTATGCGCTCGTATTCTGGCTCTACATGTTGGATGGCAAAAGTGCGTGTGAGATCGGATATATACCCATCAAAGGATGCGCCCCAGTCTATGATCAACAAATCCCCGGGTTGCAATTTGCGATCCGATGGCACAGCATGCGGATTGGCACTGTTAGGACCAGAGGCGACAATGGGAGCGAAGGGAATGCTGGCTTCTGAGCCTGCCTTCAAGATCTGCAAGGTAAGCTCAGAGGCGATCTGTTGTTCCGTTGTTCCCGCCTTGATAAAGCCTAACGTTGCCTGGAGGGCTCTCTGGGCGATACTTACTGCTTCCCGCATGGCGGCGATTTCGTTCGCTTCCTTATGCATACGTAGGTAAGCCAGGCTTTCCTCAGCGGATATGAAGCTAGCCTCTGGCGAGCTTGATTCAAGGAGGCGCAGCTCGAGCACACGCATGGCTCCAGGTTCTACACCGACTTGTTGCTCTTCGATGCCTGCAACCTCGGCAGCTTTTCTGAATACCATCTCCCAGGTATTTGGATCTTCACCGTAAGGGAAGGCCTGTACAGGGTATGGAAGAGCTTTGATTTTAGCTTTTTCCAATTCTGGATAAACGACCACAGGTTGAGTTCCGGGGACGAAATAAACTACTACTGGACGTTCGCTCAAGTGGAAGTGCAACCCAGTCAGGTAGACCAACGTATAGCCTGGGTTGAGCACCAGAGCTTCCAGGCCGGCGCTCTGCATGATTTCAAAAAGCTGTGCTTGTCGTTTTTCAAATAGCGTTTTTTGGCTCTGAGTAGGCATCCTGATCTCCTTTTATGTGAGGTAGTATATGAGGCGGTTCTTGTGTTTCCTTAATTGGAATGCTCGGGCTTCTGCATCCGAGACAGCCAGGTGATTGACCATGGGTCAATTTTAATATAGCTTGCCCTCCTCGGAAAAACCAATCTGCACAGGCGCCTGGCATCCTGATCGCCTGGTCTTCCCCAGGCTTGAATAGGAAATATTACCGGCTTTAACCGAATTATTTTTGACAGGGTATAATAATTGCATGGGAATCGATCTACCGCTTTTTCCACTCAACACCGTCCTGTTTCCGGGTATGCCGCTTACATTGCATATCTTCGAAGAGCGGTATAAGCTTATGATTGAGCATTGTCTAGAACCACGCCAGCCGTTTGGCGTGGTTCTGATCAGGCATGGTAAGGAAGCCTTTGGCTCCTTGGCGGAACCGCACAGAATTGGGTGTACCGCCCGCATTTTGGATGTGCAACCTTTGTCAGAGGGCCGGATGAATATCATCGCTTTAGGTCAAAAACGCTTCCGCATCCAGGAGCTCTCCCATGATAAACCCTATCTGGTGGGTTCGGTCGAACTATTCCCGTTGGTAGAGACCCATAAGCCCTTGCTGGACCGTACCGGGCGCAAGCTACGACCGTGGGTTAAGCGTTATATGGAAATTCTGACGCGACTCAGCGATGTGAACCTCGATCCTCAACACCTACCAAACGACCCACTGGTTTTGGCCTACCTGGCTGCAGTCCTGCTTCAGGTGCCTCCAGATAAAAAACAAGAATTACTTTCCACAGAACGGGCTGTTGATCTTCTCTCTGATATGTATAAGCTTTACCGCCGGGAAGTGGCCCTTTTGCAGGCCATGTTCCTAGAAGCAGATGTAGAGAACGTAGGCCGTTTCTCCATCAACTGAGCTTGCCCAAAACCTTTAACAAAATATAGCAATTATGTAAAGAAGGGTGCAGTCTCCAGCGCCCTTCTTCTTGATTCTTGAGGGGACTGGAATCAAGCTGCCTGATGGGAGTATCGAAGACTGGGTTGGGAAGCCCTGGTTATGTGATTTGGGGAAGAACACAACCAGGAGAGACCTTGCTTCGGTCGCCTGGTTCAGGTGGGTTAGCTTAAGTCAGGTGGGCCGTAACAGAAGACCGCATCACCCCGGTCCTGTAGAAGGATTTCCGGAGGTTCACGCAATAGCCAGCCTACCACCCAAACGTCACCGATAGCTCCTGCTGCATTGCCGATCAAGAAAAAAACCACCGTGGGAAGAGCCAGTAATGGTAAGACAGGGATCAGGACGATACCAGCCAGGCTTAAAAAGGTCAGTGGAGCCAGTGCGACCACAAAATACTGCTGCCGCGGAAGATAGACCCCTTTTGGAGAGGCAGCATAGGCGTAAACCCACTTGAAACCGAAGGTTGGCCTTTTGCCAGTAAAAAGCCAGAAAGCAATGCCATGCACGGCTTCATGCAGGACGATCATCAATACAGTAGCACCCAGCAGACTGACTAGCATAAGCATCGAAAGGGAAATCTGGATGTTGATACCATTACCCGTATCGTATCCTAACAGAGAGCGCACAGATAGAAGCTCGACTGAATCAGGCCGTAGAAGGTAGGTAAGGTTGAGGAAGAGCCAACCGGTTAGAATCACTGTCAGGAAAGCAGCTATTTGAAGCTTGATGAGTAGCTTAAAGTCTTTTGTGAGATCGACTGAACCTCGTTCTACAAAATTTTCGGGTAATTTGGTAATCTGTTTCAATGTAATAACCCCACCTGCAGGCTACCCCTGTTTGAATGAGCTATCAGTCGTCAACGAGCTTGTTCCGACGGTATAGCCGTGTGTTGGATTTGTTTACTTCCGGATAATTACCATTATAATGCATGCCTGATACGGTGTTCCTTGACAGCCCTAACCCTGTCAGGTACAATTCCGGCTACCCTGGTCTGGGGCCTGTAGCGCAGTTGGGAGCGCGCTTCAATCGCACTGAAGAGGTCGGGGGTTCGAATCCCCCCAGGTCCACAGGATTTTTACGGGCCGTGAGAGCGGTCATTTGTGATATACTGGTCTTTGCAAAATTCCAGGGCCCATAGCGCAGTTGGGAGCGCGTCTCAATGGCATTGAGAAGGTCGTGGGTTCGAATCCCACTGGGTCCACAATCTTGGACAATATAGAATTACATGTCAGGGTAGGAGTAGTAAGCCATCTGCCAGCGAGCCGGGAGAGTAAGGTGTAAGCCCGGCAAAGTGCCCACAGAGCACGAGGTTGAACTCGCCTGCCATCCCAACTGGGAGACTTCGCCGGTGATCGGCAACCACTGTCCCTTAGCCGGCGGCGGGTTTCGCCCGTTAGCGCGACCTTGAGCGGCCCAACAGAACTTCCGAGAGGAATTTGGTTGCCCATCCGAAAGTAGAGGAGGGCAAGGGCAATTGGGGTGGTACCGCGGAGCGATCCTTCGTCCCTTAGATGGCGAGGGATTTTTTTATTCCCAAACCATTACGCCCAGGCGCTGGATGGAGCATAGGCCGGCGCCACATCCAGGAAGGCCTCTACCACCTGCGGGTCAAACTGTTGCCCGCCTAACTTGAGTAGTTCCTGGGCGGCTTCGGCATGGCTACGGGCTTTGCGGTAGTAGCGGTCAGAGGTCATTGCGTCAAAGGCGTCTACAACTGTTAAAATGCGCGCCCCCAAGGGGATTTGCTCTCCCCGCAAGCCCTCAGGGTAGCCACTCCCATCGTACTTTTCTTGGTGCGCATAGATGACAGGAGCAATATGGGATATGGATTTGAGCGATTGAACGATATTCGAGCCAACTGCGGGATGTAACTTCATCACATCCCACTCATCCTCCGTGAGTGGTCCGGCCTTGCTCAGCACCTTATCAGGAACGCCGATCTTGCCGATGTCATGCAATAGGGCAGCCCAGTAGATGGATTGGACTTCATCTTCATTGCAATCCATTTTCCGTGCGGTGGTTTTGACCAACTCGGCTACCTGGGTGCTGTGCTTGCCGCAACCGGAGACACGTGAATCGATATACCTGGAGAGGTATAGCAGGAGCTTGATCCAGAATGATTGCTTTTCGTCGTCCATATACCTGTGATCCTTGAGAAAATGAATTTGATTCTACCGGTAACAGTTGCATATTTTATACCAAAATAAGATAATCCGATTTACTTCGGCGGGAGTAAAAGTTACATGAAAGAACAATCAGTCTACGATCCATCACAAATCGAACCAAAATGGCAGGCCAAATGGGAGGCGGATGGGTTATACAACGCAGATATTGACGAGCGGCGTAAGAAATATTACGCCCTGACGATGTTGCCATACCCATCCGGAGACCTGCATATTGGGCACTGGTATGCCATGACTCCTTCCGATGCACGGGCGCGTTTCATGCGCTTGCGCGGCTATAATGTGATGTTCCCAATGGGATTCGATGCCTTCGGTTTGCCGGCCGAAAACGCTGCTATCAAGAACCGCATCCATCCGAAAGAGTGGACGTACACCAATATCGCACGGATGCGAGAGCAGCTAAAGAGCATGGGGGCTATGTTCGATTGGCGCAGAGAAACCGTCTCATCTGACCCTGAATATTACCGCTGGACGCAGTGGTTCTTTTCCCAACTCTTCAAGCACGACCTGGCCTATCGCAAATGGTCGCCTGTTGATTGGTGCCCAAACTGCAATACGACACTGGCGCGAGAACAGGTATGGGGGGAGGATCGCCACTGCGAGCGGTGTGGAACGCCGGTCATCAAAAAAGACCTGAACCAGTGGTTTTTTAAGACCACACAATATGCGGAAGAGTTGCTGGATTTTTCAAACCTGGATTGGCCGGAGAGGATAAAAACCCTGCAGACCAATTGGATTGGGCGTTCTGAAGGCGCGATGGTCCATTTCGCCGTAGATTATTCCCGTTTGCCCGAAGGTGTTGAGCTAGATCCCGAGCAAGCGCGCCTCACTGTGTTCACCACCCGCCCGGATACACTCTGGGGAGCTACTTTTATGGTCCTGGCTCCCGAACACCCATTGGTGTCTTTGGTTGCCTCTCCGCAGCAGAGACAGGAAGTGGATGCTTACGTGCAGGCTGCCAGCCGCCAGACAGATATCCAGCGTGAATCAACCGACAAAGAAAAGAGTGGCGTCTTCACAGGCGCATACGCCATCAACCCGGTCAACCGCAGATCGATCCCGATTTGGATCGCAGATTACGTCTTGATGACGTACGGGACAGGGGCGATTATGGGTGTTCCAGCTCATGACGAACGCGATTTCCAATTCGCTCTTAAGTTCGGGCTACCCATCCTGCCGGTGATCGATCGCCCGGATGGCCTGACTCGCTCGTTCGCCCCAAAAGGGACCATGCGGGTGGGTTTCGGTGAGGCAATGCAAGCAGCCGGGATTCCTTTCCAGGAAGAAGATGGCGCTTTTTATATCCAGGTGCCTGCCGGCAAAACCAACCAATACATCCAAATTGCACAATCCTTGCTTGTCCCCGGTTCCTGGAATGAAGTTGTAGGGACGGAATGGCGTTTCGTCTTTGAGGACACGGCCGAGGATTGGGATTCCGTAGAAAGCGAAGCCAGGATTTTGGCTCGCTGCCAGGAGCTGGAACCGGCCGTCAAAGGTGTGCGCACCCTGATGGAGATGTTATGGAATCAGGAGTTCTACCGCGAAGCCCTATACCATCATGAATATGGGGTTATGATCAACTCCGGAGAGTTCAGTGGAACGCCTGGGGATATCGCTCGTCAGAAGGTGACGGAGTACCTGGAAAGGATTGCTGCCGGTAACTATACGGTCAACTATCACCTGCGGGATTGGTTGATCTCGCGCCGGCGTTATTGGGGCGCTCCGATCCCGATCGTATACTGCCCGGAACACGGCGCTGTTCCGGTGCCTGACGACCAGTTACCCGTCTTGCTACCGGATGATGTGGAATGGCTACCGACCGGTGAAAGCCCGCTCAAGCTCCACCCGACCTGGAAATTTACCACCTGCCCGGTTTGTGGCGAGCCTGCTGAACGCGAGACCGATACCATGGATACTTTCATGGATTCGTCCTGGTATCACCTGCGCTACTTGAGCCCGGATTACGATCAGGGGCCTTTCGATGAGGATGAATATAACTACTGGATGCCGGTCGATACCTATACCGGGGGTATCGAGCATGCCACCATGCACCTGATCTATACACGTTTTTTCCATAAAGCATGCCGGGATATGGGCATCACAGAGGGACCTGAACCGATGATCCAGTTACGCAGCCAGGGTATTATCCTGGGAGAGGATTCGGAGAAGATGTCCAAAAGTCGGGGGAATGTCGTTGCTCCGGATGCACTGGTCGAACGGTATGGTGCAGATACTGTCCGCGCATACCTGATGTTCTTTGCCCGCTGGGACATGGGTGCGCCCTGGAATAGCAGTGGCATCGAAGGCACTGTACGCTGGCTTCGCCGGGTGTGGGCTTTGGTTACCGAGCCAAGCAGCCCAGGGAAAGTCGACGAGCAGGTATTACGCTCCTTACGCCGTAAGGTGCACCAAACGCTGCGCCGGGTCACTCATGATTTTGAGAACTTTGAGTTCAATACCATCGTTTCGTCGCTAATGGAATTGCTCAACGATATGTACAAGGCGCGTGATCGTGGCGCTGCTGGCAGCCCAGCCTGGGAAGAAGCTTTGAACCTGTATTTGCGAATGATGGCCCCGGTGACTCCTCATATAGCCGAGGAGCTGTGGGCGCGCATGAAGAAGCCCTATTCTATTCACGACCAGGCCTGGCCCGAGGTGGATGAGCAGGCTGCCGCTGAAGAGCAGGTTACCCTGGTTATCCAGGTGAATGGAAAGGTTCGCGACCGTGTCAATGTCCCAGTAAATATCGATGAAGAGGGCGCCCGATCAGCGGCTTTAGAGTCAGAAGCGGTGAAGAGGTTGCTAGGGGATAAACCTCCCCGTAAAGTGATCGTTGTTCCGGGTAAATTGGTTAATATCGTCCTGTAAATTTAAGATACGTTCATGTCCTTGGATCTGAAAAACTAGGATAATTGAACTCAGCCCGTTAGCGGGGACTGGTGATTTCAATAAATTTAA
The DNA here is from genome assembly GCA_964486825.1 of uncultured Anaerolineaceae bacterium. Classification (GTDB taxonomy): domain Bacteria; phylum Chloroflexota; class Anaerolineae; order Anaerolineales; family UBA4823; genus CAZAQS01. The sequence continues at coordinate 6,295 of CAZAQS010000101.1, read as the reverse complement.
GGTAAACTGAATGGGATGGCACTCCATACAAGCGTGAAGATTCCGTTTAGAATAGATGCAGAGCTACCTTGATTGGGTGTTTATGAGAGATTTGTATTAATGGTATTGCAGGAAGCTGGTATTGGTAGGAGGTCGGTTTTTTATGGAAACCCGCTCCAATTCAAAATCTGACATTCGCTGGTGGGACCCACTTGCGGCATTGTTGCTCGTCTGTGCCCTACTGATGGCTGCCGCTCGCCTGGTTGTCACCGAATGGACAGAGGGACTCTCCCTCGTCCAAACCCTGGCTGTTCTTGGTGCTGGGCTTGGGCTGGTACTCGGCCAGAGCAGGTTCACATCACGAGCAGCTTTGTTTTTTGGCTTTGTATACGGTCTTTTCTTGATCCCCTGGCAGCTTGGGCTAACCCTATCAGAAGATCTGCTTTGGAAAGAAAGGATGCTTAGTTTGAGCAGTCGCCTGGGCGCAACAGTCGAGGAGTTGTTGCTCTCAAAGATGGTTAGCGACAATATCCTTTTTATTTTCCTCATGGCATTGCTCTTTTGGGGTTTCAGCGTGCACGCCGGGTACACTCTTACCCGACATGCAAATTCTTGGCGTGCTCTTCTACCGGTTGGTTTTGCCATCATCATTATTCATTCGTATGACCCATTTGTCACCAGGCGAGCTGGTTTCCTGGCTGCTTTCTTGTTATTTGCTATCCTGCTGGTCGCTCGAACGAATTTTATCAAACACCGCTTAGGTTGGAAAAGTAACCGTACTTATGTCCCTCCTGATATAGGCTTTGACTGGATCCGCTTCACGCTTGCGGTTGCAGTGCTGATCGTAATGCTCTCCTGGACCATGCCGGTGTTGGCCGAAGCCATGCCTGCCGCTGAGGAGGCCTGGCAGCAGGCCCGCCGGCCTTGGATCGAATTCCAGGACCGAATGAGCCACATGTTCGGGTCTCTACAGGCTTCTGTTGGCATTTACAACGAATACTACAGCAATTCTTTTTCTTTGGGTCTTGGGAACCCATTGACGGATGAGCCTGTGCTCGCTATAGATGCGCCGGCGCGTGGTTTTGCAGGGGTAAGATTCTATTGGCGCGCCTATGCCTACGACCAATTCGACCAGGGGCGTTGGCTCAGTACTGCCAGCTCTACCATCGATATGGGTCCAGATAAGATGGATATTCCCCTCACTGATAGCATTGGGCGCAGTACAGCTTCCTTCATCTTTACCCCTCAAAGCCCGATCGCCACCTTGTTCACCGCTCCACAACCCATATGGGTAAGCCGGGATTCAACGGCTTATGCTGGTAGTACCGGCGACGGCCCTCCGGACATTGTGGCTGTCGAAGCAAACCGGCCCGTCTTCCGCGGAGATAGTTATGAAGTGCGTTCCTCGATCGCGGCGGTCACTGAAGTAGAGTTGCGCCAGGCAGGCGACGATTATCCCGAGTGGATTACCGAAAGGTATTTACAGCTTCCAGAGGGGATTACCCCTCGTACGATCGAGCTAGCCCAGACCATTAAGGCCGATTTGGATAATCCTTATGATATCGCAGCAGCCGTAACGGAATACCTGCGGACCTACGAATACAGCGAAATCATTGAAGCCCCTCCGCTCAATCAGGAGGTGGTAGATTGGTGGCTGTTCGATTACGGGCAAGGTTTCTGCCAATACTACGCCACCTCACAGGTTGTCCTGTTGAGAGCGCTGGGTATACCTGCACGCTATGCTGTTGGATATGCCGAAGGAGAGTTTCAAGGCGGGCCTGAGATTGACGTAACAGGACTAACCGGTCCTGAGCTTCAGGATTTTGTTGAAGTTGAAGGTACTTTTGTTGTCCGGCAGCGTGATTCGCACGCCTGGCCTGAAGTCTACTTCCCCGATATCGGCTGGATCGAGTTCGAGCCCACTGCATCCCAATCGCGCATCAACCGGCCCAGTGGGGAAACGTTTGAAGAGGCAGGGCTTGGCCTGGAACAAGCAGAGCGAGATGCGCAGGAGCGCGCTCGCTTGCAAGAGTTGTTCGAAGAGCAGCGCGAGAGAGCTGCCCTGAATACTGGCCAGGGCGCGCTTCCCACCGATAATTTATCCAGGTATTGGATCCTGGCTGCGGGCGTAGTAATCATCGGGGTGGTCATTCTAACATTGAAGGTAAAGAAGCCGAAGTTGCATACACCCTTGCCGGTTCAGATGGAAAGGGGATTGCGAAAACTGGGGATCAAGGCGCCTCGATTGCTAAAACGCTGGGCCCATTTTGCCAGTCTACCAATGGTAACCCATTTTTACCTGGAGATCAATAAGGCTTTGAAGAGGCTGGGACAGCCGCCCGGCGTCGACGAGACACCCGCTGAACGAGTAGAGGCATTGAAAGTCCTGATTCCCGAGGTCGAGGGTCAAGCTCAACGTTTGTTGGAAGAATACCAATATTCTATTTATAGCATGCGAGAACCGGATATCGAAGTAGCTCGCCTATGTAGTATGGAAATCCGTTCCCTTTCATACGACGCCATGGTAAGGAACTTCATCTACACCAGATTTGGCATCCTGATTAGGCGTAACCGCTCGAGGTCTGCAACGTGGTCAGTTTGAATGAGATTGACGCAGACGCTTCTGTTGGTAGTATAGACCAGCAGGTAGAGGCGCTCTGGCAACTCACCGAAAATCTGCGCGGTGAGCTATTAGCAGCCGGGGTTGCTTATCCAGGCGTCGAACATGGATTGGAGCATCTCTCGAACAAGCTCAGAAATATCGGCCGTAAGCTGAAGCTGCTGGATGAAGAGCGGCTCCATCTGATATCTCTGGCTGGGATTGGAAACGTTGTCAACTCGTCCCTGGACCTTCCTGAAGTACTGTGTGAGGTAATGGATGCCATCGTCCGCCTCACGGGCGCAGAACGTGGCGTATTAATGCTAAAAAATGAGATGGCAGAGCCGGTTGAGCTGGTCCCGCATATCGCTCGCAATTGGGAACAGGAGTCGATCGAGGCCTCCGACATGGCTTTAAGCCGGTCGATCATACAGCGGGTGTTTGATGAAGGCATCTCGATCCTTACTACCAACGCGCAGGAAGACCCTCGTTTCGAGACTCAAGAGAGTGTGATCGCCAATAACCTGCGCTCTATCCTTTGTGTGCCGTTGAAGGTCAAGGGTGAAACAACTGGAGTAATTTACGCAGATAACCGGGTACGCACAGGCCTATTTACCCGGGTACAGTTGGAGTTGTTGACAGCTTTTTCGAACCAGGCTGCGGTGGCTATCGAAAATGCTCGCTTGTATGAATCTGTGAGATGTTCCCTTGAAGAAGTTAGCGAGCTTAAAAACTTGATGGAAAATATCTTCGCTTCCCTTGCCAGTGGGATCATCACCGCTGATTTGGAGGATCGGATTACACAATGTAACCGGGCTACCAGGACGATCCTGGGATATAACGGTGAAGAGTTGGTGGGAAAGCGCCTGGAAGAGGTGATGCCCTCCTTTGCTCAGGAGCTATCCAGGCGACTGGAATCCGTGCGCAAGGATGAACACCAATTGGTAGGGCTCGAAATGACCCGGTCATTGCCGCAACGCGGCCCGGTCACTCTTAGTCTGAACCTGTCTCCTCTTAAGGACGGATTAAACCAGACCCAGGGCGTAGCAATCGTCATGGACGATTTGACCGAGAAGAAACGCCTGGAGGGGCAGCGCAGACTCTTCGGACGGATGGTCTCACCCGAGCTGATCGAACAACTGGATCCCGATAAGCTTCAATTGGGCGGCAAGCGCACCGAGATCACTGCTTTGTTTGCGGATGTAGAGGGATTTACTAGCTTCAGTGAAAGCGTCGATCCCGAGCGCCTGGTTTCGATCCTGAACCGGTATTTATCGGTTGCCGCCAATGCTGTCCTGGAAAATGCGGGGACGATAGATAAATTTATGGGCGATGCGGTAATGGCCTGGTTCAACGCCCCGGTACCCCAAATCGATCATACGTTGCGAGCAGTGCGGGCTGCCTTGCATATCCAACAGGCCGTACGCAAACTGCATGTTGGCTTGCCGAGTGAGTTCCACCTGTATTTTCGACTGGGGATCCACATTGGAGAAGCTGTTTTAGGTCTTGTAGGGACACAGGCTCATGTGAACTATACTGCGATAGGAGATGTAGTAAATACCGCCAAACGGATCCAGGAACACGCCAGGCCCGGGCATATACTGATCAGCGCCCAGGGATACCAGCAGGTAGCCACCCACGTAATCGCTCGTCCTGTCAGCCCATTAACGGTAAAAGGCAAGCGCCAACCTGTTGAGGTTTATGAGATATTGGGGTTGAGCGATCAGGGGGCCTCTTAAAACGGCTGGTTCTTCTGCAACGTACTCGATTGAGATAATCGTAACAATCACTCCATGTGGTAAACTATACGGTTGGTACAGCTAACCTATTAAAGGCTCTTCCATTCTCCAAGGGGATGCTCCCCCGGCAAAGCCCGGAAGACCTATATTAAATTTCCATATTTTCGGAGGATCAACATGGCAGAAAAGAAATGGGTCTATTTGTTTTCAGAAGTAGACCAGGCAGAGGAGTATGTGGGTGGTTCCTGGGAAGGCGTACGCTCATTACTCGGAGGTAAGGGGGCTAACCTGGCAGAAATGACGAGGATTGGGGTTCCTGTCCCCCCGGGATTTACCGTCACGACAGAAGCTTGTAACGAATACCTAGCCAGAGGCAACCAGTTCCCAAAGGGAATGTGGGAACAGGAGCTGGCAGCCATGAAGAAGGTCGAGGAAGCTACTGGAAAGAAATTCGGCGATCCCTCTATGCCTCTATTGGTTTCCTGCCGCTCAGGATCCAAATTTTCCATGCCGGGTATGATGGATACCGTTTTGAATATCGGTTTAAACGATCAGACCGCAGCGGCGATGATTAAAGCTACTGGGGACGAGCGGTTTGTCTATGACTTGTACCGGCGCCTGGTGGAGATGTTCGGTTCGGTGGTTTTGGGGATCCCGGATGAGGCATTCGAAGCTCCTCTCCACGAGTATAAGGAAAAGAAAGGCATCACGGCTGATACCGACCTGACTGCTGAAGATTGGAAATCCATTACACAGACCTTCAAGGCCGTCGTTCAACAGCACCGAGAGAGTGGTTTTCCTCAGGACCCCTACGAGCAGCTGCGCCTGGCCACGGAAGCGGTATTCCGCTCCTGGAACGGTAAGCGGGCGGTTGATTACCGAAATGCAGCCGGCATCGCTCACGATCTAGGGACCGCTGTCAATATCCAAACCATGGTGTTTGGAAATATGGGTTGGGATTCGGGTACGGGTGTTGCCTTTACTCGCGATCCAGCCACTGGCGAAAAGAAGATGTATGGCGATTACCTGCTGAACGCACAGGGCGAAGATGTTGTGGCAGGTATCCGCAATACTGAGAAAATTGAGAAGCTTCAGGATGTTATGTCTGAGGTTTACCAACAATTCATGGAGATAACGGACCGCCTCGAGCAGCACTATAAAGACATGCAGGATGTGGAGTTCACCATCGAGCGCGGTAAGCTCTGGATGCTCCAAACCCGCAACGGGAAACGGACTGCCAAGGCAGAGGTATCTATCGCGGTGGATATGGTCAACGAGGGCCTGATTAACAAAGAACAGGCCGTATTACGTGTTACACCTAGCCAGGTGGACACCCTGCTGCACCCGCGCTTCGATGACAACGCAAAGATCGAAGCCAGGCAGGGCGATCGCGTTCTGGCTACCGGTGTCAATGCTTCTCCCGGCGCTGCCGTAGGCCGCGTTTACTTCGACGCCGATACTGCCGAGAAAATGGCCAAGGAAGAGGGCCAGGATGTGATCATGGTTCGGCCGTTCACCAAGCCAGATGATGTGCATGGGATGCTGGCAGCCAAGGGCATCCTCACCAGTGAGGGTGGGGCTACTTCACACGCTGCTGTCGTCGCCCGCCAGTTCGGTGTTCCTTGCGTGGTCGGTGCAGCCGCCATCCGGATTGACCTCGAGCGGCGCTTGATGAATGTCAATGGTAAGGTAATCAAAGAAGGCGATTGGATTTCTGTAGATGGAACCAGTGGTGAGGTATTCGACGGCCAGATGCCCACCATTTCGCCGACACTGGATGAGCAGACGGACTTGCTAACGCTCCTCAACTGGGCGGATGAAATTAGCGCCACCCCCGGCATACGCAAGACGCATGCTGGCTGGCCCGACCGCGGTTTGCAGGTTTGGGCGAACGCCGACTACCCGAAAGATGCACAGCGAGCTCGCTCCTACGGAGCAGTCGGGATCGGCCTGTGCCGGACCGAGCATATGTTCTTCA
>CAZAQS010000100.1:9340-16122 GCA_964486825.1 uncultured Anaerolineaceae bacterium | reverse complement strand
CCCGGATGGCGGCCTTCAACAAGCCTTTGGCGTCGTAAGGGGTGGAAGGCTGGATGACGTACAGGCCGGGGGTGTGGACAAACCACATCTCCAGGCTTTGAGAATGCTGGGCGGCGTTGCCGCGCCCAGCGCCTCCCTGAGCGCGCAGGACCAGCGAAGCACTGGCTTTTCCGCCAAACATATAGCGGACCTTGGCGGCCTGGTTGACGATCTGGTCCATGGCCAGGGCGGCAAAATCGACGTACAGGATCTCGATGACAGGCTTCAAGCCGGTGATGGCTGCGCCAACCGCGATACTGGTGAAACCGGGCTCCGAAATGGGCGTGTCCTTGACCCGGGCCTGGCCGAAACGATCGTACAGGCCGCGCGTGACCTGGAAGGGGCCGCCGTATTTACCAACGTCTTCTCCAAGGATAAAAACCCGCTCATCGCGCGCCATTTCCTCGTGCAAAGCTTCATTCAAGGCTTCACGGTAGGTGATCTGGCGGGTCATGGCGCCTCCACGTAGACATCTTTCCACAGCTCTTCCAGCCTGGGATGGGGGCTATTCAAGGCAAAGTCGACTGCCTCGGCGATGACAGCGTCGGCGGATGATTCGAGGGAATCGAGCTCGCCCGGGGTGAGAAGCTGGTTGTCGAGGAGGTAAGCTTTGAAGCGGGGGATGGGGTCTTTCTGCCACCACTGGCCGGATTCACCTTTCGGGCGGTAGGTCAGCGGGTCGCCAACGGTATGGCCCTCCAGGCGATAGGTTTTAGCCACCAATAAGGCCGGGCCATCCCCGCGGCGGGCGCGGCCGACCAGGTCTCTGACCACACCGTAGACAGCCAGGACATCGTTACCGTCCACCACCAGGCCGGGCATACCGAAGCTGGCGGCGCGGACGGAAAGATCTGTGACAGGGAGCGTGTCCCGGGCGGCGGAGAACTGGGCGTACTGGTTCTCCTCGCACAGGTAGATGACCGGCAGATTCCAAAGGGAAGCCATGTTGGCGACCTCGTAAAATACTCCCTGGTTGATGGCCCCATCTCCAAAAAAAGTAAGCGCCACCCGGTTCGTATGGAGGTACTGGCAGGTGAGGGCCGCACCGGTAGCAATGCCGATGCCCCCACCGACGATGCCGTTGGCGCCCAGGATGCCCAGGTCGATATCGGCGATGTGCATCGACCCGCCCTTGCCCTTGCAGTAGCCGGTCGAGCGGCCGAGCAGCTCAGCCAGCATGGCCTTTGGATCGCCGCCCTTGGCGAGGCAATGACCGTGGCCGCGGTGGGTGCTGGTGATATAGTCTTCCCGCTCGAGAGCGGTACAGGCGCCGACTGCCACCGCCTCCTGGCCGGTATAGGTGTGGGTGGTACCACGGATCAAGTCGCGCTTGAACAGCTCGCGGGCCTGCTCATCGAAGCGCCGGATCAAGAGCATGCGCGCGTACATATTGGCCAAAATCTGCGACGGCAGGCCGGCGTGCAGCTCACCGGCCCGGTCACTCACCCAGGTTGCCTGAGGACCTTCCATTCTCAACCTCCACTGGATTCCCTGACGATGAGCTGGGGCTCTAGAAGGGTATGCTCTGCAGCCAGGTCAGGGTTTGGATTTTCGATCATCTGCAGCAAGCGTTCGGCTGCCAGTTTTCCGAGCTGGTATTTCGGATAAGCGACGGTGGTGGGAGGCACTTCCAGGTATTCCGAGAAGGGGATGTCATCGAAGCCCGCCACGACCACTTCGCCGGGGATATGCACGCCAGCCTGGCGCAAAGCATGCATAAAGCCGATGGCAAGCCGGTCGGTGGAACAGAAGATCGCGCTCGGTCGCTCGTCCAGCTCCAGCCAACGGCCGGCAGCCAACCTGCCGCCGTTGGTCCCACTCCTGCCGGCCTTGAAGACCCATTGATCCGGGAGGGAGTAGCCGGCGCCTTCGAGCTCGGCTTGCAGGCCTGCCAGGCGCTCCCGCTCGGGGGCGTTATGACCTTCGCCGCTGATAACGGCTCCAAACGAACGGCGCCCTGTATCAAGGAAATGCCGACCGACCATGCGCCCGCCTTCCAGGTTGTCGATGGAGATGCAGGCCAGCCCGGGCGTGGTGCGACCCACCACGACCAGGGGCATGCCGCGGCCGGATAACCCGGTCAGGTAGGCGGTCTCTTCGAGGGTGGGGATCAAGATAATGCCGGAGACCTGGAGCATCTCGAAATGTTTCAGGATACGGCGCTCGTCCTCGGCCTGACGGTGGGATTGGCTGATCATGACCGAATAACCGCGCGCCTCGACGACGTCCTCAATGGCCTGGATGACGGGAATAAAGAACGGGTTGGCAAACTCTAAAATCAGGAAGCCAATCGTATCCGTACGGGACCTGACCAGGCTGCGGGCCAGCAGGTTAGGGGTGTAATTCAGCTGGTGAGCGAGCTCTTTGACGCGCCTCTGCATCTCCGGTGAGACCTCTTTGCTGCCTTGCAGGGCGCGTGAAACTGTAGAAGGAGAAACACCCAGGTGGGCGGCGATGTCCCGAATGGTGGTCATGAGCTTTTGCGCGCCAGGGTGCGCCGGGCAGCGGCAAGGATATGGGGTACGGACATTTGATAGCGCTCGAAAAGCTCGGCAGGGGCGCCAGATTCGCAGTAGGTATCGGGGACGCCGACTCTGGCCATGGGAACCGGGCAATGCTCGCCGAGGAATTCCGAGACCGCGCCGCCCAGCCCGCCGATCACATTGTGGTCTTCTACCGTCACGACGGCGCCGGTCTGGCGGGCGGCGTCCAGGAGGGCCTCGCCGTCCAGGGGCTTGACGGTATGCATATCGAGCACACGGGCGCTGACCCCATCCTGGGCCAGGAGATCTGCGGCTTCAAGCGCGAAAGAAAGCATAGCGCCCATGGCAACCAGGGTGATATCCTCCCCGGGCCTGAGCAGGCCGGCCTTGCCGAGGGTCAGCTGGGGGGTGGGGCCGTAGATCAAAGCCACGGGGTTGCGGCCCATGCGGAAATAGAGCGGGCCTGGGTGGAGGAGGGCCTGCCGGAAAAGGGTGGGGACGGAGTTGGCATCCGCGGGAACGACCACGGTCATATTGGGCATGACGCGCATGACAGCCACGTCCTCGATGGCCTGGTGAGTGGGGCCGTCCCAGCCAACCTCGATCCCAGCGTGGCTACAGGCGATCTTCACATTCAAATTCGGGTAGCAAAGCAAGGTGCGCACCTGCTCGCAGGCTCTCAAGGTCGCAAAAGCGGCATAGGTGCAGGCGATGGGCAACTTTCCGACGGTGGCCAGGCCGGCGCTGGCAGCCAGCATCTCCTGCTCGGCGACCCCGAAATTGATATGCCGCTGCGGGTAAAGGCTGGCGAAGGCATCGGTGCGGAGGGATTTGGAGATGTCGGCGTCCAGCACGACCAGGTGAGGGAACTCAGCGGCAAGCGCAAGCAAGGTCTCGCCAAAAGCAACCCGGACAGCTTTTGCAGGCCCGGTGCTCATGGGGTGGCCTCCGGGGCCAACTCACCCAGGGCTCTGGCAGCCTGCTGCCTGGTCGGGGGTGTGCCATGCCAGTAAACGGGATCCCTTTCCATGAAAGATACACCTTTGCCCTTGGTGGTGCGGGCCAGAATGAGGGTGGGAGTCCCGTTATCGCGGCCGGCCCAATCAAAGGCCTGGATGATCTGGGGGATGTCGTGGCCATCGATCTCGAGCACCTGCCAGTTGAAGGCCAGCCATTTACCGGCAACCGGCTCGGGGTCAACGATCTCGCTTACCAGGCCGTCCACCTGGGCGCGGTTGTAGTCCAGGATGGCGGTGAGATTGGAGAGCCTGTGGTGACCGGCCATCATGGCGGCTTCCCAGGTGCAGCCTTCCTGGAGGTCGCCTTCCCCGAGCATGACATAGACCCGGAAGCCAGCGCCGTCCATGCGGCCGCCAAGGGCCATCCCCAGCCCGGCTGCCAGCCCGTTGCCCAATGAGCCGGTGGTCATATCCACCCCAGGGGTTTTCAACATATCCGGATGGCCTTGCAAGAGGCTGTTAAATTTCCGCAGGGTGAGCAAGTGCTCAACCGGGAAAAACCCGCGGCGGGCCAGGGCGGCGTACAGGACGGGGCAGGCGTGCCCTTTGGAGAGGATGAAGCGATCGCGGTCCATCCAGGCAGGGTCCTGGGGATCAATGCGGAGGGTGTGGAAATACAAGACAGCCACCAGGTCCGCGGCCCCTAAAGAGCCGCCCGGGTGTCCAGAAGCGGCTTCACAGGTCATGCGGATGACGTCTTGCCGGAGCTGGTTTGCCATACGCTCCAGCTCGAGGGTGGAGAGGGGCGGCTCGGGCATGCTCCGGGTCTCAACTTCCCTGGGGGTCATAAGCACCTGGGACCACGGGCGGTGAAAACAGGGTGACCAGGCGCAAAGGCTGGTCGCCTCGAACGATAATGCGATGCTCGAGCTGGGGAGGGATATATACAGCGGTTCCAGGCTGGAGCTCGTGAACGCCATGTGAAGTGATGAACTCACCGCGACCAGATAGGATGAAGATGACCTCTTCCTGGGCGTCGTGGACGTGGGCCTGAGCGTCAGAATCGGGAGGGAACTCAGCCAGGCCGAAGGTCAGGTTCCGAGCGGCGCTGTTGGAAGGGCCGATCATGTAGAACCAATCCCGGCCCGGAAGGTTATAGACGGAGCTTTCCGACACATGGATTACTTTCAGCATCAATTTCCTCCTGTGATTGGCGAACGGCCTGGTTATGCGATGATGCCACCCGGATGGCGGGACAAGATCTGGGGGTCGTGCCCGGGAACGATGATGTCAGCCTCCTGGCGGATGCGGTGCATGGCCTGGTAACACTCCTGAACGTTGGTCACCAGGCCAACCGGGTGATTGCGCTCGAAGTTACCGTACAGGAAAGCCACGTCACCGGACAGAATGGCGGTACCCGATCTGGTCTCGACCTTGACAGCCTGACCGCACAAGGTGTGGCCGCCGGTATAAAAACAAGAAATCCCAGGAATGATCTCCCGGTCGTCCTCAGCCAGGATCAAGCGGCGGCGGGCTTCCCCGGACAGGAACTCGATCACATCCCTGGGGAAGACCGGATGGGGGAGCATCTCGGGGATATCACAGGCCATGGTCTGGGACCAGCCGCGTTTGGAAACCACGTACCGGGCGTTTGGGAAAAGCTTTACGTTTGAGCAGTGGTCGTAATGCAGGTGGGTGAGGAAAACGTACTCGACGGAAGCTGGGTCGACGCCCTCTGCCTGCAACAAGGTGGGGATGTTCTGGGTGCGCATGTCCATGCGGAAACGACCGCGCTCCCCCACCCCGGCAATCACGCCCGGGTTGATCTCATCGACGTCACGCACACCCGTATCAACCAGGCAAAGGCGGCCGTCTTCGCTGCGGAGGATGAAGAAGTAAAAGTAGACATCGATCCATTGGTCCCAATGGGAGAACAAGTACATCTCCGGGCCAGGCGTGGATTGCTCACAATACTTGATGGCTTTGATACTGTAGGTCATCTGGTCGCCTCCTATTGGAAATTCACCAGGATGCCGCCATCCACGACCAGGGTCGAGCCGGTACACCAGCCTGCATCCGGGCTGGCAAAGAACAGGACCGGGCCAACCACGTCTTGCGGCTCTCCGATACGGCCCAAGGGCGTGCGGCGGATAAAATACTCGCGCTTGGCGGGATCCGCCAGGTCTTCCTTGTTCACATCCGTCTCGACAGGCCCGGGGAGCACGGCGTTGCAGGTAATGCCATACGGGCCGAGGCTGATGGCCATGGAGGCGGTCAGCAGGTTGATGCCGGCTTTGCTGGCGCAATAATGGGCTTGCTGGGCGCCCCCGACATAGGCGGAGATGGAGCTGATATTGATGATGCGACCACGAATCCCGCGCTCTACCATGACCTTCGCCACAGACTGGGAGCATAGAAAGACGCCGCGCAGGTTTACGGCCTGCACCTGGTCCCAGGTCTCAACCGGCATCTCGAGAAAATCACGGAAGGGACAGATGGCGGCGTCATTGACCAGGACATCGATGGTCCCGTAGGTGTTGAGGGTCAGGTCCACCAGGTGGTTCACATCTTCAGGCTTGGAGACATCCGTAAAGACGGAAAAAGCTTCTGCTCCCAGGCGCCGGGCAAGCTTTACGGTTTCTTCAGCCTGCTGGGTGCGGATATCGGCGATAGCAAGCCGGGCGCCCTCCTGCGCAAAGCCCAATGCGATAGCCCGGCCGATGCCACGGGCAGCACCGGTAACGATGACGACTTTCCCATCAAAGCGCATAGGAGCCTCCTCGAGCAGAACGGATCTTGGGTATTGGAGCGGCTGGCGAGCCAGTCCATTGTTATAATTCTGGTATAAGCGAGTGACCGCAAACGTTTGCGTAGAGTTATTATCGCACGGAAAATCCTAGCTGTCAACAATTTCCCCAAAAAAGAGGAGAATGCCCATGACGATCGACGCCCCTTACCCTGATTTAGACGAGATCCTGGAGGCCTGTGGAGCGGCCGGAACGCGGTTATCGGATATCGACGCCTCGGAAGGCGCGGCCGGGAATATCTCCGTCTATATCGGATGGGACCTGGACCCGCGCCGGAAGTTCCCGCTATCCAAAACTACGCCCCTCCCGATGCCGGTACCCGAATTAGCCGGGAAGTCCTTCCTGGTGACAGGGTCCGGGAGACGGTTGAGGGACGTGACCAGGGACCCCGGCGCTAACCTGGGGTTCCTGAGGGTAGAACCAGGCGGGGAGAAGGCGGTTTTGTATACCTCGCCGCGCTGCTTGTTTTCACAACTGACCAGCGAGTTCAATTC
>CAZAQS010000100.1:0-9240 GCA_964486825.1 uncultured Anaerolineaceae bacterium | reverse complement strand
TTTTGTATACCTCGCCGCGCTGCTTGTTTTCACAACTGACCAGCGAGTTCAATTCCCACCTGGCGGTGCACCGCGACCAGGTAGCCAGGAGCGGGACGAATTTCCACGCGGTGGTGCATGCCCAACCGCCGTATATGACATACCTGAGCCATATCCCGCGTTACCAGGATGGGGAGTACTTCAACCGGCACGTGCTGCGCTGGCAACCGGAGCTGATCGTGCAGCTGCCGGAGGGGATCGGGTGCGCGCCTTTCCTGGTGCCAGGCTCAAAGGAGCTGGAGGACAGGACCGTGGAGCTGTTGCGCACCCACCGACTGGTAGTGTGGGGGAAACATGGGGTGATCGCGCGATCGGATATATCCGTGACCAAAGCAACGGACCGGATCGAGTACGCGGAGGCCGGGGCGAGGTATGAATATATGAACCTGGTCAATGGAGAGCAAGGGGAGGGGTTGTCGCCGGAAGAGCTGAGGGCGATCTGCGCGGCGTTTTCAGTGAGGCAGGATTTGTTTTGAATAGAACCAGTTAACACAATTCAGACGGATTTCTAAAAAGAAAAACCTCATTCACTTCCAGACTGTCATCAAATTTGACATTTCGCTTTGAGAGATTGAACAGGTATCGATGGAGAATATACCTCTTTCAGCAGTCCACATCACGCCTGGATTTGGAAAATTTACAATCGACAAATCATCTGAGCAATAATAACGGGGGAGGCAAGTCGGCCAGGTTGATGCCTGTACCAGTGAACAAGTCACGCCATCAAAAAGTTTCATTGCCCAAGCGTCAGCAGCTTCATCTGGATGAGTTGGACCTGGGATTGGAAGAGGCCTGGTCAGATTGAGTCGAAAACCAACTGGATTATCAAGGGGATGTGCATCACAGACTACGTAACTGGTTACCCCAATTGGACTAATACAGGGGTCATAAATCTGCTGGTTGATATCGATACACCGCCAGGCATCTCGCCGGAGAAGCCAAATTGAATTTGTCCAACAGTAACCAGATTTGGGTGTGCCCGATAAGCCGGTAGGATAAAAATTAATCACATCTGTGCGAATAGTATGATCGTTTATAAACGGCAGGTATATTGAATGAGTGGATTGGGAAGCAGCTATTCCAAATCTCAATGTAGACCCTATCACGAAAATTAATACTGGGATGATTATTCGAATAATTCTGTTCTTATCCATTTTTTCCTCCGGGAATGGATGGTAAGTAGAATTGGAATAAATTCGGGAAAATAAATTGTTGGATTGATATTTTGATTCTAAATGCCGCTTCGAAGTTGGCTGAGAAGTAGGGAGCTGATAACTTTGAGATGTACATATTATACAAAGAATACTTTGGGTTTTAACTCCTCATAGTTGAACAATTCAGTGGTGAAACCCTCGCGTATATTCCCTGCGTCTCTGGCAATTAAAATCATAGCTACAGAATGACGTAGCCAAAGACCATCCGGATCGGCTGGCGCATAGACGAGAACGTGACCATTCGCCTGTGGTTGTGAGCCGGATGACGACAGTATTGAACAATCTTTGTGCTCTTTGCCAAAATTCCATGAAGTCCTCCGTTTATAAGTACAAAAGAATATTTGTTTACGCTTACTAGTAACCGATTGATTCAATACGAGGAGGTATGAAATGGCTACTCGAGATAAGACTATCAAGGAAAAAAACCAGTTGCAGATCCTTGAGATGGACGTCGCCGCGCATCGGAGAATCCTCAACTTCTTAAACCGAGCCGTTTTGCCCGACGAGCTGGTTTACGAGAGGGTTGTCCCGCTTGGCGAGGGCGAGTTCCATGAAGACAATCCCGATGAGCAGAATCCCCCCCAGGAAATGATCCTCGATCCCGAAATCGCCCGGGATCTCATTGAATTTCGGGACAGAGAATACCCGCTCGGATTCCGTCACGTAAAGGATGTTCTGCGGCTCGAACAATTTGATCTGCAGCGCCTAGGTATCCTTCACCATCGCTTCAGTCATTTATTTTACGGCAGTTGGTCCAATTTCCCGCAACGCATTCCCCGTCGAGGAACGGGAGGCTACGACGGCATTATTCATGCCGCTCTGTTGCATACAGGTAAAGTCTTATTCATTACTGCAGATGAAACGACCTTACTTTGGGACCCGGAGGATACCACCCCGGCAACATTTGAAGATCCAGTTAATCAACCTCGGCAGATCCCCAATAATATGGAAGGATACTCCGTACTGTGCAGTGGCCATTCTTTCTTGTCCGATGGAAGGCTATTGGTGGTGGGTGGCGGCGGATACGGACATAATCCCAAAGCCGTGTATGGATATAAATTCGATCCTGTCAGCAAGTCGTGGTCGAGGACGGCGGGAAGAATGACCCATTCACGGTGGTATCCTACTGTGCTGACCATGGGCGACCAGCGCATGGGAAACAGCCACGAGGTGCTCGTTACCTGTGGGCATGGTGCTGGGGATATGGAGATCTATGATGAAGCTTCCGACACTTTTACAGAAGTGACTTTCGGAGACAACAAGCTATTCCCGTATTTATACCCAGGCCTACACCTGCTGCCAAACCACACGATCTTTTATTCTGGAACGGGCTGGGCTTCAGCTGGGGCGGGCGGCGGACCCTATCCGGGAGATGAGCAATCCGCATATTTCACCTTCACCGGGGCTGATACCGGTGTCTGGACAAATATCGCCCCCGTCCCGCCCTTCATGCCAGACAGGACGAAAGGGATGTCAGTGATGCTCTTGAGCAATTCTGCTCCTTACGCGCGAGTTTTGGTGCTGGGTGGCTCCGATCCTTCAACGAACAACACCTATCAGATCATCGATGCCACCTCCTTGTCTTCATTCACCAACTGGGGACCATCCATCACATTTCCTGATAACCAAAACCGCAGCCTGGCGAGCGCGGTGCTACTGCCAGATGGTAACGTGTTTGTATGCGGTGGCATACAATCACCAAACTCGCCATGCACCCTATTCAACCCCCAGACGAACACCTGGTCGCCAATGTCTGCTCTTCCTTCAGTCCGCGATTATCACTCGGCAGCGATGCTCCTGCCGAGTGGAAAAGTTATGATGGGGGGATGGAACAATGACGTCATCGAGATTTTCAGCCCTCCATATCTATTTCGCGGGAGCAGGCCAGTAATCTCTGCCGCGCCAGCCCTAGTCCATCATGGACAAAGATTTGTAATTGAATCGCCAGACGCAGACCGAATCGTTAAGGTTGTCATGGTGCGGCCGATGGCGGTGACCCACCAAACGGATACCGAACAAAAGGTCCTGGAAATTCCTTATATTCACGACCATGCTAATCCAACCCGCCTAACCTTGACCGCACCTCATGGTGGGCACCCGCACTCGCTGGCACAACAGGGCTACTATATGTTATTCGCCCTCAACACCCTAGGTGTACCTTCGATCGCGAAGTGGATTTACCTGCATTAGCCCGGTAAACCCGCCCTAAACATCACCGGGGCTGTCTCTTAAGAAACAGCCCCGGTGATGTTTTATTTTTATTATGCCAGCCATCTCATACACTCAATAGCAAGTATTTCGGCCTGGATCAAGGCTTGTCCTACTTAGACAACACCTAAAGCAATATTAGGAGAACTTTGACCCATAATTCAATAATGCCCGGAGGTTAAATCTACCCGATCTCCTGCAGGCGTGGCCTAACACTCTGGGTTGATCGTATAGGCTCTCGACCCCGATTTCATTAAAAAGCCTGAGCCAACGGTAAATGGTGCCACATGAACTATCTGAGTAGCGTCTAACTCCCTGAGAGCTCGGCGATAGCGGCTCTCGTCTCCTCATCCAATCCGAACTGGCGATAATTAACCCGAAGCCCCGGAATATAATTCAATCGCTGTGCATCACGCCAGACTTTCCATTGCTCATCGCTCGTCAACGGAATTTTGCGAGGCGAATACAGGTTAGAAATCTTACCGACCGGTACAAAACTATTTGCGGCGACCAGGTGGGGGTAACTATAGAAGTAATCCTGGGCAAACGCGCAGACAGGAGATGGCTTATCCAGCCAGGCAAAAAGCTCGTCCGTGCCAGTCGCCAGAGGCAGCGAGCCTTGTTCCTTAGGACGGCGGCGCGGATCGATCAATCCCAATGTAGCGTTCTGCGAAAAAGCCCATATGCCCATTTCTGAGAATGACATAATCGCTTCACTGGACAAGACTATATCAGGTAACTCTTCCTGGATGCGCTGTATGATCTCAGGGCAGGGTGGGGACATATGAGGTTGGTTTGGCCAAGTTGCATCGATGTGCACGGCGTCCACGCCAAACCCACGCACCATTTTACAAACATTATTAACGAATAAATCAATGAATTCGGGATGTTGCGTATCCGCCCACAGGATTGGCCAGGACCAGCTGGCATAAAGGTCGTCGGCGGTGAAACCATCACGGCAGCAATACCAGGCGCTTGACCAGTCTACATCGCCCGCGCCTATTACCTCTACCTCAACCTCGTTTACACCTGGCATCAGCAAGAGTGGGAAGGGGTAGTCATAGGAATCGTGATCGTTGAACCAGCCGGCCGGGCTGGTGATGCTTCGCTTGTGTGCGGTAAGCCGGATTCGACCCTCTCTGGCTTTTACACCGCCCAATGTGAGCAAGATCTCGCTATGGCCCGGGATAGGGATGGTTTTGAAAAAAAACTTGCAGCTGCTAGCAGGCGCCGAGAGTGGTATGTGCGCTGGGGTAACCTTTACGGAGCGGGAGGGAGGTAACCAGCGCCCGTCAGTCTGCCAGCCGATAAAACCCCCGTCCTCGTAACGCAGGATGTACTTCTCCAGTTGATCGATATCTGGGTGATAGGGGTCAATCCCCCAACCATTGGCATGGATCATCACACGGTAACCGCTTTGGTGGATGGCATCCAACATACGGCGGAAACCCTCTTCTCCGCCCAAATCCGGGTACGGCCAGTATGTAGGGTATATAGCGTCATAAGGGCCCTGCCATCCGGGCAGGTAGAAGAGCGTGTCGGCCGGGCAACCAGCATCTTTGAGATCGTATGCCAGATTCCGCACATCCTCATAATCGTGTGTAATCTCCCAGTTCGGCCGAACCATGTCGGCGGTGATGACGACTTTCGTATTATGAACCCAGCTTACTTCATTACGCTTTGGGTCGCGCATCTTACACGAGCCGAAGTCGCGGTCGATGATGGTCTGAAAATCCTGAATAGCGGCTTCTTTGGTGGGGTAAAGTGCCAGGCTCGCCTCGGTGTCTATAGGCCATGTGAAAGTCAGGTTGAAGGATTGCGGGCGGCGTACAATAGTCACTTCTGCAGAACTGAGGAAATTCGTATCTACTCGAAGCCGTAACCAGGTTCCATCGAGGTCCACCAACAGGAAGTTGTAGCACAGCTTGCAGGTGTATATTTCGCCGTCAGGCATATCCTTATCTACCAAATGCCCAGTGCTACGATATTCCGCCAGGTGGATGTTTGCACTCTCAGGAAGAAAGAAGCTTATTCCGACACGCTTTGCTACGCCTGGCTGATCCACATAGAAGTGGAAATTCACCTCTGTCCCGGGGATGACTACCACTTTGCCAGTAAATGACTGCTTAGCTAATTTCTTTGTTTCCAGGCGATATGCCAGACCTCTCTCGCCAGGCAGATATTGAGCGATGGTTTCCATTCCATCGATCTCGTAGATCGTGTAGCCGTATGAAAGCTGGATATCTTTTCCGGAAAAATGCAGCCAGGGCATATTGCCGTTTTCGTCAAAGTCCAGAGAAAAACCCTCTGCCAAGACAGGATAGAATTTGTCTTTCATAAAAACCTCTTTCAAGTGCAAGAGCGGCACAGGACCGTTGCCCCACTACGCCCTATGGAATACCGGGTTGGAAGGTCATTGTCCCAATCTGGAAAGGATTGATCTGATCGATTGGTTCTCCAGCCAGGGACGCAATGCTTACCGTTTTCAAGTGGTGGGTCTTGACCTGTATGGATTTCGCATTCTGGCTATAAGAGTAGAACCGGCAGACCGCTCGAGAATGCTCGACCTTGACTGCAGTGGCAGCCAGTTCGGCATCAACCAGCTGGAGGACATCCAGTTTCGCAGGGAGATCACCCTTGTGACTGTGCGTAGCATAAGCCACCGGTGGCATATTATAGGAGCGGGCTACCCCTACCACATCCGCCGTACGCCAATCCCCGGCATGCGGATAGATTGCCGAGTGGATAGTGTGCGTCCCCCGTAAGCGTTGGTCGAAACACTTAGGCCAACGAACCCTGGCCATTCGGTTACCAATGGCATCCGTGTCTTCCCCCCAGGCAAACAGGTTCACCAGCATTTTCCCAGTAACCCAATGTTTGATCGTACCCCGGTGGAAATAGCTGAACCCTTTCTTTCCATCCGAGATATCCACCCAGGAAGCGGGCAGGAAGGGACGCTCATCCCGGGTCTCGACCACCCCAAAGGATATGTCGTGATAGATGTCTCCCTGGAACGACAGAGGCCACTGCAGGCGCAGCTTGGTATCATCGTCAAAGAAGTGACCGATGCTTGCCTGGTCAAAGGTGAAGGTCCAATCCAGATCGATGCGGGGCAAGGCGTGGTAGAAGTGAACACCCAGGGTTGCTTTTATGGCGGCGCCTATCTCTCCAGAGGAGGTGAAAGTGGTACCCAGGGTACTGTGGCGCAGCTGAGCCGGCCCAGCAGGCTTCCATGAAAGGAATGGGCCACGCCCAGAGGGTTCCCACTTTACCCAGTTTGTGACATCGAACGTTCCTTCGTGCTTTGGACCAAGACCAGTGCTATCTCTGGCAGCCAGACTATTGCCGGGAAAATCATCTCCTGCAAGCAGCTCCTCGCCCGAAGGTAATAATATCAACGAAGTCAAGCTGCCATCCGGCTGGATAGAGGCCCGGTAAAACTCATTATCGAACGTGAATCCATCCTGCAGCGTCTCTTCTATCTGACTCTCACCCGCTGGCAGCGCGCGTACGGTTGTGTATCCCAGTCCAGGGAGGTTAGCGAGGAAGCAGACTCGGGTCTTGCCGGATGGCAGGATTGTGGCTTCACTGGGAAGAATGTTCCTATCAAGATCCACGATTGCGGGATGGGGAAAATCCAGCTCGGCCTCCACCAAACCGCAAACAGCATGAGGAACAGTGTTAAAGACGACCAGATGCTGGCCGCTCCCGGTAGAAGTGTCGACTTGGGTGGCTATGGCAATTGCAGCTCTCGTAGAGAGCTTTGAGGCCTCAGCTTCAGCATGCTGCAGTGACAATATGCTTTTCTCACGCAGAACCGGAGCACAGAAGCAGTACACGTCATGGTGCTGGGTGGTGAGAATCTGCTTCCAGAGCGTGTCGGTTGAATCCGGCAACCTGTTTACCAGGGTGAATGCCAGGGTATTGAGTGCTTCGGCACGCAGGGCACTGGTTTCGGCTTTCCAATTCCAGCGTGACAGCTCTTCAGCGCGAATCCCCTCGATATAGCTCCAGTTGGTGTAAAAGCGCACATGGAAGCGAGGTGGGAAGACTTTATGTCGTTCTTCTAGAGCATGCTCCAACAGGACAAATTCGGCACCAGATCGCTCTTGTATCCACGCTTCATCTACGTTTGTGAGATCTGGGATGGAGATTACAAGGGGAGGAACATGAGTTAAGCCGATGATTTCCTGGAATGCTAGCCAATCCTGAATTCGATCGTGGACAGGCTCATCCAGGTACAAGTCGACTTGAGTACCATCCAGTCCACGCCAGCTGGCGAATTCTTCCCCGTGCATGAACATCGTACCCATTTGCCATTGGAAAAGAAGCTCACCCCCGTCGAGCATTACGAGCGTCGACGAGAAGTGTGGCAATGTCACATAAGGAATGCCAAAACATTTAAGCAACTGAGGTGTCTGTTCGTTGACGCTGGTCTCCTGGTGGGCATATACTCGCACCGGGTGGTGGGGAGATAGCTGGCGGTATACCCGGTTACCCCACTCGAACTGGCGGTAATTGGCCTCAGAGCTCAGGGTTTGTAGATGGGGTTGGGAATAGGTACCGTTATAAAAGGTGGACTGCCCGGAATAAACCCGGTCCAGCATCGCATTGAAGACTTCTGGAGCATCCTCTTTGAGCTGTTCCAGTTCCAGAGCAGACCATTCGTAACCGATCCTAATCTGCGGGTACCTGTAGAGTGTGGTAATGTTTTGTCGTAGGCGGTCAATATACTGTCCGATATCGGGTGCGCCCCAGGGTGGGGTACGCTCGGCACATTCCGAATCTTCTTTAATGAGAAGATACATAGGGTGCTGTACCAAAGCCAGTTTCCAGTACACGGTTGCGATCCTATAAATATCTACTTCAACCCAGATAGAGTAATGCCTCGGATGAAGTAGTCTTGCAGGAACCCATAGATAATCGTTATGGGGAGGATAGCGAGCAGCGTACCTGCCATCAACGCACCCCACTCGATGCGGCTCCAACCAAAGGTCAGCGCTAGCTGAGATAGAGCCAGGGGCAGAGTCTGCATCTCCGGTTCAGAGCTGACGATTAGCGGCCACAGGAAAGTGTTCCAGCTTCCCATAAACGTAAGTAAGCCAACGGTCAGTAAGGCAGGTTTGGCTAGGGGCAGGATTACGTACAGAAGAATCTGCAAACGGCTTGCCCCATCTATGAAAGCCGCATCCTCATAATCTTTCGGCACTGTAAGGAAAAACTGGCGTAGCAAGAAGGTGGACATAGCGCTGGTGAGCCCAGGCACAATCAGACCTTGATAGGTGTTAAGCCAGTGTAAGTTTTTGACGATTAGGAAGATTGGGATGATCAAGACCCACTCTGGGATCATGATAGTGCCCAAGTACAACAGGAAAATGACGTCCCGTCCCCAGAACTTAATCCGGGCAAAAGCGTACGCTGCCAAAGACGAAGTTATCAGTATACCGATTGTTTGGGAGGTAGCGACTATGATGCTATTTATATAGACACGGCCGAAAGAAACCAGCTTCCAGATTGCACTAAAATTGTCAAAACGCCACTCGGTCGGTAGCCAGCGCAGTGGAATTGAAGCTACATCAGCTGGGCCTTTAAAGGCAGTCAGGAACATCCAGACGAAAGGCATTGCCGTGAGGACACCGCCTGCAATGACAAGCAGGTATACGAAAATTCGTTCAATGATCTTTAAGATTCGATTAGCAGTTAAAGGGGTAGAAACTTTAACGCTCATAGCTCACCCACCTCCGGCTGAAACCGAAATGAATAGCAGTAATGGTGAAGA
>CAZAQS010000099.1:0-16323 GCA_964486825.1 uncultured Anaerolineaceae bacterium | reverse complement strand
CTGGTGCTGGAATTGGCAGACAGGCATGGTTGAGGGCCATGTGCCGCAAGGCGTGAGGGTTCAAGTCCCTCCCAGCGCACAGAAGAGCCGCCTTTTGGCGGCTTTTCCTTAAATCATTAACCTCAGGTCGAACAACGCCTACCTATTCCTCGTATTTGAACCTGCGCTCGAGGAAACGCACGAGAGCTGAGAGCATCAGGGTCATTGCCAAATATAGATAAGCTACTACATTAAAGGTTTCCAGATAGCGAAAGGTACTGGCCCTTCGCAGACGTCCCATTTGGGTCAGCTCCGGTACCGCCAATACGGTAGCCAATGAAGAGTCTTTCAGCAAGGCAATGAAATCGTTGCCCAGCGGCGGCAGTACGCGGCGGATCGCCTGGGGGAGAATAATATACCGCATCGATTGGAAATAGCTCATCCCAAGAGATCGGGCTGCTTCCATCTGGCCCTTTCCGATGGATTGTACACCTGCCCGAAAGATCTCCGCCTCGAAAGCCCCGTAACCAATCGCCAGTGCTGCGATAGCACGGCTCTCCATTGTAATACTTTGGATGGAGAAAGTAGACAGATTCAAGAAAAAGCCAGATAAGAACCCCTCACCAGCCCAACCAAGACCCCATTGACCGATCGTTACAAAAAGATCCCTTACGATTGGAACCACTACAAATGCGGTATACAAAATGAGCACAATCATGGGAATACCACGCACCATTTCAACGTATAGTGTTGCCAAATTGAACAAGATCACATTCTTAGAAATGCGACAAAGCCCAACGATCAATCCAATCACAGTAGCGATCGGAAAGGCAATTAATGTCATTCGGATGGTGGTAGTTACCCCTGCCCGTAGGAAGAAGAAAGTATCTCGATAATTCACATTCGAAAAAATCAAGTAGGTTAATAGGAGACCCAGGGCGGCAAGGATTAAGGCCCAGTAAGGAAGCCTGGATAAGCCCAGATCCCGTCGTGCGGCAGGAGAACCTCTCTCGAGTGTTTCAGCTGTTCTCATGATGCTCCTTTAGTAAAATGGAGGCGCCGGGATGGGGTAAAAGCCCCATCCCGGATTGGGATATGAAACGACGGTCCAGACGGTTGGAAAATAATCGGCTATTGTTCGAAGCTCAAACCCCATTTAAGGTTGATCTCTTCGAGCTTTCCATCTGCCCTCATCGATTCCAGGGCTGCATTGACGGGCTCAACCAGGTCACTACCAGGGGGGAATACAAAGGCTAACTCTTCATCTGAGGCCAGCTCGCCAAGTATCTTAAGCCGGCCCGGCTCGGCATCCATATATCCGTCGGCGCTCACATTATCGATAACAACGCCATCGATATCGCCTGAAATGGTCGCCAGAACCGCAGCTCCGAAATCCTCAAAGGAGTTTACTCTTTCATCAGGGAAATGCTCCTTTGCTACGATCTCATTGGTCGTACCAATTTGTGTCCCCACAATCCTTCCGGGGTCTGCTTTTATTTCATCCAGTGTTGCGGTCTCGTTCTCGCGCACCAGCAAGACCTGGCGTACGATCACATAAGGGATAGAGAAATCTACAATTTCGGCCCGTTCAGGGGTGACCGTTACACCATCTGCCAGCCAGTCAAATTCCCCAGCGTTCATCGCCGGGAAGATCCCATCCCAGGAGGCTTCTCGAAAGTCGGGAGTACAGTTGATGCGTGCACAGATCTCACGAACAGCATCATAATCCCATCCAATAGGCTCATTCGTTGCTTCGTCGAGGTAATTAAAGGGCGGGTAAGCATTTTCTACTGCTACTGTTACTGTCCTTCCTCCCAGGTCAGGTAACCCCTCCATGGCAGCTCCTTCACCTGGAGCTTGTGCAGCTGGTGTTGTACAGGATGCCAGTACCAGGCTTGCCAGCAAAAGCAGAACCAGTATTCCATAACTCATCTTCATTGCTCTTCTCTCCTTTCTTCCGCTGCTGTTTTTCCATTTGGCGACCGTCGTTTCGGGGATCAGGCGATCCAGATAGGGTCTGGTTCATCCCCATTAAGAGGATAGACGATGTTTGTAATTTATGCAAGGGGAAAAAGTAGACACGAGCGGTTATTTGTAGTACACTCGGACAAATTAAGCCTCAAGAATGATATATTTTTCACAGATTAAAAATTTTGCCAATACCACATAAATTTAAGTAGACCTCATACTAAAACGGTAAGGCCTTAATACCTGGCTATTTCGGTATTACCTGCTTCATGAAAGGAGGTGAACCGGTATCTATTAATATCCCGGTCCCATTCACTTGCTCGTCATCACCAAAAACCACAAATCCTCGGAGGAAGAGAATGAAACGCTCATCAATATATACCCTGGCTGTGCTGGTTCTGGCTGCCCTGCTTGTAACCGGTTGTGCCAGCAAATCAGATAAAATCACTGTAGTTATGGATGCAACCTGGCCTCCATTCGAGTACGTGGACGAATCGACCAAAGAACTGGCAGGCTTCGATGTA
This sequence comes from uncultured Anaerolineaceae bacterium, assembly GCA_964486825.1. Taxonomy (GTDB): domain Bacteria; phylum Chloroflexota; class Anaerolineae; order Anaerolineales; family UBA4823; genus CAZAQS01. Next base: position 13,852 of record CAZAQS010000099.1, on the reverse strand, counting down.
GAGTTGATGAAAGCTATTGCAGAAAAGGAAGGCCTTGAGATAGAATTTCAGAACGTTGGTTTTGACTCGCTTTTAGCGGGTCTCTCCAAGTGCCAATATGATGCCGCCATTTCGGCCATTACCATCACAGAAGAGCGCAAGGAAACGATTGCCTTTTCCGATCCTTACTTTGCTGCCGGGCAAATCGTCACAGTCCGTTTCGATAATACCGATATCACCGGGAAGGACAGCCTTATAGGCAAGGTTGTTGGTGCACAATTAGGCACCACTGGGGCCATCGAGTTAGAAAAGATGGAAGGGGTTACACTAAAAACCTACGATGATATCAGTCTTGTATACCAGGACGTAATGAACGGTCAAATCGATGCAGCCGTAGCAGACAACCCTCTGGCGATCGAGTATGTCGGAAAGAATCCAGACCGGTTGAAGATGGTAGGAGAAGTATTTACAGATGAGTATTACGGCATTGCCGTTTGCAAGACGAAGCCTGAATTGGTAGAAAAATTTAATCACGGTCTGAAGGCCCTGATGGACGAGGGTGTTGTAGACCAAATGGCAATTAAGTGGATTGTAGGACAGTAGTTTAGGGAATAACCGCCTGCGGGGTTGTTCTCAAACCTCGCAGGCGCATTTGAAGAAGGCCGATATCCCATGACTCTTAAGGCAAAAAGCATATCCAAGGAAACCGCTCTGAAGATACCCGGCGCTGAACCGAGAGCACGCCTGGACCCATGGTGGTGGCTGGTGGCGGGTGTTGTGGCGCTGGTACTTCTGTTGATCCTTGGGACACCCGATCCTTACCAGCGTATTGTCCGCTTCGTGAGTGATGGCATTACCGTAACGATCTCCATCACTTTTGTCTCATTCTTCATCACACTGGTCGTAGGTTTACTTGGGGGATTAGGCCGAATTTCAAAAAACCGCTATGTCAACGGAGCGACATCCCTGTACGTTGAAGTCATACGTGGCATCCCGCTTATGGTCCAACTGATGTGGTGGTATTTTGCCTTCCCAGAGGTGATCCAGGGGGTTGGGCATTCCTTAGGCATCGAGGCATTGGCAACCTACCGGGCCAACCCCTACGCAATGGCTGTTATTGGCCTGGTAATCTGCTATGGCGCCTATATGAGTGAGATCTACCGGGCAGGTATCCAAAGTATCCCCCGGGGGCAAATGGAAGCCGCTCGCAGCATGGGAATGTCGTACATCCAGGGAATGCGGTATGTTATTATTCCCCAGGCGGTGCGCGTGATCCTGCCGCCAGTAGGGAACGAGTTCGTGGCTCTATTAAAGGATTCGTCACTTGTGAGCGTGGTTGCTGTTTCTGATCTTACCCGGCGCGGGCGTGAGTTTTCAGCAATGACTTACGACCCGGTACCGACCTGGATCATGGTAGCCCTGCTATATCTGATCTTGACCCTGGTGGCAGCCCGAGTTGTCACTTTAATCGAGAAGAAAACGACGTTCGAAAGGTAGTCCGGCCATGGAACCGATCATAAAGATACAAGATGTGCATAAACATTTCCGCAACGTTCACGCCTTAAGAGGGGTAAGCCTGGAAGTCTATCCAGGAGAGGTGATCGTTATCGTGGGACCATCCGGATCGGGGAAGTCTACTTTGCTTCGCTGCATCAATCGACTGGAAGAGTACGATGGGGGCTCCATCGTTGTAGATGGCATTCCCCTGGACAGCGCGGAAAATATCAACGCCGTGCGCCAAGAAGTGGGTATGGTCTTCCAGTCCTTCAACCTTTTCGCTCACCTGACAGTGATAGAAAACATCTGCCTGGCGCAACGCATCGTACGAAAACGCAACAAAGCCGAAGCCACAGAGATCGCCAGGGAGCTTCTGAAAAAAGTCGGTATACCGGAAAAAGCCGATTCTTATCCTATCCAGCTTTCAGGCGGGCAGCAACAGCGGGTCGCGATCGCCCGAGCATTGGCAATGAACCCGAAAATCATGCTCTTTGATGAACCTACCAGCGCCCTGGACCCTGAAATGATCAAAGAGGTATTGGATGTCATGTTAGATCTTGCCCGAGAAGGCATGACAATGGTGGTTGTCTCTCACGAGATGGGATTTGCCAGGGCAGCTTGTAGCCGGGCAATCTTTATGGATGAAGGCTTGATCGTAGAAGAGGACACACCAGAAATTCTCTTTTCAACCCCAAAGGAAGAACGCACCAAACAATTTTTGAGCAAGGTTCTACATTAAAGCAGTTTTTACGGACCCTTATCGTAAGATAAACAATCTCTTATACGCTCATACACATGATAACAGACAGCTTTTGATGGGCTGCCTGTTATCTCTCTATTCAGTTGTCAATGGGTAAATTGACTTTGTTCAATCTACGACCGCGCTGGTCGAGACGGCTCGGAGATCTTTTCCAGGGTCTTTCCGATTATTTCATTGTCCTGGTAATCTACCGAAACGTCGCCTAAAGCAAGGATACCAACCAGGCGCTTATGCCGGTTTAGAACCGGCAAGCGCCGGATTTGCTTTTGACTCATCAATTGAGCCGCATCCTTTACCTCCTGGTCTTCGTAACAATAGATTACTTCAGGCGTCATGACATCCTGAACGGTGATCTCGTTCGGGTCTATACCCTCGGCAACAGCGCGGATCGTTATATCCCTGTCCGTTAGTATCCCTTTCAACCGGTCTCCATCACATACCGGCAGCGAACCGACATCCAGGGTTTTCATTTTTTGAGCCGCCTCCACAAGGCGGGCATCCGGGTGGATTACTTCCACATTCGGAGTCATAATTTCACTGATTTTCATCTTTAGCCTCCATTACTATTTTCGTTAAGCTCCACGATATGGTCAATGGGGGATAATCCCCTTCACCATAAGGGATGTCCCTTAGGGGTAAATGGTTTCGCTAATGCAAAAATAGATTAAAACACGAAGAAAATGTTGACATAGGGAAATATTTTTGCTATAAAAATAGCAGTTGTTAATCAACTTATTACTTGTTCTACAACTTTCAAAAATATGAAAATACACCCATATACGAAGGTGGACCAGACCGCCGCAGGAATCCGGAGAATGATACAGGAGAAGCAGTTTGGTGAAGGTCGCCTGCCATCTGAGCCAAGCCTGGCTAAACTGCTGGGAGTTAGCCGGGGTACAATCCGGCAGGCCATGGAGCAACTGTCCAAAAGTGGTCTCTTGGTTCGCAAACACGGGGCAGGTACTTACGTAAACCAGCAGGTGCTAAACATTCGAACACGACTAGAAGAAGTATACGACTTCGTCGAAATGATTCATGCTTCAGGCCATAACGCCAGTGTGGTTCATAAAGGGCTAGAGCTTGGGGCGCCAGAAACTAATGCTGCCAAAGCATTGAGATTGGGTGCTGAGGACGAAGCCATAACCACTTCTAATGTCTTCCTGGCTGATAACGTTCCCGTCATTTACTGTGTAGATGTTATCCCTGCGCACCTGGTAAAGCATGCTTATCTCTCCGAAGAGCTTCATGGGCCAGTTTATACGTTTTTAGAAAACCGGTGTGCTCAGCGGGTTAGCTATAACATCACTGAGGTACGCCCAACGGCGGCAGATAAGATCCTCTCACAGCTTTTAGCATGTCTTGCAGGCTCATCTCTACATTTATTTATTGAGATAGGCTTCAATTCTGACAACCAACCCATCATCTTCTCTGAAGAATATTACAGGCCTGAATTTTTTTCGTTTAAGGTGGTACGCAAGATGATACCTTCAAGTTCAGGTTAAAGGACCAGGCATGCAAAGCAAAAAGCACAAGCTGGTATTCCAACCCCAGGGGATCCAGGTAGAAGTGGAGCATGGGCAGCAGCTTAGGACAGCCGCTCATGCGGCCGGCGTGGAGATCCGCAGCTTGTGTGGGGAGCGAGTGAACTGCGGAAAGTGCCGTGTCGTCGTACAAAGCGGTTCCTACGAACAATATGGAATCCAATCCAACCTGGACCACTTATCGGTCATAGAGGAAAGTGAAGCGGCTTATTGGGCGCGGCGAAAGGCAGGACTGGCAGCCCAGGGAATAGACCCGCACGCATTAAGACTGGCTTGCCAGGCGCGGGTGCTTGGTGATGTGGTGGTGATGGTGCCAGAATCCAGCCGGGCTGTGCAGCAGGTGGTCCGTAAAGCAGCCCGTGCTCGGCCTGTTGAAATACATCCCAACGTTAAGAAGCTCTACGTAGAGCTTAGCCCGGCTTCTTTGGATGATCCAGAGGGCGATTGGGAGCGTCTCAAAGCAGCTCTTGCAGCAGCGGAAGCGCTAACGTTCCGCACTGGCGATCTGCCTCTACAGGTAGATCACCTGACAATCGATCTACCAGCCTTACTCGATCTGCAACGGGCAATCCGGGACGGGGATTGGTCACTTACAGCTACCGTATGGGGTGGCTGCGAAGTCGTGCGGGTGGAATCAGGCTATGAAGAACGCCTGGTTGGCTTAGCAGTAGACATCGGAACAACCACGCTTGCTGCTCATCTTTGCGATCTACATAGCGGGGAATTACTCGCCACAGCCGATATGATGAATCCCCAGATTGCTTTCGGGGAAGATATCATGTCCCGCATCTCCTATGCGAGTGAAGCGCCCAATGGTCTGGAAAGCCTGCATAACACGCTCGTAAAGGCTGTGGATAGCCTGGCACGGCGCGCCTGCCAGCAAGCGGGCATTAGGGCAAGTGAGATCATCGAATTAGTGGTGGTAGGAAATTCAGTCATGCATCACTTATTCCTCGGTCTCGATCCAACCGATTTGGGTCGCGCCCCATATATACCGGCTGTTAAGGGACCACTCGATCTGCGAGCGCGCGAGCTGGGATTGGTATCGGTAAACCCGGGCGGGAAGGTGCATCTGCTACCCTTGATCGCTTCATTCGTTGGAGCGGATTGTACAGCCGTTATCCTTGCTGAAGCCCCTCATGAACAGGATGAGAACTGGCTGATCGTGGATGTGGGCACCAATGCTGAGCTGGTGTTGGGGAACCGCGAGCGCATGCTGTGTACATCGACACCCACCGGGCCTGCTTTTGAAGGAGCCCATATTGAACATGGAATGCGTGCGGCGCGTGGGGCAATCGAACGGGTCTTGATTGATGACCAGACCCGGAGGGCTCAGGTTAAGGTAGTCGGTAATACGGAATGGTCCGGGACGCCTGGTATAGCCCCACTTCATGCAAGCGGAATATGTGGATCGGGTATCATCGACGCCGTCGCCGAGCTTTACAGGACAGGCATCGTGAAGGCTGATGGTTTATTTACCGATGAGGATCTGCCAAACCTGCGTAAGACGGGATCAGGGTCTATGGAGTATGTTCTCGTAGATGCGGACCAGACCACCAGTGGGCAGGAAATAACCGTGACACAGGAAGATATCCGCCAGCTCCAGTTAGCCAAAGCACCCCTGTATGTAGCGGCTCACTTTTTATTGAAAAGGCTGGGGTTGGAGCGGCCGGACAGGATCTTACTGGCCGGTGGTTTTGGAACACATATCGATCCAATTAAATCAATGTTGGTAGGAATGATCCCCGACTGTCCTTTAGATGTGGTGCATTCTGTAGGCAACTCTGCAGGCGACGGCGCCTTGATTGGATTGTTAAATTGGGAGAAACGCCGGTCCGCGGCTGTACTGGTCCGAGATATTCATCGCATCGAGCTGCCAGCTCAATCCCGCTTCCAGGACCAATTTTTCCTGGCGTTGCATTTCCCCCATATGGTTGATCCCTTTCCCAATTTGGTTGGGATCGCCCCACTACGCGTCCCTGATCCAATTGCAAAAGAGCTGTTTGGGGATAAATTGCCAGGATGGGAGAATCCGTAACCCCCCTTATACCTTAGGGTTAAACATCGAAAGGAGCATTATGGCAAGTATAGATGAGCACCTGGAAAATATCCAAAAAGCCATCATCAAGGGAGATGCGAAGAGCAGCGGACCTGCTTGCCAGGCTGCCCTCGATGACGGTATAGACCCCCTATCCATCCTAAACCAGGGCCTGATGGCAGGCGCTGATGTTGTTGGAAAGAAGTTCGAGCAAGGAGTTTATTTCTTGCCCCAGCTTATGCTGGCGGGTCGTGCTCTCAAAGCTGCGATGGTGGTCGTAGAGCCGGTATTGAAGGCACATTATGCTCTGGCTGGCACAGACAGCGGCGATACAGGCGTTGTCGTCATCGCAACAGTCCAGACGGATATCCACGATATCGGTAAGAATATCGTCTCTTCCATGTTAACCGCATCAGGGTTTGAGGTGCACGATTTGGGTGTGGATGTGCAGATCAAGGCTATCATCGCCAAGGCCCAGGAGGTAAATGCCAATATCATCGCCTGTTCGGCCCTGTTGACCACCTCCATGCCCTTCATGCGCGACCTGATAAACCTGTTGGATGCCATGGGAGAGCGGCAGCGCTTCAAGGTCATCGTGGGAGGCGCTTCAGTCAACCCCGACTTTGCAGCCCGCATCCACTCTGATGGTACAGCCCCTAATGCCGTCCAGGCGGTGCAGCTTGCCCAGCGGCTCATCCGAGAGCAACGCCTGGAAAAGGAGGGCCAACCATGATCCTCAGCTACCTGGACGTGATTGACCGCACTCACAGCGGGCGCTATAGCAGCGAGGAGAATTGGGACCTGGAGAAGGTGGCCATGACCACCATGGAACTGGTGGATAAATTCCGCCTTGAATGGGATCCCAATGAGATCGTCACCGATGACCCGGGACTCGCGGATGTTATCTTTGAGGCTGGCTTCGAGCTGGCTTGTGCAATAGGGGCTTACAGCCGCTCAACTGAACGGATCGTCGTATTCGATCGCGATGAATTAGAGGAAGGCCTGCGCCGGATGCCGCAGACGCTGGTGATGGGGGAAGGGAAAGACGCCCGCAGCTTGTTTTCTCGAAAAATCATGGACGAACGCCCTCCATTAGTATGGGCGGGTAACCCGGGAGCGCCTCATCCAGAAGAGCTGTTCCTTCCTGCCGTACTGAGCTGGGCACAGGAGCCCATCGTCGACTTGATCACCTGTGGTTCTCTGTCTGCCGTGGATGGACGTGAGGTGCGTACAGCCGATCCAATCGAAATCTATGCCACCCGGCGGGAGCTATCGTATATGCGAGAGGCTCTGCGCAGAGTCGGTCGCCCCGGAATGGGTATGCTCGCAGCTCAATCCAGTGTATCTGAGCTAGGCGACCTGGCTGTAGCTCACCCTGACTTCCTACGCCCGTGCGACTCTCATTTGGTACCCATGCTGAACGAGCTCAAGCTGGATAACCGCAATATTGCCCGGGCAATGAACTCCCTGGAATATGGCATGCGCAACGCGGCCTTGTTCTGCGTGATCGTCGGTGGCCTGGGGGGAGATGCTCCAGGATCTGCGGTCGTTACGGCGGCATCCTTTATCCTAGGCAACCTGGCATTGCGCAGCGATTACCAGTTATTACACCCCATCCATATGCGACACGTTGCCACAACCACCCGGGAGGTCTTGTGGGTGGAGAGCATTATCCAGCAGGCTTTTGCGCGCAATGCTCCATGTATTATCGTAACCGACATCTATCCCAAGTCAGGTGCCCTGACCAGGGAGCTATTGTATGAAACCGCCGCAAACACCATCGCGATCACAGTCAGCGGCGGCCACCTGGAAGGCAGCGGATCAGCCGACGGGTTGCTGCCTAACGCCACTGGGCTAGAATGCCGTTTGATGGGCGAGGTAGGCCATGCAGTCACCCGGCAAGGGATGACCCTCACGGATGCTAATACGATCATTCTAAAACTCATAGAGAAGTACGAGCATATCTTCAACCAACCCGAAGGGAACCCGGGTGTGCGTTTCGACCAGGCTTATGACCTAAAGACATTACGACCAATTGCTGAATGGGAACAGCTATATCAAAGTGTAAAAGCGGAACTACGCCAAATGGGATTGACAGCCCTGGCTTGAACCGGGCTGAAGAAAAATTAGACCAAAGAAAGGACAAATGAAATGGCGCTTTATCTGCTCGTTAACGTGGTAATTCTTATCATCCTTGGTGCGGTCGTCCGTATGTTCAGCAAGATGGTCGCGGAGCCCAGTGGGAAGAAGCTCAGCTACTCGACACGCGATATTGTGATCATCGCTGTGATCGCAGCCATCGCGGGGGTAGTCAACACCGGGACCGGCAATATCTGGTACCTGGCGAACTCATCCCTCGGTCCTTTAGGCGGCGCTCTCCTGCAAGGCGCGTTCATGTGGGCGTATATCCTGGCTATGTGGCTGGTGCGGAAGCCTGGCGCGGCGCTGGCGGTAGGCATCATTGAGGCCTCCGTCGAAATCCTGCTGGGGAATGCCTCCGGAGTAGGCACGTTGGGATGGGGCATCACGCAGGGGTTAGCCATCGAAATCATCATGGCGCTTTCCGGGTACTCCCGATTCGGATTGCTTGCCGCGATCTGCGCTGGCGCAGGCTCTTCTCAATTTGGCACTACCTGGACAGCCATCCTGTTCGGCTGGGACCCAGCTTTTGCCAGCGATGTATGGCTGGCAGTACCAATCAACCTGATCTCTGGCGCTATCTTGAGCGGTGGCATTGGTTATGCCCTGGCTCAGGCAATCGCCCGGACAGGATTGGTGCGTGCAGCTGCGGGAAGCACATAAGAAGATCGAATCGTTGATGACAAAATCAAATCTTAATGAGAATGTGCTGATCGATGTCCAGCACGTTACCTATACGCATTGGAACCAGAAAGAACCTACCCTCCAAGACGTGTCTCTTCAGATCCGCCGGGGCTCACTGAACGTGCTGGTGGGCCCCAGCGGGTCGGGAAAGTCGACCCTGTGCGATTTATTCAATGGGGTCATCCCCCATCTGCACGGAGGTAAGATGCAGGGGGATGTCCTGGTAGGTGGCATGAACACTCGCCAGAACGAGGTGAAGAACCTCGCCCAGCAAGTTGGGCATGTCTTCCAGGACCCAGAAGTGATGTTCTCGATGCTCTATGTAGATGATGAGATCGCCTTTGGCCCAGAAAACCTGCGCATCGAAGCAGACACCATCAGGGAAATCGTTGAGCAGCTTCTGGCTAAGACCGATCTGTCGGGGCGTCGCGAGAACCTGGTGTGGAACCTGTCAGGTGGACAAATCCAAAAACTAGGCCTGGCCTGTGTGTTGGCCATGAACCCAGAAATGATCGTTTTGGATGAGCCTACTTCCAACCTGGACCCAGGAGCCACGCGCAGTGTCCATGATCTGGTTTTGGAGCTACGCCAACAAGGGATTACTATTCTGCTCGTAACCCGCGAGCTGGACGAATTCCTGGCCCAGGCGGACCAGCTCCTGGTCATGGAAAAAGGCTGCTTGCGTGCTGTTGGGGCTCCACGGGAAGTCCTTGCGGAACACGGATCGTACATGGTCGAGTCACTCGGCGTCTGGTTACCCGAAACGAGCGAGATTGCTATCGAGCTTTCCCCAGGTAACCGTGGACAGAACCAGAGCGTGCCTATTACCGTCTCCGAAACCATCCAGTTCTTATCCACCCGCGGGCTTCTTTCCGGGGAAATCGGCGTTGATGTCCCTCCTGCAGACCTCACAGTGCCGATGAAGCCTGATGTGCTGGTCTCTGCTAGCGACCTTCATTACACATACAGCGGGGGAGTACAGGCTTTGAATGGTATTTCTTTCGAAGTTCATGCCGGTGAATGGCTGATGATACTTGGGCGGAATGGGGCCGGGAAGAGCACCCTCTCACGCTTGCTGGTCGGGTTGGAGAAACCTCAACACGGAAGCCTGAGTTTGTTCGGCAAGGATGCCAGGAACTGGAGTGTCCCGAAACTGGCAAACCATATCGCACTGGTCTTCCAGAACCCCGAGCACCAGTTCTTGACGGACAGCGTCTCCTCTGAGATAGAATACAGCCTGCTGGCCAGAGGAGTCTCAGACCCTGAAGAGATGAAAAGCCGTAAAGAAGCAATGCTCAGGCAGCTGGGACTGGAAGCCTACCCTGACGTTCATCCATTGGCTCTGAGCGCCGGATTGAAGCGCCGCTTAGGTGTAGCAACCATGCTGGTCGGAAGGCCACAACTACTGCTTGTGGATGAGCCTACTTATGGGCAGGACAAAGCCATGACCCATACCCTGATGGCTTTGATGCAGGAGATCCGTGACCAGGGGGTATCTGTCGTGATGATCACACATGATATGCGCCTGGTGCAGGAATATGCCGAACGGGTAATCGTGATGAGCGATGGCAGCATTCTTTTTGATGGCGCCGCCCCCGACCTGTTCGAGCTGGATGACGTCCTGGCAAGCGCTAATCTACGTCGCACGCTTCTGCACGAGCTGCTAAGAAAGATGGAAGAGCTGGGCGCGGGTGTGCACGGACCGGTGCGCCGAACAGCCGACCTGACCGGTCTGCTGACGGCTCATTTAGAAAAGGAGGCCCGGCTTGGCGGATACTAAATTCAGCCTGAGCTATATCGATGGAGACACTCTCCTGCACCGCATCTATCCTTTGGTTAAGCTCGCCTGGGTTTTCACCGTTGCGGCTGGTCTTTTCCTGTACCGGACGCCGGCGCCGGGAGCCATCATGCTCGGCGTTGTCATGTTCCTGGCCCTGGTGGTAGCGCGCGTTCCATTATCTGTGTTTCTACGTTCATCACGGTTGATCTTTGGCTTGGGCCTCCTGCTGATGATCTTTCACTTCTTCGCCGACCCGGGCGAGCCGGTCTACCGTTTAGGACCGCTGACGGTTACAGATGGCGGCTTGCGGGAAGGACCGATCTTCTTCTTCCGCCTATCGGTGGTGGTGCTGGCCTCCTTCGTCCTGATCTGGACGACAGATACCCGCGACCTGATGGTTTCACTCGCCCGCGCCGGTATACCCTACCGGTACGCCTTCGCCGTCTTCCTGTCACTACGCTTCTTACCGCTCGTCCAGAGAGAGGTTGGAGCCGTCAAGTCGGCCCATGCCATCCGAGGCCAGGCAATGCGCTCCAACTTGTTGCACCGCTTCAAGCTGTGGCAGCGATACGTGTTCACCGTTCTGGTGAACGGCTTGCGCAAGGCAGAGATCACCTCCACTGCACTGGAATGCCGCGGGTTTGGAGCTTACCCCGACCGTACCTATGTGAAGGATATCAATTTCAATCGCCTGGATCTATGGCTCGTATTGGTCTTCCTGGCGGCTCAGGCATTTTTGATATATATGGAAAGGGTGGGATAAAGATGGAGACGGTTATTTACTCTGATACACAAAGGGTGATAATCGCTCCAAGGCAACCCTTTGTCATGATCGGCGAGCGCATCAATCCGAGCGGGCGCAGCAAGCTAGCCATGGAAATGGAAGCAGGGAATTTCGAGCGAGTACGCAAGGACGCTCTGGCTCAGGTACAGGCAGGGGCGCAAGTGGTCGATGTAAATGCCGGCATCCCCCTGGCCGATGAGCCAGCCTTACTGGCCGAAGCGATCCGTGTCGTCCAGGACGCCGTAGAAGCGCCCATCTGCATCGACTCTTCAGTTGTACCGGCGCTGAAGGCTGGCCTGGGCGTTTGCCGCGGCAAGCCGCTGGTCAACTCGGTGACGGGGGAGGAAGAGCGGCTTCGTATGATCCTGCCTATGGTAGCAGAGCGTGGAGCCGCAGTGATCGGCATCACCAACGATGAGAGGGGCATCTCCCACGACCCGGACCTGCGCTTTGAGATTGCCTGTAAAATTGTTGAAAGGGCTGAGTCCTACGGCATTCCCCGCTCTGACATCCTGATCGACCCGTTGACCATGCCGGTCGGAGCGGTCAGCAATGCAGTATTAATCTTCCTGGATGTATTGCGACGCGTGCACAATGAGTTGGGGGTAAATACAGTCTGCGGTGCATCCAACATCGCTTTTGGTATGCCGGACAGGCCGCGATTGATCTCCTCTTTTATAGCCATGGCCATAGGAGCGGGATTGACCAGCGCCATCCTCAACCCCCTGGATGAATCTATGCTGCATACCGTGCTGGCCTGTGACGTGCTTATGGACCGCGACGAGTATGCCATGCAATGGATCAATGCTCGTGCGCCGGTGATGGATTGAAGAGAACTTTTCAGTTAGGGGGCCTTGAATCTCTATTATCCCTGTATTTTGCACAGACTGATTGCATGCGTGGCTGGCACTTAGTCCGCAGAGAGGAGTGTCCTATGAATATCCAAGGTTTAGTTGCTCATCCTCCGCGTTGGCAGGACCGTCTCGGCCGGGGCCTCATGGTGTTAGCGGCACTGGGCGCCCTCTTGGCCTTCTATGCCTCAATCGCTGTAGTACGCGCTGCCTCCGCTGAAACCGTCTGGGTCGAGACGTGGCGTATGTTCGGGTTCGTCATGTTCGCGGGATTGTTCGGTTTGCTCGCCATTCGCCCGCGCCTCTCGGCTGGAGTCTGGGAGCTCGCATTCTTCCACAAGCTTGCCATGGCCATTTCGGCGCTGGTCCTGACGGAGGCGAGTGAGGCCACAGCCGCTGGATCGATAGACGCAGTCTTGGCGCTACTCCTCGCAGTGGCCTATGTATTCACAAGGGCGTGGACGGCCTGGAGGGTTCCTGACAGAAACACAGCGGTCCGTTAACTACCTTGATCATTGAAGTGGTTGTTGTATACGATAGGATGTGACCGCCAGTATTAAATACCCCACGGGCGATGGCTCCGGCACGCTTTATTCTATGATCGATCTCACTTCGATAAGGCCCTCTCGCGCCTGCGGCATCTTCGAGGCTATCTGAATGGCCTGGTTGAGGTCCCTTGCCCTTATGAACAAGAGCTGGGTGAGTTGTCCTTTGGGCTCAACAACCGGGCCTTCTGTGAGGGATACCTTGCCGTTCAAAACCCTCACCATGAGCGCGGGGCTACTTTGAAGACCCTGGACGTCAACCAGGTGACGGCTGTGTCTCAGGTTCCATTCGCTGGCCCGGCACGCCGCCTCGAAATCATCGCGCTCCCTGGGAGACGTGGCCTCCCACTGCCGATCATCCCGATATACAAAAAAGACGTACTTCACGTTTTGCTCCTCTGTGGGATTGGCGTGCTGGTCCTTCAACTCGCAAATTTGACCTGTACGCAGCAAAGCGATTTTTCTACAGCCGATGGGAGGGTAGATGCCGGGCGTCCCGGTTTGTTCGGAACGCCCGGCCTGGTGCTTCTGATGGGATGGTGGGTGTAATGTGTCTCAGCGCGTGTCAGTCGTGCCCGATATCTTCTGGCCCAAACAATTGAACGATCTCGGACTCGCCATCCCCGACGATCTTGCGGAAACGCTTCGACCATTCGATGGCCTCTTCCAACGACTGCACCTGAATTACCGCAAAGCCCGCGAGCAGCTCCTTCAGCTCGATGAACGGCCCATCGGTCACGGTGAATTTCCCGTTGGAAAGGTGGAGGCGCGTGCCCTTCGGTTGGAGCGCGCCGGTCGCGACGAGCACGCCGGCCTGCATCGCCTCGCCGATAAATGCACCCATCTCGGCCATCATTTCCGGGGTGGGTGGAGGGACATCCGCGTCTGGGTCAAAGTTGGGATCGTAAATCATAAATTGCATGTTCTTTTCTCCTTTTACTTGCGAGCCAGATGGCATTATTCTGGCTCTTTTAGTTGGTTTCATAAAATTGTCGTTTGGGGGGAGCCAATTTCGACATTTTGACCGGCGATTTAGAAAATTCGTTTGCCCGTTCAGTCTGCAAGTCTGGCCAGCTGGCGTTCAAGAAAGCGCCGCTCCGGTTCCTGTTGGGCGAGGGTGAGCGCCTTTTGATAGGAGGTTCGGGCTTCGTCCAGCTTTCCCAGCCGGCGGCACAACTCCGCACGCGTCGCGTGCGCCAGGTGATAATTCGCCAGGTCGCCGCGGGCCAGGATGGCGTCAACCAGTTCCAGACC
>CAZAQS010000098.1:0-16525 GCA_964486825.1 uncultured Anaerolineaceae bacterium | reverse complement strand
CCATGGAGTCCTACGCGTTATCCTCCAGCTAGACGGTGAAGAGATCGTGGATTGCGTCCCGGATATCGGCTATCACCATCGTGGGGCTGAAAAGATGGGGGAAAGGCAATCCTGGCATACCTATATTCCTTATACGGACCGGGTAGATTACCTGAGCGGGGTCATGAATAACTTTCCCTATGTCCTGGCGGTTGAGAAATTAGCTGGAATCGAGGTCCCCGACCGGGCAAAGGTGATCCGGATCATGATGGCTGAGCTGTACCGCATATCGAACCACCTGGTCTGGTACGGGACTTTCGCGCAGGACGTCGGCCAGCTCTCCCCGGTCTTCTATATGTTTTCCGACCGTGAGCGGATCCTCGACATCACCTCGGCGATATGCGGAGAGCGCATGCATCCCAACTGGTTCCGGATCGGTGGTGTAGCGCAAGATCTTCCCGAGGGCTGGGACGAGATGATCGGCGATTTCATCAAATATTTCCCTCCCCGTCTGGTAGAGTACGATAAGATGGTCATGCAGAATGGCATCTTTCAGCGCCGGACCAAGGGGGTTGGTGCATATCATCTCGATGAAGCCATTGAATGGGGAGTAACCGGGCCGAATTTACGCTCCTGCGGGATCGACTGGGACTTGCGAAAGAAGCGGCCTTATGCGGGATACGACCAATTTGAGTTCGAGGTTCCCACTGCAGTTCATGGCGACGGCTACGACCGGGCTGTTGTGCGGGTGGAGGAAATGCGCCAGAGCTTACGGATCATCGAGCAGTGCTTGAACAATATGCCAGCCGGGCTGCATAAATCTACTCACAGGTTGGCTACCCCACCGAACAGGGAAAATACGATGTATGATATCGAGACGCTCATCGCGCATTTCCTGAATGTCAGTTGGGGGCCGCCGATCCCTCCTGGAGAAGCTGTCTTTCCGGTCGAGGCCAGTAAAGGCATCAACGGGTATTACCTGATCAGCGACGGGGGCACGGAATCATACCGGACTCGGGTGCGCGGCCCTTCCTTTGCCCATATGCAGACATTGCCTATGATCAGTCGCGGGCTGACCGTAGCAGACCTGTTATCAATCTTAGGAAGCATGGATTTTGTCTTGGCCGATGTGGATCGCTGAGGTCATATACACTATTGGATGACCAGCAGCTTTCCTGCGCTTTATGAGGTTATTTAGTTTACGGAGCCTAAGAATGCTGAGTGAGGAAGAACGAAAAGAGATCGAGCATGAGATCCGGCATTTTGAATACAAGCAAGGTGCTTCCATCGAGGCCTTGAAGATCCTGGCCAAGCACCGTGGGGGGTGGGTATCTGATGAGGGGATCCAGGACCTGGCCCCGATCCTCGAGATGACCCCGGAAGAGCTGGATAGTGTGGCAACATATTACAACCTTGTTTTTCGCAAACCAGTAGGAAAGCACGTCATCCTGGTATGCGATAGCATATCCTGTTGGGTGATGGGCTACGAAACCATTTATGCCAAATTGAGTGAGAAGCTGGGCATCAAATTTGGCGAGACGAGCGAGGATGGGGAATTCACCTTGTTGCCGAACCCCTGTTTAGGCACCTGTGACCATGCTCCTGCCATGATGGTCGATGATCAACTGTACAGGGACCTGACACCCGACCATTTGGACCAGATATTGGAAAGCTTTAGAAGGGGTGAATCTCTATGAGCGAGGCTGCATCGATGGAAAGACCGCTGACGAAGAATTTTCAGCCCGGTGGAGAGCCCTTAAGCCTGGCGGAGTACGAACGAGCTGGAGGCTACCAGGCTTTGCGGAAGGTCATCCGTCAGATGGAACCCAAGCAAGTGACGGAGCTGGTTACTGAGGCGGACCTGCGGGGCAGGGGAGGAGCCGGATTCCCAACCGGGCCAAAGTGGAGCTTCGTACCCTTAGGCGAAGGCTTTCATCGTCCTGTATACCAGTCCACAACTCGGGAAGAAGTCCCAGGTTTTAGGAGCAAAGGCAGGGGAGGCCTGGCGATGCCAGCGGATACAGAGTGGGAGTATACAACCCTACCAGAATTCGCTCTTAGCCATACCTACCTGATCTGTAACGCAGACGAGATGGAGCCGGGTACTTTCAAGGATCGTTTCCTGATTGAGGGTGACCCGCACCAGCTGATCGAAGGTATGCTTATCGCAGCCTACGCCATCAAGGCGGATATCGGATATATCTTCTTGCGCTGGGCTTATAAAAAATCGGGCGCGTTACTCCGCAGAGCGCTGGATGAGGCATACCAGGCCGGATACCTGGGAAAGAATATCCTGGGCTCGGATTTTTCCTTTGAAATCTTCTTGCATATGGGAGCAGGTCGCTATATGTGTGGCGAGGAAACCGGCCTGCTAAATAGCCTGGAGGGTCGCCGGGCGAACCCACGCACCAAGCCCCCTTTCCCACAAACCAGCGGGTTATGGGGCAAACCTTCCATCGTCAACAATGTAGAGACGCTTTGCTGTCTTCCCCACATCTTGAACAATGGCGCGGATTGGTTCAAGAGCATCAGCCTGTCGAAAGAGGGCGGCACCAAGATCTACGGTGTGAGCGGGAAAGTCAAGCGCCCAGGTGCGTGGGAGCTGCCCCTGGGGATAAGCTTCAGAGAGTTGCTCGAAGAGTATGCCGGCGGCATGCGAGATGGATTGAGGTTCCGGGGTGCTCTACCGGGGGGTGCATCGACAGATTTCCTTGTCGAGGAACACCTGGATATTAAAATGGATTTTTCTTCGGTGCAGGCGGCTGGTAGCAGATTGGGTACTGGAACGGCCGTCATTCTCGACGATCAGACCTGCCCGGTTGGCTTTGTGCAGAACCTGGAGGCCTTCTTCGCCCAGGAGTCCTGCGGTTGGTGTACACCCTGCCGGGAAGGCTTGCCCTGGACTGCCAGGGTGTTAAAGGCCATGGAGGATGGAGAGGGGCTGCCAGGCGATATCGAGAACCTCCTCCACCATGCAAAGTTCCTGGGTCCTGGGCTGACCTTCTGCGCACTGGCTCCCGGCGCAATGGAGCCACTCCAAAGTGCAATCAAGTATTTCAGGGAAGACTTCGAGCGGCATATCCGCGAGAAGCGCTGCCCTTGGAGGTAACCTGTGGCGATCATTCACGTTGATGGCAAAACCTACGAAGTAGATCCTAACGACAACTTGCTGCACGCCTGCCTCTCTTACGGGCTGGATATCCCTTATTTTTGCTGGCATCCAGCTATGGGCTCAGTGGGCGCCTGTCGCCAGTGCGCGGTCAAACAATACCGGGACGAGAACGACACAGCCGGTAGGATTGTTATGTCCTGCATGACCCAGTCAACCGACGGCACACGTATCTCGATCAATGATCCGGAAGTGGTTGCTTTCCGTGCTTCGGTGATCGAATGGCTGATGGTCAATCACCCGCATGACTGCCCGATTTGTGATGAGGGGGGAGAGTGTCACCTGCAGGATATGACCCTCATGACGGGCCATACCTACCGCCGTTTCCGCTTCAAAAAACGCAGCTACCATAACCAATACCTGGGGCCATTGGTCAATCACGAGATGAACCGCTGTATCCAATGCTACCGGTGCGTCCGTTATTACCGTGATATCGCGGGTGGGCGCGACCTGGATGTGTTTGGCGCGCGTGATGCCTTGTATTTCGGACGTCAAACGGACGGCGTCCTGGAAAACGAGTTCAGCGGGAACCTGGTAGAAGTCTGTCCAACCGGTGTATTTACCGACAAGACCCTTAAGCAACACTATACCCGTAAATGGGACCTGCAAACGGCGCCCTCAGTTTGCACCGGCTGTTCGGTGGGATGTAACACGATCCCCGGCGAGCGCTACGGCTCCCTGCGACGAATCCGGAACCGCTATAACCGCCAGGTAAACGGGTATTTCTTGTGCGACCGTGGGCGGTACGGCTACGAATTCGTCAACCACGAGAGACGAATCTTTTCACCGCTCGTACGCAGGGAGGCAGGCCAGCCCCTGGAGTCGGTCCTGCCCGACCAGGCCCTGCAAATGTTCCGGGAGATTATGGCGGTAGGCGCCAGAGCGGTGGGGATAGGTTCTCCGCGCGCCTCTCTGGAATCGAATTTCGCATTAAGAGAGTTGGTCGGCCCGGACAATTTTTACGCCGGCGTTTCTTCCCGGGAGCACGCCCTTGTAAAAACTGCATTAGAGATTCTTGAAAACGGGCCTGCCCGTACGCCTTCCCTTCATGATATAGAACAGGCTGATGCGGTCCTGGTGCTGGGAGAAGACCTGACCAACACGGCGCCTATGTTGGCGCATGCTGTACGCCAGGCGATCCGAAACAGGCCCATGGAAATACCCCGGAAATTAGGGATACCGGATTGGAATGATTATGCTGTCCGGGAAGCCATCCAGGATGAGAAAAGCCCGATCTTGATCGCGGCTCCATCTGCTACAAAGCTCGATGATATCGCCATAGAAACGTACCATGCAGCGCCAGATGATATCGCCAGGTTGGGATTTGCAATCTCCAGCCTCCTGGAGCCCGTCTCGGCTACAATTTCTGGCCTGCCAGAGCAGGTGCAAAAGCTGGCTGAAAATATGGCTGAAGCACTGAAAGCGGCAAAACATCCTGTGGTCATCTCCGGGACCAGCCTGCGGAGCGCGTCTGTCATGCAGGCCGCGGCCAGTATTGCCTGGTCCTTGCGTACGCTAGGCATCCCTGCAGAGCTGAGCCTGGTGGTCCCCGAGTGCAACAGCCTGGGGTTAGCCATACTGGGCGGGGAGGATTTGGAGCAGGCTCTAAAGGCTCTCCAGTCCGGGCAGGCGGACACGTTGGTAATCCTGGAGAACGACCTGTACCGGCGGGCGCCTGCCTCAACCGCAGATGCTTTGCTACAGGCGGCTAAAACCGTCATCGTGATCGACCACATCGAGACAGCTACGACCCAGCATGCCGATATTGTCCTTCCAGCTGCTACCTTTGCGGAAGGTGATGGTACGTTGGTGTCACAGGAAGGCCGCGCCCAGCGTTTCATCCAGGTTTTCGTTCAGCCGCAAGGTGAGGTGCAGGAAAGCTGGCGCTGGTTGGGAAATATCCAGGCGGAGAGCGGTGGTGATGGAGCCAGGTCATGGCAGAACCTGGACCATATCCTGCAAGCATTGTCCCAGGCATTGCCTGAATTCGCACTCGTAATGGAAATCGCACCTCCAGAAAACACGCGTTTTGTAAATCAGAAGATCCCGCGCCAGCCACACCGTTACAGCGGTAGGACGGCAATGGCGGCGCACTTGAGCGTGCACGAACCGAAGCCGCCTTCCGATCTGGACGTTCCATATAATTATTCAATGGAAGGTTATAGAGGTGTGTTGCCGGGAAGTCTTGAGCCGCGCTATTGGGCTCCGAACTGGAATTCTGTCCAGGCATTGAATAAGTTCCAAAGCGAAATCAATGGACCCTTGATGGGCGGCGACCCAGGCATCCGTCTGATCGAACCTCGTAGCGGGACAACGATCTCCTACTCTGGAGATGTACCGGCGGCCTTCGAACAAACTGAGGGCAGGTGGTTAGTCGTGCCACTGTACCATATCTTCGGGTCCGAAGAGCTGAGCGCGCTATCCAAGGGCATTGCCGAGCTAATACCAGCTCCATACCTGGCGCTAAACCCAGAAGATGCCGGACGATTCCAGATCCAAGAGGGAGAAGAAATAGAAATTGAGCTGAACGGTGAGGCGGTTCGCGCACCGGCCCGCCTGGCGCCGTCTTTGGCGCGCGGCCTGGTGGGGATACCCGCCGGGTTGGCAGGCATTCCGGCAGCGGATCTGCCCTCCTGGACGAGCATAGTAAAAGCGGAAAGATAAGGAGGCGAAGGTTTCCATGGAGTATGCCGTTCACCCATTGATCATCGTGTTTGGCGTGGTTGCAGTAGCTATGGGCATTGCATCCGGCTTGATCTGGTACGAGCGCCGGCTGCTGGCTGCTTTCCAGGACCGCTACGGTCCAAACCGGGTCGGCCCATTCGGCTTGCTCCAGGTCCTGGCTGACATGATTAAAATCTTTTTCAAAGAAGATTGGGTGCCCCCGTTTGCGGACCGGTTGGTGTTCATCATGGCTCCAGCCGTCATCATGGCTACCGTCTTGCTCTCCTTCGCGGTTATCCCATTCGCGCCTGGAATTGCGATCATCGACCTGCACGTGGGATTGCTGTTCTTCCTGGCCATGTCCTCCTTAGGCGTGTACAGCGTTGTCCTGGCAGGCTGGTCTTCGAACAATAAATACGCCTTGTTGGGTAGCCTGCGCGGGGCGGCTCAAATGATCAGCTATGAGGTCTTCATGGGCTTATCCCTGGGGGGCGTGATCATGCTGGCAGGCTCCTTCAACTTGAGGGAAATTGTGGAAGCTCAACGCGGGCTGTGGTTCTTTATCCCTCAATTCCTCGGCCTGCTGGTATTTCTGATTGCTGGCCTGGCCGAGACTCACCGCCTGCCTTTTGACCTTCCCGAAGCGGAAAGCGAGCTGATCGCCGGCTTTCACTCGGAATATTCAGGGATGAAGTTCGGCATGTTCTTCGTCGGCGAGTACCTGGCTGTAACTTTGATCTCGATGATGATCGTCACGCTCTTCTTCGGAGGCTGGCTTGGCCCGATCCTCCCACCGGTTGTATGGTTTTTCTTGAAGACATTTGTGTTCATTTCGTTTTTTATCCTCATGCGGGCAGCCTTACCACGACCGCGATATGACCAGCTCATGTCTTGGGGTTGGAAAGTCTTGATGCCGATCTCGATTGTAAACCTGGTCGTTACCGGCGCAATCTTATTGGTGATCAATTAGAGCTTTATCCAGGCTGTTGACATCGCAGGAGGAGTAGGAGACAAAGTATGTTTATCAGTGCATTGAGAACTATCTGGGAAGTATTCCTGCATGCCTTCCGGCCGAAGCTCACCGTCCAGTATCCGGAGGAAAAAGTGCCTCTACCGGCGCGCTACAGGGGCCGGATCATCCTTTCGCGAGACCCGGATGGCGAAGAGCGTTGTGTAGCCTGTTACCTGTGCGCAGTGGCCTGCCCGGTAGACTGCATCGCCCTGCAAGCGACGGAAGATGAGCATGGGCGGCGTTTTCCTGAATTTTTTCGGATCAACTTTTCGCGCTGCATTTTTTGCGGCTACTGTGAGGAAGCCTGCCCAACCTACGCAATCCAATTGACCCCGGATTTAGAGATGGGCGAATATAACCGCCAGAATATGGTTTACGAGAAAGAAGACCTCCTGATCGCTGGACAGGGAAAGTACCCGGGCTATAATTTTTACCGGGTCGCGGGATTGGAAATCGGAGGCAAGGGCAAGGGCGAAGCAGAAAACGAAAAACCACCCGTGGACCTACGCAGCCTGTTGCCCTAGAGAGAGACTATCCTTTGAAGGCCGGAAATTTCTGCTGATATCCGGATTGGGTGGAGGAGTGTAAATGGAGATTGCTTTTTATTTTGCTGGTGTGATCGCCATCATCTCAACGATCCTGGTCATTACCCAGCTAAACGCGGTGCACGCCTTGTTGTACATGATCGTCTCCCTGCTCTCGGTGGCTGTCATGTACTATACCCTGGGGGCGCCTTTCCTGGCTGTCTTAGAGATCATTATTTATGCCGGGGCTATCATGGTTCTGTTCGTCTTCTCCTTCATGATGTTGAACCTCGGGCCTCAGGCTATCGAGCAAGAAAGAGCCTGGATGAGCCCGAAGATGTGGAGGGGGCCAGCAATCCTGGCGCTGATCCTGCTGGCCCAGTTAATCTATTTGCTGGTCCAGCAAGGCGGGACCCTGGCTGTAGCCACGATCGTAGAACCACGCGAAATCAGTCTGGCGCTCTTCGGCCCTTATATCATTGCCGTAGAACTGGCTGCTTTCTTGTTATTGGGAGGCCTGGTTGGAGCTTACCACCTCGGCCGCCGAATCTGGTAACCGGTCTTCCGGCCCCAACACCTTTTAAGGAGAGTCAATGGCAACCATACAAGCTGAAAATGGGCTGCTCATCGCAGGAGTTCTTTTCTCGCTAGGCGTGATCGGCCTCATCGTGCGCAGGAATATCTTTTTTATCCTCTTATCGATCGAGATCATGTTGAACTCTGCTGGGTTGGCTTTCGTAGTGGCAGGTTCCCACTTCGGCCAACCGGACGGGCAAGTCATGGTTATCTTTATCCTGACGATGGCTGCCGCCGAGGTTGCCGTAGGCCTGGCTATCGTCGTACAGCTCTACCACCATTTCCACACGCTTGACGTAGATGCCGCCAGCATCCTGAAAGGCTGAGGGCGGATATCCGATGACATCCACAGATCTCTACACCTTACTTCCCTTTATTATCCTGTCCAGTACCATCCTGGTGGTCATGTTGGCGATTTCATTCTACCGGAACCACAGGTTAGCCGCCATCCTGTCCCTGGTTGGGCTTATTGTGTCCTTCATCACGCTGCCCATGATTGCCCAGAATCTCCCCAGGCAGATCACACCACTGGTGATCGTAGACGATTTCGCGATCTATTTTCTTGGCCTGATCCTGTTGGGTACGGTGGGGGTGGTGCTCCTGTCCTACGGTTATCTCGAGAAATACGAGAGCAATCGGGAGGAGTATTACCTGTTGATCTTGCTCGCGACTCTCGGATCGCTTGTCATGGTAGCCAGCAACCATTTCGTATCGTTTTTCTTGGGCCTTGAAATCCTCAGCGTAAGCCTTTACACCCTGGTTTCTTATCCACGCTTGCAAAAAGAAAGGATCGAGGCGGGCATCAAGTACCTGATCCTGGCAGGCTCTACTTCGGCCTTTATGCTCTTTGGGATCGCCCTCATCTATGCTGCCCTGGGAACCCTTCAGTTCAGCGCAGTACCAGTAGCCGAGCCAATATTGGCCAGTTATGAAACAGTGTTGCTGGGAGGCTGGGCCATGTTCATCGTTGGGGTAGCGTTCAAACTGGCCCTGGTGCCATTCCAGTTTTGGATCCCGGATGTATACCAGGGTGCGCCTGCGCCGGTGACTGCCTTCATTGCCACCATATCCAAGGCGGGAGTCTTTGCTGTTTTGCTGCGGTATTTCAACCTGATCCAACTGGCTGAAGTCCCGGCTCTTTGGACGGGGTTTGGGTTTATCGCCATCGCCTCCATGCTGTACGGAAACCTGGTCGCACTTGTTCAGAACAATCTCAAGCGGATCCTGGCTTATTCTTCGATCGCTCCTTTCGGTTATATGATGGTGGCCTTCCTGGCGGGTGGAGTTGTTGCCCAGGGAGCGGTTGCTTTTTACCTGGCGGCCTATTTCATCACAACGCTCAGCTCATTTGGGGTGATTACGCTGCTGTCCCATCCAAGCCGCGAGGTCGAAGCCCTGGTTGAATATGAAGGCCTCTTCTGGAAGCGGCCCTGGCTGGCGCTCTTGATGGCGGCTGCCCTGCTGTCTCTGGCTGGCATTCCGCCTCTGGCAGGGCTGGTAGCAAAAATCTACATCGTGGTGGCTGGCGTGGAGGCCAACCTGTGGGTATTATTGCTCGTTCTGGCAGTTGGTAGTGTGATCGGTATCTACTACTACCTGCGGATTACGATCGCATTGTTCCGCCGGCCGGCTGAGGACCGCGAAGCGTTGCCTGTGACCGCTCTGGAATTGTCCTGGAGCGGGGGGATCACGCTGGCTCTCCTGGGTGTCTTGTTAGTATTCCTGGGCGTTTATCCAACCCCACTCCTGCTAATCATCGAGAGATTGCTTGGAGTGATCATTTAGATCTTCGATCCACAAGCAAGCTTTGGAAGCCTGGTGAAGATCGTGCTGGTGGCGGCGACCCGGATCACATTTCTGGGGCTATTTCTGTTATCACCGGCATCCTGACTTCCAAACGGGCGCCCTCCCCTGGTGCAGATTGAATAAATAGGCTTCCGCCTATTGCCCAGACGCGTTCCTGGATGCCCATCAAGCCAAAACATCCCTGTTGAGCCAGGTAGGATAGAGATTCGGGTACCTCGAAGCCATCGCCATCATCCGCGATTTCTAATAGGATCTCTGACCCGCTAATTTCAAGAGAAACCCTGACGCCGGTTGGGCGGGCGTGTTTTCTGGCGTTACTAAGCGCCTCCTGAGTGATGCGATATAAGGCCAGCTCCTGCTGGGGGAGCAAGCGTAGGGCGTCTTTCGGGACGTCCAATTTAACCTGCGGTATGGCCCCAGGCCCCTGGTGAGCTGCCCGCACCAGGGCTTGCAAGGCAGGTATCAACCCCAGGTCCTCCAGAACCAATGGGCGCAGGTCCCTGCTGATCTGCCGCAAACCAGCCAGGGTGGTATTGATCTGGGATTGGATTTCTGCCAGGTGCTGGGAACGCCGCGGGTCGTTTTCAGAGGCCTGTTCCAGCTCTAGCTTCCGAGAGATAGCCAGCAGGCTTTGCACAGTTTCGTCATGCAGCTCCCTGGCGATGTGCCTGCGCTCTTCTTCTTGTTTTTGTGTGATAGCCCCAACATAACGACGCAGTCCCACTCTATAAGAAGCAATTTGCCGGGCCATATGGTCGAAGGTATGTTCCAGGCTGTCGATCTCGGAAATACCGCTCTCAGCAACCGGCTCAATCCCATCTACACTCGCCAGCTGGCTGGCCTGGTTGGAAAGCGCCTGGATAGGGGTAACGATTCGATGCACACCCCACCATGCCAGGAGCACCACAGTGATAAAAGCTACCAATCCCGCCGAGACCATCATCAGGCCATAGGATCGGGCCGGAGCGATAACGTTATCCCAAGGTTCCTGGACGATCAGCCCCCAGCCTGCAGATTCTACTTGTGCATAACCCTTGAGCAAGTATTCACCCGAGACGTCCTGCCAAAGCATGCCCCCGTTTTCACCGGAAGTTACTTTTTCAACGAAAGGTAGATCCTGTTGACTAACTCCTACCAGGCTCATGTCTGGGTGGTAAATCACCTTTCCCTGCCCATTCACCAGATAGGCGAAGCCTTGCTCACCGACTACAAGCCTGCGGACCGGCTCACTGAGACTGGAATCCTGCAGGCTAACTGCACCCAACAGAGCGCCCCTGAAACTCCCTTGGATATCGTAGATAGGTGCGGTGATGACGATAAGCGGATTTCCAGTGCTATCATCCACCTCCCCGTTGCTGATGGCAGGAAGATGCTGTGACCAGGCTGCTGAGAAAAATTCCTGTTCGGTGAGGGTGAAGATTGGTGGGCGGGTCCCGGAGGGCGCAACGGCAAGCATATTCCCTGAGGTATCGACCAGGATCACGCCAGCAT
Source organism: uncultured Anaerolineaceae bacterium (assembly GCA_964486825.1). Classification (GTDB taxonomy): domain Bacteria; phylum Chloroflexota; class Anaerolineae; order Anaerolineales; family UBA4823; genus CAZAQS01. Next base: position 5,304 of record CAZAQS010000098.1, on the reverse strand, counting down.
TGAAGATTTCCAAGGAACGAGCTGCCTCATCCAGCAAGGCCTGGCGGATTTCCGGAGAATTCGAGTAGATTTCAGGGTTGCTGGCTAGCGCCTCGAGGACCAGAGCATATCCATCCATGACCTGGGAAACGTGGGTGGCTGTCACGGATGCCAGCTGTTTTTGATGGTCAGTGAGAAGCTGCACGACAATGCGCTGGTAAGAGAAGATACCCACTGCAATTAACCCAAACATCATTACTGCCAATGGCAGCAAGATCCAGGTGACGGCGCGGCTTCTTAGGGAGCGATATTTTTCAGGGAGTCGCAGGGGTATGGCTAATGTATTCATATGTCGAGGGTTAGCCAACCCCGGCGGATGGCGTTGAGTACTGCCTCGAGCCGGGAGGAGACCTGGGTTTTAGCAAAAATACTGGTTAGGTGCGCCTGGACGGTACGGTCACTGATGAAAAGCGCCTCTGCAATGTTACGGTTGCTCAATCCTCGCGCTAAAAGCTGCAGGACTTCCAACTCCCTGGGGGTGAGCGCTTCCATGGTTTCTTCGCCCGCGGTATACACGGGAGCGTTAGGTGAGGGACTGGCCATGCGTACGACGACTTTTCTGGCTATGGCTGGATCCAGGGGCGATTCTCCAGCCTGGACCTGGCGAATGGCTTTGATGAGCTCGCTTACTGGGGCGGTCTTTAGAAGGTAACCGCTGGCGCCGGCTTGCAGTAGCGAGAATATATACTGGTCATCATCATGGGCGGTCAACACGAGCACCTGGACCTGCGGCAGGCGTTCCCGGATGATGCGCGTAGCATCGATGCCCGAAAGCACGGGCATACGAACGTCCATAACGACGATATCCGGCAGGGTCAGGGCAGCCAGGGATACCGCCTCCTCTCCATTCACGGCTTCTCCAACCACTTCGATATCCGCCTCTCGGCGGAGCAACTCAGCAGTGCCCTGGCGCAGCATGACATGGTCATCAGCCAGCAAGATACGGATCGGTTTTCCCATGATGCTTAAGATTATAGCTTATTCAGATTGGCGTGGAATTAGCGATTTCGCGTAGGGAGATTACGCGCTTTTACTCTTGGGGAAGCGCACAAGATGGATTAAATTATTGGACAATTGGTACCTGGTATTAAAGCATCGAAGGGGGCAGGCCAGAAACGTGATAACCGCCTACTATCACCGAATAAGAATCAGATCGAGGATTGGATATGATCAGTAATATCTTATTGGCTACCGATGGATCTGCGCCTTCTGAGCGGGCAGCGCAGTTCGTAGCCTCATTGGCAAGGCGGTATCATGCCAAAGTTGTGGTTTTACATGCCTATACGCCTGTGCCCGGAAACCACGCCGAGCAAGGTTACAGCCGGGCCTTATACGAGACACCTGAAGAGGCAGAATCGCTCGTCTCGCAAGTAGCTCAGCGGTTGAATGAGCTGGGCGCCACGCAGGTGGAGACGGACGTTATGGAAGGACCGGCAGCCAACGTCATTATCGGTGTGGCCGAATCTTGCTCCCCAGACCTGATCGTGGTAGGGGCGCGTGGTAATAGCACCTGGCAAGGCATGTTGTTGGGTAGCGTGAGCATGGTGGTTACGCAACGGGCAGACTGCCCGGTATTGATTGTGAAGTAAAGACCTGGAAAAGGAAAGGAAAAAATGAAAAGACCCAATTATCCCCGAGGCCCTGCTTCCGCAGATGAGCTGTTCGACCCAAAGCTGTTGACCCAATATCTACCCCGTTTGATCAAGTACTTGCTGATCGGCGTGGTGGTCTTATGGGTGATCTCCGGGATTTATATGGTCGGTCCAGGCGAACGCGGCCTGGTGCTGACCTTCGGACGGTTGACCCGTCTGACCGATCCCGGGTTGCATTATCGTTTCCCGGCCCCGGTTCAGACGCATTTTATCGTCGATATTGCCCAGGTTCGTACGGCTGAGATCGGCTACCGCACAGAAGCCGGCCGTGCCAGGGCTGTGCTTGAAGAAGCGCAGATGCTGACCGGCGATGAAAACCTGGTTGAGGTGCAGTTGTTTGTCCAATACCTGGTCCAGGACCCGGAGAAATATCTCTTTGCTGTACGGGCATCAGATAAAGTGCTCCTTGAGACTGCAGAAATTGCGCTCAGATCCACGGTCGGCCAGAATACGATCGACTTCACGATGACGGAAGGCCGTTTCGAAGCCCAGAACCAGGTCAGGACTCTGCTTCAGGACCTGTTAGACTACTATGAAACTGGACTGATTGTGACCGAGGCGCGCCTGCTGGCAGTTGACCCTCCGTTGGACGTGCGGGATGCCTTCCACGACGTGGTACGCGCTTTCGAGGACCGGGAGCGCCTGGTCCAGGAAGCGGAAGGTTACGCAGAACAGGTTGTCCCGAGTGCGCGTGGTCAGGCCGCTCAGGTCGTCCTCGAAGCCGAGGCGAACCGGGAACAGCGCGTGATCCGGGCAGAGGGTGATGCAAATCGCTTCCTGGCACTGGTCGAGGAGTACAATCGCTCGCCTGAGGTCATGCGTGAGCGATTGTACCTGGAAAGTATCGAAGGGATCCTATCCGAATCGAATATATTTATCCTGGATACCTCCAATAGTGGCGTTTTACCCTTCTTGCCGCTCACCCAGCAATCGGGTGCACTGCCACAAAGCCCGGAAGCGGTGGAAGATACGCCGGCGCCGACGCCGGTCCCGACACCGGTCCCGACGCCTGGGGCGTCCTCATCTGACGAGGATGATTAGCGATAGTGAACAAGGTGTGTGACTTAATAGCGCCTGTAAATTGGCAGGCAGGAGTAATTTCATGAAAAGAATGGTTTTCATCGGTATTGTAATCGTTCTGGCATTCGTTGCGATGCAATCACTATATGTCATGCGAGAGGGCCAGCAGGGGATCGTGTTTCAATTCGGCGACCCGGTTGCTGTCGTAACCGAACCGGGTATTTATATCAAAGCTCCCTTCATCCAGGACCTTGTACGTCTCGAAAAGCGTATCCTGGGTACTGTTCCGCAGCAAGCCGAGTACCTTACATTAGATAAGAAACGCTTATTGGTCGATCATATCTCGCGCTGGCAGATCACTGACCCGCTCTTGTTTTACCGTACTGTTCGAACAGAGACGGGTGCTATGGCCAGGCTGGACCAGGTCATCGCGGGTAGGCTGAGGGAAGAGATCGCCCGCCAGAATTTCATCGACGTGGTACGCGAAAAGCGTGAGGCGATCATGGAAATCGTCACCGATGGCGCACAGGAATCGGCAAAATCCTTCGGGATCACACTGGTGGATGTGCGCATCCAGCGTATTGACCTGCCGACCGAGGTCCAGGCCAGCGTATTTGCCCGCATGCAAGCTGAGCGTAACCGTATCGCCAAGCGGTACCGGGCGGAGGGCGAAGAGCGGGCCATTCAAATTCGGGCCGCGGCTGAGAAAGAACGCGAGATCATCCTGGCAACCGCCTACCAGGAAAGCCAAATCTTGCGGGGTGAAGGGGACGCCCTGGCTGCTGCCATCTATGCGGAGGCTTACGGCAGGGAACTGGAATTCTATTCCTTAACCCGGCGCCTGCAAGCGTATGGGAATATCCTCAACGACGGCTCGACTCTGGTGCTGCCGCCTGAGTCCGACCTGTTACGATACCTGCAATCGCCAACCTTCATACCTGAGACAGAGACGGTGACAACTGGCACGAGCAATTGACCATTCCCACTGATTTCCCCCTGTTGTTTGTGCCCGCGTGAAAAGAATGGTAAGATTTTACCGGGGGCTTAATGCTGGACAGGGGGAAGAGGTATTAAGTATATGGACGAGCAGGTACATATCCGTCAGGGTGCAGATGGAGTAGGAGATAATGTTGGGACAGTGGTATCGGTGCGCGGCAGCGTCGTCGATGTTTACTTTCCGCGCCAGCTTCCAGCGCTCTATAATCGCCTCATAGCAGGCGACGAGAACCAGGTCTCGATCGAAGTGATCAGCCACCTGGACGCTCAGAATGTGCGTGGCATCTCCTTCGTCCCCACGCAAGGCCTGGCGCGCACCCAGCGGGTGATCGATACAGGTGGGCATTTCAAGGTTCCGGTTGGAGAGCAGGTACTGGGACGGATGTTCAACGTCTTTGGGGAGCCCATCGACCGCAAAGGTGTAATCGAGGGCGCTGAATGGCGTTCGATCCACCAGGCTCCGGTTCATCTGACTCACCAATCCACCCAATCCGAGGTGTTCGAGACCGGTATCAAAGCCATCGATATCCTGACACCTTTGGAGCGCGGCGGCAGGGCCGGCTTGTTCGGGGGGGCTGGGGTAGGCAAGACAGTACTGATCACCGAGCTGATCAATAATGTGGTGGGCGAGCACGAGGGGGTGAGCATCTTCTGCGGGATTGGCGAACGGTCGCGAGAGGGCGAGGAGCTTTACCGGGAGATGCAGGAGGCCGGTGTGTTAGATAACACGGTAATGATCTTCGGCCAGATGAAAGAGCCACCCGGAGCAAGGTTCCGGGTCGGGCACGCGGCTTTGACCATGGCCGAGTACTTCCGTGATGACGCCAACCAGGACGTGCTTCTACTGATCGATAATATCTTCCGCTTCATTCAAGCTGGATCAGAGGTCTCCGGTTTGATGGGCCAGATCCCTTCCCGGGTAGGGTACCAGCCGACCCTGGCAACTGAGTTGGCCGAGCTGGAGGAGAGAATATCGAACACCGCCAGCGGCGCGATCACTTCCGTGCAGGCCGTTTACGTCCCGGCCGATGACTTTACCGACCCGGCCGCCGTCCATATCTTCGCTTACCTGTCGGCCTCTATCGTGCTTTCCCGTCGCAGAGCCAGCGAGGGGTTGTACCCTGCTATCGACCCGCTCCAGTCTGGGTCCAAAATGCTTTCACCACATACTGTAGGCCACCGCCATTACAGGGTAGCTCAAGAGATCCGCAGTACTCTGGCTAACTACGAGGGCTTGAAGGATATCATTGCCATGCTGGGGTTGGAGGAGCTATCCCAGGAAGACCGCCGGATTGTGTACCGGGCGCGGCGACTGGAACGCTTTCTGACGCAGCCCTTTTTCACAACCGAACAGTTCACCGGTATGCCCGGTAAGCTTGTTTCTCTGGAGGAGGGCTTGGAGGGTTGCGAGCGGATATTGAGTGATGAATTTTCCGATCTGCCTGAAAGGGCGTTCTATATGATAGGAACGATCGACGAGGCACGAAAGAATTCATGAGGCTGAGGGTCCTGCTCCCGTCGGAGATCTTGATCGAACGGAAGAGCGTCGTGTAGGGAAAAGGTATCGGAAAGAGCGTCGTGTAGGGAAAGAGTTGTT
>CAZAQS010000097.1:0-16770 GCA_964486825.1 uncultured Anaerolineaceae bacterium | reverse complement strand
ATGCAAACTTTTGACATGGGATTTACTTATTCAATAGAAATGATAAATTGATAATGCGGTTGCCCGCCTTCATGCAACTCTACTTCCTGGGCGGGATAGGTCGTCCGGATCGCATCTGCTATCTCCTTCACTTCTTCCTGATCAATGCCATTCCCATGGAAAAGGGTGATCAGCTCATGGTTTTCTACATTAGCCTTCTCTAGAAGTCCCAAGCAAGCATCCTTGTTATTCGTGGAAGCAAGGACAAGTTTGCCATTCAAAAGGGCGATGATTTGGCCTTCCTTAACTTCCACCCCATCGATTTCTACACTTCGTGTGGCAGTTGTAATCTCGCCGGTTACGACATCGTTCAAAGCTGCATTCATTTCTTCCACTACTTCTTCCAGCTCCCCATCCGGGATAAGCCGGAGCATGGCTGAGAGGCCTTGGGGAATTGTACGGCTGGGCACAACAGCCAGTTTCTTAACCGTAAGGTGGGAGGTGGCTTCTGCGGTCAGGATGACATTTTTATTGTTTGGGAGGATAATCACTTTGTCCGTAGGTAGGTTCTCGAAGGCTTTCAGGATTTCTTGAGTACTTGGGTTCATGGATTGTCCCCCCTCTACTATCGCAGCTGCTCCCAGGCTTGCAAAAACTCGGGCAATGCCCTTTCCTGGCGCAACGGAGACAACCGCGATTTGACCGGGCTCCACGAGGGTAAAAGATAATGTATCTTGCTCTGTTTTTTCCAGGGTATCCATTTGATCGATCAGGTTTTCCATGGTTACCTTGGTGATTGTTCCTAGAGACATCGTATACTCGATTGGGTCATAGCGTTTATCAGTAGGGACATGGATATGTAACCGGTAGATCCCCTCCCCCTCGCCTACCTGGATGGAAGTACCAATTTGTTCGAGATCTGCATAGAAACGTTCCAGAGTAAGAGGTTCTTTGGGGCGAAAGTCTACAACGACTTCAAAGTCTTGACCTTCCTCCACGCTTACCATCGATTCGGCAAGCTTCATAGCGCTCAAGGGCTGGACGGTTGAGGTAGCGGTGTCTAGCTGTTGACCATGGATATAACGTAGCATGCCCTCGAAGATATAAAATAGGCCTTTGCCACCAGAGTCCACCACTCCGGCTTCTTTTAGAACGGGGAGTAGATCAGGGGTGCGTGCAACGGACAGGTCTGCAGCCTGAACGATTCTCTCAAGGATCACATATGGATCTGTGGTAAATTTGAGAGCCTCTTCTGATGCAGCAGCTATATCCTTGGCTACCGTCAAAATTGTGCCTTCCACAGGACGGACAACGCCTTTGTATGCCGTATCTCTGCCGGTTGAGAAAGCGCGCACCATGCTTTCTGCATCCATAACCTCAATATGATCGAGGGCGCGTGCGAAGCCTCGCCAAAGCTGAGAAAGGATTACTCCGGAGTTCCCACGGGCTCCCATCAAAGAACCATGGGCGATAGAATGCGCCATCCTACCCACGTTATTCTCAGTTGAATCTGCAATCTCATCATACGCGGCCTGCAATGTGAGAACCATATTGGTCCCCGTATCTCCATCCGGTACTGGAAATACATTCAATGCATTTACGGTTTGTTGGTTGGTGCGCAGCCAGGTTAAGGCGCCTTCGGTTAACCTTTTTAGGACCTGACCATCAATCGGGTGACTGCGGATACTGCTATGCCGGGAGTGATCACTTGGGTTTGAAGTGGAGGTCATGGGCGGGGACTCCTATTTGAAGCGAAACAAAGCATTACGCTTTGGCTTGCTTTAACGAACAAACCGGGTAGAGAACGGTTACCCATTCCTATACAAGCCCCCGTCAATCGATGTCGCTAATGCGCAGGTTCTGGACATGAATATTGATTTCATTAACCGGCATACCTAACGCCCTTTCTACGTGGAAGCGAACTGTGTTACCGACGCTAGCAGCTACTGATTTTATCCTCGTTCCATATTCAACAACGATATAAACATCGATAAAGATATTTTCGCCATCATATGAAACTTCAATGCCGTGGGTTGGATCCTTGACGACTACCTGAGTCAAGCCGTCCACTAAATTTTTCGGAGCCAAACCAACCACCCCATACGATTGTAGAGCGGCGTGATACGCTATCGTGGCAATCGCACGGGGCGAGATATGAATGCTGCCAATAGGTGTTTTTTCGTCGGTCATTACAGTCTCCTGTAATCGGCTTGAAATCGGATCTGATTTGTGGTAAGATTGGCCCGCTTTGTGCAGGCTTTTTGGCTTGCTGTGGAAATGTAATGTGCAAGACGCTATTATAGCCTTAGATCTTACATTTTGTGTTTCAAATAAATCGAATTTGCTTACTAGATTAGAATCCTGCCTTCGGACTGGATTTCTGGGAAAGGATGTAACAAGATGGCCACGTGTGCAAATTGTGGTAAGAAAACAACTTTTGGGCGTAACCGGCCTTGGTCAAAGAAAGCTACTCGCAGGACTTTTCGCCCAAACCTCCAAACGGTGACAGTCTATGAAGAGGGGCGCAAGCAGCAGAAAGTACTGTGTACCAAGTGTATGCGGACTCTCGTTAAAACCGCTTGAGAGCTTTGATTTAAAGATCGTTTCAATCCTAAACCATTAATTAGTGCAACATAATTGGTGAAAATCACGGCCCAGCAAGCCGCGATTTTCGTTTTAAACTGGGAAGCAAGCTCGCAACGCATCCATTCCCGCCGCGATCCCTTCAGGATGTTTAAATACTGCACTAGCGGCAATAAATGCCTGGGCTCCGGCTTCAATAACCTGAGGAAGAGTATCCTGGGTGATGCCTCCGTCAACGGCTATCACTGCTTTTGGATTTGTTACATTCATCATGCGGCGAATTTGTGCTATCTTTGGAGTTACTTCATGAATAAAGGTTTGACCGGAAAAGCCAGGGTTTACACTCATTACCAACACCACATCTACCATATGTAATACGGGCTCCAGGAGCAGCGGTGAGGTACCCGGGTTGATTACTAACCCGGGCGCGCATCCTAATGCTCTAATCCTCTGGAGGAGGCTGTGTAGATTGGGTGAATTTTCTACGTGTACGTAAAGGATGCTAGCGCCGGCTTTTGCGAAGGCCTCCACCATGTTTTGGGGAGAATTAATCATCAGATGCACATCCAGGGGTAACTGTGTTATCCTGCGGCATGTCTCAACGATGAAGGGGCCCATCGTGATATTCGGGGCGAAATGACCGTCTATCACATCGATATGTATCCAATTGGCGCCCGCGGCTTCGGCTTCGGCAATTTGCTCTCCCAGGCGGGAGAAATCTGCGGAAAGGATGGACGGGGAGATAACGTATTGAGGGGCCATTTATTTATCCTAAGGAACGGGGGGATTATAAACCAGGTACACCCAAAGCCAAAAAGGTATCAATCCACCTACTGCCAATAAGGCAAGTAGACCGAGAGCCAGGGTTCCCCAATCAATGTCCAGAGGATTGTCCGCGCGCGGGGAGACATCAACCGAGTTTGGGTTGGTCTTCCTAACCGGGGGAACTGGTTCTGGTAAAACATCTTCATGTGCTTGGGCTGCTGGAAAAGAGACAGGAGCGATAGTAGCGGCATCCGAGAAGGAGGCAACTGGGGTAGTCAGGCTGGTAGGATTTGTAATGGTTAGAAGTACTCGGCCAAGTTGGTCCGCGGTCCGATAGCGGGCAGAGGGTTCTTTTTGCAACACTTTTATAAGGATCTGGTTGAGGGTATCAGGGATATCTGGATTCAACACCTGAGCTGGAGTAGGAGCTGTATCGCGATGCATAGCAGCCAGCTCATCGGCAGACGTGCCAATGAATGGAAGCCTGCTGGTGATCAGCTCGTATAAAACAACCCCCAGTGAATAAACGTCGGAGGCCGGGGATGGCGCGCTGCCTCCGGCCTGTTCCGGGGAGAAATATTGTGGGGATCCCCAGACGACGTTGGTTTTTTCATCCGGTTGTATGGATGCAAGAGCTCTGGCAATCCCAAAATCAGCCACCTTTAGCCGCATATCTGGGGTCACCAGCATATTATGAGGTTTTACGTCGCAATGCACCAACCCTGCCCGGTGTGCGTATCCAATGCCAGCGCAGGCCTGCACAATCAGGTTAATGGCATCTTCCACCGTGAAGCGACCTCTTCGTTGAAGGATGCTTTTGAGGTCGGTTCCAGGAACGTTTTCCATTACAATAAAGAGCCGGCCTGAATCCAGTCCGAAATCGTGAATCGTTACAATATTGGGATGGTAAAGATTAGCAGCAGCTTTTGCCTCCTGGCGGAAACGTTCCCTGAAGCTAGGGTCCGAAGAAAAATCCTCCCTTAGGATTTTTATGGCAACGTTTCGCTCGAGCATGAGATCGCGTGCTCGGTAAACAACTGCCATGCCACCCGTGCCGATGCTTTTCTCAAGTTGATACCGGTTATTGAGTAAGGGGGTGTCCAGCATTTGCAATCCGTCCTAACCACTCTATTCTAGCATGAATTGGGGACCTTTCGATCATCAGGCCAACTCGAAATATTGGGATCATCCGGCGGATTAAAGGCGTTTACCACTCGGGATATTTTCAAGTACAATCAGAAAGCTTGACAGGAGACAGAATGCCCAAAGGTTATCTCGTCTACAATCCTACTGCTGGTAGCTTTCCTTCTAGCCTCGTGGCTTCCAGGGCAGCTAATATCTTAAGCCGCTATGGTTGGGAGCTTGAGCTAATAAAAACACGCAATGGTGAACATCTCAAGGAACTTGCTAAAGAGGCGGGGGAAAAAGGACTGGATGCCTTCTTTGTCGTAGGCGGGGATGGTTCTGTAAACCTGGCAATCAATGGATTGTTGGGAACGGGTACAGCTTTGGGTGTTTTGCCAGCAGGAACTGCAAATGTATGGTCTCAAGAATTGGGCCTTTCCGGATTAACCTGGAGCCGGGAAAGCGCGCTTGATGAAAGCGCTCTCCAGCTCGCCCAAGGTGAAGTGCGCCTTGCGGACGTCGGCCGTTGTAATCAACATGCATTTTTATTATGGGCGGGGATTGGCCTGGATGCATATGTCGTCCATCAGATCGAACCTCGCGAGCGCTGGGAAAAACAATTTGCTTTATTTCAGTATGCCGCCTCTGCTTTATGGAACGCTAGTTTTTGGCATGGCATGAACCTGCAGGTCGAAGTAGATGGAAAGGAGCTGAGCGGTCATTACTTACTGGCTGTGGTCAGCAATATCCACCTCTATGCTGGTGGACTTGCTGAGCTCTCTCCGCAAGCACGCCTGGATGATGGGCTGTTGGACTTATGGCTTTTTAAGGGGGAGACCATGGGAGACACTCTACAAATCGCTTGGGATCTGTTAGCCGGACGCCATCACCAGTCGGAACGCGTTCTCCATTACCCTTTTCGTTCGCTTATTCTGGAGTCGGATTCGAAAATGTTCGTTCAAGTAGATGGCGAACCTATACATACCGAAGGCCCGGTTGAAATCGATGTGGTTCCAAGGGCTCTCAAAGTCCTTGTTCCACCGAATACCCCCCACCGACTCTTTGATAAAAAGGAAATACCTGATCTGAAAGAAAATGAATAGTTGGCTTCGATCTCCGCTGGAATTAATTGGAGGCAATGGACTTCTCTATGATTGGTTTGAGGTTTGCCTTTCTTGATGCTGCCTGGAGGGAAAATGGGTGATCAGATTCCTAGAGGTGCTTTGTTTGGACCAGGTGTCATTATTGGCGCCATCCTGTTTGGACTGGCTTTGTTCGGACTTACGATAGGTGTTTTTTGGTTCTTCCGCCCTGAGCCCACCCCGGCTGCCGCATCCACAGCTGTCTTGAACGTCATTCACGCACCCACAGCTACCATCCCCCCTCCAACACCTACCCCAACCATGCAGGCGACAGCCACTTCTCCAGTTCCCCCTTCCCCACAAGAAGGTACGCTTGGTCTAGGAACCTTTGTACAAATTTCCGGTACCGGTGGGGATGGGCTGCGAATAAGGTCAGAAGCAAGCCTACAAGGGGCAGTGCAAGCATTAGGAATTGAAGCAGAGGTATTCGAAATTACTGGTGGGCCACAAGAAGCAGATGGATATACCTGGTGGTACTTAACTGCCCCCTATGAGGAAGCTCGGGCCGGCTGGGCAGTCGCCAACTATCTCCAACCTATTCAAAATCCTTGAATATCTTGTTTGGGTAAAAAGGAAGCCCTGTATCCGTTTGCATTAAAAGGGTAATCAGTATATAGTAGTGGATAACGGCTGCGTTGTACGTGGATTTAGAAGAGCTATCCGTAACCGATTAAGGAATAAAAGTTGGAAATTGCACCCACGGGTATTACCGCTGATAGGAATATCAGCCAATTAATTATCAGCTGGAGTGATGGACATACCAGCACATACTCATTCTCACTTTTACGCCATGCCTGCCCTTGTGCTCAATGCCGGGGAGGTCACGAGAAAATGAGCACTGAACCTGATCCGGATGTGTTCAGTATGCCGGAAGAAAATTCGCCTGCAGTCAAGGTGCGTAGCCTGGAAGCGGTGGGTACGTACGCTCTCACGGTAGAATGGGAGGATGGCCACCATTACGGAATTTACAACTGGCACTATCTCAGGGCATTGTGCCCTTGTCGAGAATGCCGGGATAGATTCAATGGCTGATGATCCGATATATGCCGTCTACTCTTACGTGGAACGGGCATATGTTCGGCTTCAAGCAGGAGATATCTTAATTCGTTGTCTTGAAGAGGGGAATGCTTCTCCTATGAAGCAGCTAGTCGAAGGCCTTGTCCTGGCTGGGCCACAAAGCCTGGCTGTATTAAGGGAGATGAGATCGGAGGCCGCTCACCGGAAGTCCCAAATACTCGATGACCTTCACCAGGTCTTTTCTGACCTGGAGGAGAGCTTGCTTACATTTGGCGTCGTGCTCAATGGGATCAAAAATGCGCGCTCGATCATCGGGCTGAAATCAGCCTCCTTTCAGCGGATGATGCAAGAACAAGGTGTTATAGAGGGTGTTAACCAGGCAGCATGTATACAGATCCTTAGCGACAGCCGCGATCTTATAGCCACTCTGGTCCGTCATATCGAGTTACTAGAAGAGATTGAAATCTATGTTCAAGATTGGTTATGGGGGTTGGCTTACCAGCAAGTACGGGATGGGTCGAAGGACTCGGCTTCCTCCTCAGATTCGTTTTCCCTTTGAGTTCTTGAATGAATGGATTATTTAAACTCGAAACTTTTCGCTAAAGATAATCCCTCAAATTATGCTCTACTGCATATGCGGCTGCTTCAGCCCGGTTACTAACTCCCAGTTTTGAGAGGATGCTGCTGACGTAGTTTCGAACGGTTCCCTCTCCCAGGAATAAGGCTTTTGCGATCTCCCGATTGGTTTTTCCTTCAGAAACCAGCAGCAAAACGTGTTTTTCTTGTTGAGTGAGAGCCGAAAATGCAGACGCCTCTTCTTCTCGGGCAGCTTTGCGGACTTCTTGAAAGATCCGCTGCGTAACCGCCGGATCCAGCAAGGCTTCTCCCCTACCTACGGCTTCAATCGCCCTGACCAAATCATCCCCGCCGATTTGTTTGAGCACATATCCGGCTGCTCCCGCTCGAATGGCCGAGAAAAGCATTTCATCTTCAGCATAGGAGGTGAGCATAATGACACGCGTGTTCGGGTATTTCTCGGCTATTTCCTGGCATGCCTCAATCCCAGAGCCACCCGGCAAGCGGATATCCATTACGACCACATCCGGAGAATGGGTGCCTACCCGCTCCACTGCTTCTCGAGCAGTTCCTGCCTCAGCGACCACTTCGAAGTTCGGGTGGCGATCGAGCAGCGCTTTTAATCCGAGACGGACGACTTCGTGGTCGTCAACCAATAGTATTCTTTGTTTTTGTGTCATTTTACTCTCCATAACAATGGAGTATAGCCTAGAGTGCAAGCGCTGGCAAGGAGCTTGAACGAAAAAAGGAGCAATCACCGCTTGCTCCCTTCATAGAGTTTATGCTTTTGGGAACCTATCGTTGAGACTCTTCATCTTTTTTTCGTTGAAAATCTACGAAACGGTATCCGATGCCTCGCTCTGTCAGGATGTACCTTGGATTTGAGGGATCTTCCTCAATTTTCTTCCTCAAGTAATTGATATAAAGCCGGACGTAATGAGGCTCGTCTCTATATTCATAGCCCCATACGTTGGCCAATAACTGGTCATGGGAGATCACCCAACCTGCGTTTTGAACAAGGTGATAAAGAAGCCGGTATTCTGTGGGCCGGAGGTTGATCAGCTTACCGTCAACCCAAACTTCATGGCGGTCAAAATCCAGCTTTAGCCTGTCATCAACTTCGATCAACCCATGGGTAGTGCCACTGGCAGTCTCGTTTCGTCTCAGGACGGCTCGAACACGACTGACCAGTTCCCGAGGACTGAATGGCTTGGTCACATAGTCATCAGCGCCCAGTTCGAGGCCATGCACCCGATCATCCTCTTCTCCTTTTGCTGTCAACATGATCACAGGAACAGTACTGACTTCCCTGATCATTCTTAGGACTTCGAAACCGTCGATGTCCGGCAGCATGACGTCTAAAAGTACTAGATCCGGTAAAGCGCTTCTCAACTTATTCAGGGCTTCCGTCCCTCTAAAGGCCTCGGTAACTCGGAAACCATCGTGTTCCAGGTTCAAACGAATAAAACGCACCATTCGTTCTTCATCATCTACTACCAGGATACGGCGATTTGTAAAAGACATATCTGACATGTTTTACTCCCTTACGAATCCGAAGATCTCCTCTTCTTCCTTCGAAGGCATAATTTCAATAAAAGTGACGCGATGTAAGGGCCATACCACATTAACTACATTTTCCGAAAGGTAATGCAGGTCTTTTCCATCAATCCTCCTGGGATTGATAACGCTGATGATATTATCTGTAGATCCAGGTAACTCATCAACCTCCCCTACAACTGCCTCTTCGTTCTGAATGTGTAGAATAATTGTAATTGCCATAGCTTTATTATAGCGCCTCCATCTACCAGGGGATGAGGATTTGGACCTTTAACTCTCCGAGAGAGATCATATCGCCATTGCTCAGAGGCTGGGGCTCGTGAACAGGCATTGTTTTTCCATTCAAAAGAGTTCCATTTACAGAACCCAGGTCGGTGATCGAAACAAATTGACCATCCAATTTTATCGAAGCGTGTAAACGGGAAGTCCCTCTTTCATAAGCTTCGAAAGGCGCCAGGTCTATATCCGGTAAAATTGATTGGCTTCCAGCGGATCTACCGAGTGTAAATTCCTGTCGGCCTGTTAAGGATATGATCTGACCGAATTCAATGACGTGCAATGAAACAACGGAAATCAAGGGTATCTTGTTGGCAGGAGGGTTGATTTCGAAATCCGCCTCACGCTCTGGTTGCGCCGATTTGCTTTCGCTATTTGGAAGTTGAACCAAAGGAGCTCCGCAATCCAGGCAATATAATGCACCTGTTACCAAAGTACTCCGGCAGGATTTACAACTGATCATGGTTTATCTCCTGATATGCACGAGCGTGCTTCCAAAACTAAACCAGCATCAAGAAGGGGGTTTAACAAGTGACCTGGTTCCATATTTAATTCGTTTGATCCCTTCTTCGCTCAAGCTGTGGGATTTCTGGATATTGTCCACTTCTTTGAGCACAGCCAGAGCCAGATCGCTTTCGCCCATGGATAATAAGTGGGTAGCCAGGTTTTGTAACCGCCGGGTTGCTTCTTTTGAATGCCCTGCTTTCAGCTCTTTCTGTGCTTGCTCCTGCATCCTGTAAAGCGTTAACCTTGACATGGCTTGCATGATCGAAGGAGGGGGCGTTTCGAATGTCGTAGTGGATCCGATTTCTCTAGTCAGATCCAAGCGGATATCGATAGGCAGGTCATGTGGGGACGGATTGCTGAGCGAAAGGCGGCCTTTTGCCAAATACAGGTAATTCACATCCCTGGGTACTTCCTGAACCAAGAACTCGAGGATCAAACTGCTGTTTCCGTTTTTGGGAATGCTGCCGATCTTTAGAGGGGATTCAATCCCTAATGGACCGGCCTCTGGTTGCAGGCGGAAAGCGTATTTCAATTCTACTGCAGGGCCTAGTTCAAATTGGTAAGTTATGTTTTCAGCATAAGTTTTGCTGATTCCATTGAAAACTTCACTTAAAGAAGTATGGATCTGTTCTGGACCAGCAATATAGATGCTGGTACCACCCGTACGGGAAGCAATTGAATCAAGGAAGATATCATTCCAGCGTGTGCCTATTCCAAGGGTGGTGATGCCTATCCCGAATGAAGCTGCCTCATTTGCGAGATCCAGGCAAGCAGCCTCATCTCCATAGGTGTGGCCATCTGTCAACAAGATCACATGATTGAGGCTCCCTCTCCGGCGATGATTGGTTACCTCGGTTACACCTGCTTGCAATCCCTGGAAGATCTCCGTCCCGCCGCCTGTTTGAAGCATACGTATGGTAGAAGCGAACTTTGAATAATCCTGACTTGTTCCACCTGAAATCAATACCTCTGCCCGGTCATTAAATGAGACCAGGGAAAATATATCTGTCGGTTTCATCTGGCGAGTTAATTCGATAGCGGTTTCCTTGACCGTATCCATGCAGACTCCCTGCATCGATGTGGACGAATCGATCACCAGGCATAGATTAGTGGGAGGAGTTAAAGAAGAGTTCTCATCTCCCTGGGTTGTGATGCCAATGGTAGAGTAGATCAGTTGGGGTTCTTTAATCCTGGGCAGTTTTGAGCGGCTGTAAAGAGTATTGACTTTTAATGGCTGAGGGTTAGCCAGATCATGTCCGAGAGAAGAGTCATATTCGGATCGTCTTTCCGGATCAGAAAGGATCTCATAGGCTTCCTGGATTTCTAGAAAAAGCTGTGTATCGCCAACCTCAACATTTTTATCGGGGTGAAGTCGCCGGGCAGCCTCTCTGTAGGCGCGGCGCACCTCTTCTGGCGTCGCGCCAATGGGTAGATCTAAGCGGGCGTAAAGGTTCGAGTTCTTAGACATCAGAAAAGTGACCAGCTATAAGGAACCTGATTAAGACAAAACGGTATTACATGGATGGTTAAGGCATTCTGACCAGAATTGCAGATATATTATCGGGTCCACCAGCGTTATTTGCTTCCTGCACAAGCTTCTGGCAGGCTTGTTCTGGGTGAGGTGTTGAAAAAATGATATCGATCATCTCTTCCTGCTCCACTACGCCCCATAAACCATCTGAACACAGGAGCAGGTAGCCGGGGTGGGGGAGCGGGGCGGTGATGATATCGGGCACAAAAGGTTCACCCTGCCCCAGGGCCCGGTAAAGTACATTCCGTTGGGGATGGATAGCTGCTTCCGCCGGCGATATCTGGCCCAATTCCACCAGGCGCTTAACCAAGGAGTGATCTCGGGTGAGAACCTCAATATTTCGTTCCATATCAATCAAATAAGCCCGGCTATCTCCTACATGAGCTATCGTTAGGCGGTCTCCTAAAATCAAGGTGGCTGTCAGTGTTGTACCGCCTCCCATATCCTTTTTAAGTACGGCCTGGTTGGCTTCCTCTACACCTGTTTCCATTGTTTCCTGAAGGGAATGCCGGGGAGCCCGGTCAATTAAATTGAACAAAGGCAGGTAGAGCTCACGGATGACATGACCTGCCATCGCGCGGATGGCGAGCGCGCTGGCTACTTCGCCATGCTGGTGCCCCCCCATGCCATCTGCGATGATATAGAGGCCGAATGGAATCTGGCGCGTATCGCTCGCCAGCGTGGTTGTCAATGTGAAGAGGGCATCTTCATTATGATCTCGTTGTTGACCCACCGATTGAGCGCAGCCAACGATTAATTGTGCTGGGTCGAGGGGCTCCTCTGCCTCGGTACTTGAAATTGTTTCCGGTGGCTCTAATAACGAAGCCTCTTCTTCTTGAGATTGGGAGGGCTTGCTCTTACGAAATAGTTTTTGGATGAATGTTGTCACTCAGAGATCTCCGGTGCTGCAAAGGTTGTCAAGCTGCTAGAGCGTAAAGCCTATGATCTGTCGAGCCGATATAGATAGTTTCATCTTCCGCGATGGGAGTTCCGGTGATCGGGCCTTCCGTCCGGAATTTCCAGCGCAGGCGTCCTGTTCGGTACTCTAAGCTGTAGAGATGACCGTCTACAGAACCACAGTAAAGGGAGTCTTTAAATACGAGCGGCGAGCCGGTGACCTGGTGGTCGGTGGAAAAATGCCAGACTTCCTTTGCAGTCCGAATATCCAGACAGGTGATATCGCCACTCGTAGCGCCAACAAATAAGTAATTTTCTGATATATATGGGGTTGAAATGGTAGGCCTGTTCAAACGGTAACGCCAGATGACCCAACCTGTTTTTGCATCCAAAGCATACAGGGTCGAGTCGACTGAGCCAAAGAAGACCATCCCCTGATGAACAACGGCTGAAGAAGTAATTGCTCGTTTGGCTTTAAACCGCCACTTAATCTTTCCGCTCAAATCCGTACAAAAGAACTCCCCATTTTCGGCTCCAAAATAGATCAAGTCATTGTGGATCATGGGAGTCGACCGGACTGGCGCTCCGATATTTATCTCCCAGGCTTTTCTTCCGATTAAGGCATTAATTGCATATAGATGCCCATCATCTGAACCGATAAATATATGTCCATCAGAATGATGGGGAGAAGATCGCACCTCACCGTTTGTATAATACGTCCAAATGACCTTTCCGGAACGAGCATAAACGGCATGGACGCGCCTGTCTTCGGATCCAATATAAATATTATCGTCCTCGACAACCGGTTTACTCACGATTCCCCCATCGGTAGGATATTTCCAGATGAATTCACCGGTGATGGCGTCCAAAGCGTACAGGTTGTTGTCGTAGGATCCAAAATACAACACATTGTTATCGCAGGCAGCCGTGCCACGAATTTCGTCTTCGCTTTCAAAGCTCCAAACCAGCTTAGTGCTTCCCGCTTTGGCAGTAACAAGGTTTGGTACAACCTTATTGCTGGCAGGCGTAGCTTGGTGAGCGATTGCCAGGAGGGCTTCCTTCATTTCTTGCGCGCTCGGAAACCGGTTTTCAGGATTGTAATGGACCGCGGTATAGATGATGGTTTCCAACTCCAAGGAGACTTCTGGATTGATCTCCCTGATCGGCCTCTCACTGAAAGAAAATGGGGCTTCTAGCCTAGGGTCACGTTTCGTCAGCAAGTGGTGCATCGTTGCTCCTAGAGCATAGATATCTGCTAGGTGTGTAGCTTCTCCCCGATATTGTTCTGGAGGGGAATATCCCTCTGTCCCAATCATAGTGCCTTTTGGCCCCAATTCAAAAGGCTTGGCAATCCCAAAGTCGATCAACACAACGTGGTTATGCTGGTTGATCATGATATTCGAGGGTTTCATATCCCTGAAAATAATCTGTTCAGGTTTATGGGTGTGGAGGTAATGCAGAACGTCGCACAGCTCGACTGCCCAGGCAATGACCTGGGCTTCGGGAATTAAACCTACCGTTTCCTCCAGGAGAGCTTCCAGATCTTTGCCATCAATAAATTCCAGGATAAGGTAAGAGCGTTCGTTATGTGTAAAGTAATCATAGATACGCGGGATACCTGGATGAGTTAATGTAGCAAGGATATTGGCTTCCCGTTCAAAATTTCTGACAATGGTATCTCGTATCACCGGGTCGCGCCCCTGGTTCACCATTTCCTTTACAGCCACACTCTTTTCCACATTGGGGAAGTGCATGTCTCTGGCACGGTAAACAGCCCCCATACCACCGACGCCTATAACGCCCTGGATCAGGTACCGGTTTCCCAGCATACCTCCTGGGCGAAGCTGCTCTTGGGGTTGCTCTGGCTCGAAATCTTTACTGATCCGTTGGGTTTCCAGGGTCTTCCTCCTTGTTGATAATCTACCAGTAATTGTAGTTGTAATTCCGGGGAACTACGATTTTTTACTCTAACTGGATACTTGATTGCAAGATAATTGCCAGCTCAATTGGTAAGGATTGAATGCTAATCCTGCAGGCCAACGTTAAGGGAATTCGAAAAAGCGGCCACAAGGCCAAAGGTGTGTTAATTATAGCCATCTTTGGTGAAATATGGAAATGCCCTGGGAGATGGATTTAGTCGCGGCATTGATTATCTCCCTTCCCAATCTCAATACCTTTCCGTATAATCGATTGAAACGCGTATCTGACGCACCTCCAATCTGCAGGCCTCAAAAACAGGCCCTCAGAACGATGAACCTCCGACACCATCCAATGAATGATTACGAAATTTATTTATCCCCGTTTTCATGGCGGTACGCATCCCCTCAAATGCGCGCAATTTGGAGTGAGGCTAATAAACGCCGTCTATGGCGTCAAATATGGCTCGCTTTGGCTGAGGTACAGGGGGAGTTCGGCCTGGTTAAGACCGAACAGTTGGATGATTTACGCACTCATGCCGGGGATGTGGATCTGGAGCGCGCTTTAGAGATCGAATCTCAAATTCACCATGACTTGATGGCAGAGCTCAAGACTTTCGCCGAACAATGTCCTGTCGGTGGTGGAATCCTCCATATGGGTGCGACCTCTATGGACATCGAGGACAATGCCGACGTCCTGCGTATCCGCCAATCTCTTGATTTAATTCTTGACAAGCTTAGCGCTCTCCTGTTGGATTTAGCCGGGAAGATCGAGATATGGGCAGAAATTCCAATCATGGGTTACACCCATCTCCAACCTGCCGAGCCTTCTACGCTTGGTTACCGTTTCAGCCAGTATGCACAAGACCTTCTGGAAGACCTCAGGTGGCTTACCAACGAAAGGAATGGGCTGCGGGGAAAGGGATTTAAAGGCGCGGTTGGCACCGGGGCGGCTTATTCAGAATTGATTGGAATTGAGCAGCTCGCCGGCTTCGAAGCCAGGTTGAGTGACCGGCTAGGGATTCCATTTTTCCCTGTAACGACACAAACATATCCTCGCAAGCAAGAGTACAACGTGGTCTCAGCGCTTGCAGGTATGGGCGGATCTTTGTATAAGTTTGCCTTCGATCTGCGTATTCTCCAATCGCCGCCAATCGCAGAGATTGAGGAGCCCTTTGGCAAGAAGCAAGTTGGTTCATCCGCTATGCCCTTTAAGCGCAACCCGATCAATGCTGAAAAGATCGACTCGTTAGCCAGGTCTCTTGCCCAATACCCGCGCATCGCCTGGGATAATGCTGCTCATTCCCTTTTGGAGCGTACCTTGGATGATAGCGCCAACCGCCGTACGATGTTGCCGGAAGCTTTTTTGATTTCTGACGAGCTTCTAACCGTGAGTTCGAGGATTCTTAAAGGGTTGAAAGTAAACGAAAAGTCAATTTCACGTAACTTAAAGATTTACGGTCCCTTCGCTGCTACGGAGAGAGTGCTGATGGCGCTTACCAAGGCCGGGGCAGACCGGCAGGAAATGCATGCACGTCTACGTGAGCACGCACTCGCAGCCTGGAGTTCCGTCCAAAATGGGGAGGGGAACCCTCTGGTTGAGCGTTTACTTGGCGACACCATTCTTAAGAAGTATTTGGATGCCGGCGCCTTGCAAGAGCTGATGGATGTAGATAAATACACTGGGGATGCTGGGCGAAAGGCGCTCCAACTGGCAGATCAAGTCAGGGCCTTTGTAGGTTAAATTCGATGAGGAGAAATCCCAGGAGGAAGAATGAACGAGGAACTTTTCAACCGCTTTGAGGCGCTCACCTTCGATGATGTACTGGTAGAACCGGGTTTTGCCCAGGTTCTTCCCAACCAGACAGATGTATCCACACAACTCACGCCAAAAATCAGGCTCAATATCCCCATTTTATCCGCGGCCATGGACACTGTCACAGAAGCTCGCCTGGCGATAGCCATGGCAAGAGAGGGGGGCTTGGGGATCATTCATAGAAATATGGCCCCGCAGGCCCAGGCTGCAGAGGTTGATAAAGTCAAGCGTTCTCAATCGGGTATGATCGTCGAGCCTATAACCCTTCCCCCTTCCGCTCCACTACGTGAGGCAGAAGCCATCATGTCGAACTACCATATCAGTGGTGTTCCGGTTACTACAGATGGTGGCGGCCTGGTCGGGATCCTCACCAACCGTGATATCCGCTTTGTTGAACCGCATGATTTCGACCGTCCAGTAAGCGAGTTTATGACTTCATCTCCCCTGGTTACGGCTCAGGTAGGGATCGACTTAGAAGCAGCCAAAAAGTTGCTTCAAAAGCACCGCATTGAGAAGCTGCCTCTTGTAGATGACAAGGGGATTCTCAAAGGTTTGATAACGGTAAAAGATATCCAAAAATCGCGTGATTTTCCAAATGCCGCCCGGGACGATCAGGGGCGTTTGCTGGTCGGCGCCGCGGTTGGTGTGGGCGAGGATGTGGAAGAACGGGTTCAATACATGGTCGAGGCAGGATTGGATATGGTGGTTGTGGATACAGCCCACGGCCATTCTGCCGGAGTGATTGATGCGGTAAAACGTATCCACCGTAATTGGCCCGACCTGCCAATCATTGCTGGAAATGTCGTAACTGCCGAAGGGACGAAGGCATTGATCGAGGCCGGGGCAAACATTATAAAAGTAGGAGTGGGAGCCGGTTCAATTTGTACCACCCGTGTCATTTCTGGAGCAGGGATGCCCCAGATCAGTGCGATCTACAATTGTTCCCAAGCTGCCCGTCCCGTTAATGTGCCGATCATCGCAGATGGAGGCATCAAATATAGTGGAGATATCGTTAAAGCGATCACGGCTGGGGCGGATCTAGTGATGTTAGGAAGCTTGCTAGCTGGTTTGGACGAAGCGCCA
>CAZAQS010000096.1:0-16775 GCA_964486825.1 uncultured Anaerolineaceae bacterium | reverse complement strand
TTACCTGTTAGTGCTGTCACTCCCTACAACCTGGCTCGCAAACTAAGCACACTTCCCCAAACATTTACGGAGCAGTTCCTCATGCTCCTGTTACCTATGGCATCTGAGATCCATGCCAAAGAAGATCGCGAAAAACTGCGCACTTTGTATATTGTCAGCACCCGCCTTACACTAGCTATGTTTTTGCCGGTTGGCCTTATGCTTATTATCCTGGCCCATCCCATCCTATCTGTATGGGTTGGTAGCGCCTATGCAGAATATGCTTACTTAATCGCCATCCTTGTTATCGCCAGCCTCATCGATACAAGCCAATGGCCGGCAGGTTTTGTCCTGCAAGGAATGGCCCGGCACCAGCCTCTAGCGGCCATGACAATTGGTTCAGGTATTTCAAACCTTATCCTGTCAATCATTTTGGTCAATTATTATGGCCTGATGGGAGTGGCTCTGGGTACATTAATACCTTCAACAATCGTCTGTATCGGATTTGTAGCCCCTTATGCCATGCGCGTGATTGGAGTAAGCCTACAGGAAATGGTAACAAAAGTGATATGGCCGACTATACTACCGGCTATCCCTATGAGTATTGCTATATTCGCACTGCGACAGATTATTGAACCGGTCTCTTTAATATCCTTGCTCCTGGTTGCCGGAATTGGCGTGCTACCTTACCCAATAGGCTACCTACTTATGAGTGCCAACGAGTATGAGAGGAATCTTTTTCGCAACAACCTTTGGAAATTCATCCGTCGTGTAAAACTAAATCTTAAGCAAGTCTAAACAGGGGTTATTGAAAAATATGACTAGTAAATTGGTATCCCATCCAACAATAAAGATTCACAAGCAGGAAAATCTTGCCTTATCCTGGCAGGTTATGGTTTTCGCTATCCTTCTGGCACTCTTTGCCGCTCTGCGCGTCTGGCGTATTACTACCTTCAGCTTATGGGGGGGTGAAGCCTTTAGTATGATCGGCGTTCAACAAGCCTGGCGTGACATGTTCGCTTACATCGTGGCCGATATTGTTCACCCTCCACTGTTTTACATTTTGCTTAAGTTATGGATTATGGCAGGCGGCGACTCGCTGCTCTGGCTAAAGTTATTTCCTGTTCTACCAGGAATTGCCGTGGTGGTGCCTTTTCTGCTTTTGTGCCGTGAACTTAAATTTCAACTCAAAGAAATTAACCTGTCGCTGCTGCTGCTGGCTTTCAATGGCTATATGATACATTACGCTCAAGAATTGCGCATGTATAGCCTCTTCACGTTTCTGGCTATGCTATCTTTCTGGCTTTTTATTCGCTTATACAATTCAAAAGGGGGAGTCGCTGGACAGCTTGCTCTGCTTACCATAATAAACCTGCTAGCGATCTACACACATTATTATGGATGGGTTGTGGTGGGAGTTGAGTTCTTATTTTTACTGATCTGGCAACGCCGAAGAGTGCTGGCTTATAGCTTGTCAATGCTATTTTTGTTCTTGTGCTTTTCCCCGTGGGCCTATCTGGTCGTGCGGGAAGCACTTGCCATCGGTGGGCTGGAAAAGAACCTCGATTGGATTCCAAAACCTGGATTAACCAGTATTTTAAACCTTTATGTGACCTTCAATGGACCGCTTGGACCCCGTTATTTAAGAATATTTGGATTATTATTATTCGGTTTGCCATTGCTACTG
This sequence comes from uncultured Anaerolineaceae bacterium, assembly GCA_964486825.1. Taxonomy (GTDB): domain Bacteria; phylum Chloroflexota; class Anaerolineae; order Anaerolineales; family UBA4823; genus CAZAQS01. Next base: position 15,109 of record CAZAQS010000096.1, on the reverse strand, counting down.
TGGATCTGGCGGCTTTTCCGGGCTGGTTTTAGTACACAAAGAGAAGAGCTTGTTCGATCATCCTGGCTGATAATTCTCGCATTTTTGCCGGTTATTTCCCTCTTTTTAATAAGCCAAGTATCGGATGAGCCGGTTTGGATTGATCGATATTTTATATTTATAGCCATCCCATATTTTATGTTGATCTCTTCCGCCGTTAATCGTGTAAATCCATTTTGGTTAAGGAACATTTGGATTGCAGCTCTTGTCGTCTTGAGTATTCTCGCTGGTTTAAATGACATGAGAACGAACCGAATGGCCTGGGAAGGACCCCAATTAGGAAGCCGGATCAATTGGAATGTTCTTGTTCAACACATGGCCGCTGCTGAAGCAGACTCTTCAGGTCCAATTAACGTTTATACACTTACGGTCATATCGAAGGGATTGCGGACGGGTGATTGGGCTATCTCTACATCATTGGACTACTTTTTTGATTCACTAGGGGAAGAAAAGTTTCAGACCGTATACGTTAGAGATACAAAGGCTTTGTTGGATCAGGCGGAAGAAGATTATTTTTGGGTTGGCTTCTTTGAGTTGGAAGAGTGGCCTCAGCCATCACCTTCCACAATATTGGCCAACAACGGATTCCATGTCGGGCAGGAACTCGTAGTCCAGGAACAAAACAACAGGCTTGTTTTGCTGCCTGTGCGGCGCAAATGAGATATCTGGGAGATTTTCTGTTAGGGAAAAATGGAGAATAATGGGAGCAAATTGGCTGTGACCGTCAATAGTGAGTTAGAAAATAGCCAAGAGAGGATCATAGTTATCATCCTTACCTACAACCAGCGTGAAAAGACATTGGCCTGTTTGTCACGCCTTTTTGCTGCCCAAAAACAATCCTTCCGAGTTTTAGTTTGGGATAATGGCTCACACGATGAGACTGCGGAGGCAGTGCAGGCTACCTATCCTGATGTTTTGTTCCACTACCACTCAATTAACCTGGGTGTGGCAGGAGGCCGTAACGCCGCCGGCGAATTAGCTATTTGCGAGCTTCAGGCCACACACCTGCTCTTCTTGGACAACGATATCCTGGTCGAACCTGGTTTTGTAGACGCCCTTTATGCTCCTTTCTGCGAGAATAAAAAGGTCGGGCAAACTCAAGCCAAGCTGCGCTTCATGCATGATCGAGAGCGGATCAATGATGGCGGTGGCGCTAAGATAAACTTTGTCCTTTGGAGGATTATGCCGGTAGGGTATAACGAAATCGACCGGGGCCAGCACGACAGGCAAAGAAATTGTGTCTCTTGTGGAGGCGCAATGATGGTTCGAGTAGACGTTTTCCAGCAGCTCAATGGCTTCGACCCACTGTTTGGACCATTTGGACCAGAAGACCTGGATTTCTCACTCAGGTTGCAAAAAGCAGGCTACCAGGCCTTATACGTTCCCCAGGCAGTTGGATATCACGAGGTAAGCCATACCTTTGGAAAAGGCTATAGTGAAGACTATGCCCGGCATAAATCCAGGCACTGGTTGTTATTCATGAAAAGGCATGCCTCTCCCTGGCAGAAGCTGGGCTTTTATCTGATTGGCGCACCATACCTGACGGTTAACGTCGCTCTCAGGGAGAGCCGCAAAGGCAACTGGAGGGCTATTCGAGGCTTACTCCGAGGAGTATTAAAACATTGACTGCAGAACCAAATTCACTCATAGCTCGGGATTCAATCCATATTCACCGGATTGACAGGATTCTAGGGACTCTCAAGGAGAAGGCAATTCTCCAATATATTCTCCTTGGAGCATTTACACTTATCGGGGCTGTTTTGCGATTTTATAAGCTGGGGGAATGGAGCTTTTGGATCGATGAGATCTACACCATTGACCACGCTCTCCATAATTATGGGGACCTGTCGAACATCCTGGACAATATTCCCCCTGCCAGGAATTGGGTACCATCCTCTGTTATTTTAACGGCTCAAATTCTCAACGTATTAGGCGTGAGTGAGTGGAGCGCCAGGCTGGTTTCAGCAGTGATTGGGATACTATCGATCCCAATCTTATATTTTCCAATGAAAAAGATCTTTGGTAATCAATTGACTCTGGTTGCCTTATTACTACTTGCTGTGTCTCCCTGGCACATCTTTTGGTCGCAAAATGCCCGGTTTTATACTTCATTGATGCTTTTATCTACGCTCGCATTATTTGCATTCTATTTCGGACTTAAAACTGGTCGTCTGCGTTATCTTCTTTTATTCTATATTTTGTTTTACTTAGCCAGCTCTGAACGCGTATTTGCTTTCTTTATTCTACCGGTTGTAATTTTTTACATTTTGAGCTTATGGATACTTCCAATGGAAAAGTCCAAGGTCCAAATTAAGAAAATGGCTTTTCTCTTGTTAGTACCCATAATCGCATTTATCCTGTTTGAGATTAGTCGTTATGTCATGAGCGGCTCATCCATCACAAAGAGTATCTTTGATACTTTTTTCGACCAGGTTAACACAACCCCTCTACGGCTAACATTATCGATAACCTACAAAATAGGTGTTCCGGTATTTTCCTTAAGTTTTTTTAGTGGTGTATACATTCTGACAAGAAGACACCCGGCAAGCCTTCTCGTTGTTATCGGTGCTGCACTCCCGATAATTTTGCTGATTTTCCTCTCAGTGAACTTTTTTGCCGTGGATCGCTATATCTTTATGACTTTATTCATGTGGCTTATCCTGGCAGCCGTGGGCGTAAACGAATTATTCCAACACACGGACGGCTTGGCGAAGTTACTTCCACTTGGCGTTCTATCGATATTGCTATTCAGCTCAATGGGTGAAATTTATTTATATTATCAGTTTCAAAATGGGAATCGTCCTAATTGGAAAGAGGCCTACACGTTTGTCAAACAAAATATTAGGGATGGAGACATAATTTACGCAACCAGCCCGCCGGTAGGAGATTATTATTTACCAGAAGCTAACATCCGAGACATCAATAACTTTGATCCAGCTCGTATAACAACTAGAGAGAGTAACAATGTTTGGTTTGTTATTGATGAGAATACCGGTTCGGTTGAACCCGAGGTTTCCTCATGGATTCGAGATACTTGCACACGCATCCAGAGTGTGGAGGTATTTCTCCCTGGTAAAAGTATGAGTATCAGAATATATCGTTGTTCTACTACCCTTGATCCATAACAACGCCTTTATTGGCGCTGTGTGCCAAACATATGACACACCCAGGTGCACTGCATTTTGTCACGCATGCTTATGAGAACAGCGACAAGCTAACAACAACATTATGCACTCAAAATAAGGAAGGGATTTTATATTGATCAGTGGTGAGGCGCATAGATCAACAGGGTACAAGGTCGCAATCCCTCGATGGGAGCTGCGAGATGAAATCGCGTTTATGATCGGTAGTGAACTGAAGCTATTGGGCCATAAGCCAGTTTACTTTTTCTTTTATGAAGACGTTCCCGAGGCTGTTGATATCCTTCTTACTTTCGGCCCTTATGGCAAAATCCTGCCAATTTGGCAGCAGGCTGCTACGAGAGACCAGGAGATCCGCCCAATCACTATTCACTGGAATACCGAAGGTCTCCCGGATTTAAGGATCCCGCCCCGTATGGTGGATAAATTAGGGAGTTGGCGCTCCAGGATAGGGCGATTAAGCTATTCAAGATCCTCTATTACCCGTGGATTATCCCGTACGCCACCGCTTGCTTTGTCGGATCGAATATTCTTCCGGTATCGTTACTACGGTGATTACCAGTATGCATATGAAAGAGGATGGCTGAACCTACTGTTTGATACCTCGGAAATCTACACCAAGATCCGCAGCAAATCAGGACTACCGACCTTGTATGCCCCTTGGGGAGCAAGCACATATTGGTACAAGGATTTAAATTTAAAGCGTGATATCGATGTCCTATGGATGGGGATACGCGGTACAAGGCGACGCAGCCAAATCCTCGACCGGGTAACTAAAGAGCTGGGCCCCCATGGAGTCACATTCCATATTGCCGATAACCAGCAAAACCCCTTTATATTTGGCGACCTGCGTACTCGTTATCTCAACCGGGCGAAAATAACTCTAAATATTACTCGCACCTGGTATGATGATAACTTCTCTCGTTTCGTACTGGCTGCCCCCAACCGTTCCCTTATCGTTTCAGAGCCTGTATTGCCGCATTGTAGTGAATTTCAAAAGGATGTGCACTACGTCTCCGCTGAGATCGAAGACTTATCCAAGACGATCCTCTATTATCTTCAGCACGAAGAGGAAAGGCAGCAGATTGTCGAAAGCGCATACCAATTCGTAACCGAGGAACTGCAATTCTCCAAGATTTTGGAATACATGCTCCAGTTTGCTTTGCGCGAAGGCGCCCAAGAGACAGCTCAAGCTGAAAGAAAATCCCCACTTCAGAAAGGGCTAGGGCAGGAGGCGCACTGAGAAGTAAATCCAAGTGTACACAGCTTTCCACTTACCGGCTCTCGATCATTTTTTCTATCGAGAGCCGGTTTTTATTAACCCTATAGCAATTCCTTCTGGATTGGAACGAACCCGGCTGAATGGACGTCTATTTCTCGAAGATAAATATAATTAATAGGACGCCCAAGAATAGTAACTCAAGAGAGGCCGGCTATGGCATATTTTAGATCAATCAAAATTTCTCGCTATCGGATTCTAGTGCTGGTTGCCTTCATCTTGTTGATATCATTGGGTTTAATCCTGGCTGTGCTGTACCGGTCACGACCGGCCGGGCCAGGTCAAAATATTCCCATAAATACGAGCGCACCTATCCAGGGAGGCGTGCCGGTTATGGAAAGCAACCAAAGTAGCGTTCCCATCCTGCTTAGCGAAGGTCAAGCACAACCGAAACCAATAGTAAGGATGCCCACGGTTGAGGGGGAGCCTCTATCGCAGGTTGAAATCCAGCAAATATTAGAGCGCGTTCAACATCTGGCAGCCGATCCTGAAGACCAGCTTGATTTCCGCATAGCTCAAGACCCCATTCCACCACCCAGGACAGGCGAGACCATCCAGGAAGCCTTTCCTCCGCTCGTGCCATCCATTCCACCTGAGCCAATTTCAACTGGCCCCCTGGAAGTTCTGCGCTATGGTCCGGAGGGAGAAATTGCCATCGCTCCGTTTGTGAATATTACCTTCAACCAACCCATGGTTCCCCTGACCTCGCTGGAGGAGCTCTCGGCTGATCAGGTGCCGGTAGTTTTAGAACCTTCCTTACCTGGGACCTGGCGTTGGTTAGGTACAAAGACGCTGACCTTCCAACATGACTCTGATCTGATCGACCGGCTACCTAAAGCAACACAATATCGAGTTACCATCCCTGCAGGCACTCGTTCGATAAACGGCAATGAGCTTGATAAGGCTATTGAGTGGACTTTTTCAACCCCTCCTGCCCAAATGGTCAGCCATTATCCTGATGACCAGCCTCAACCTCTCGAACCGGTCTTCTTCATTGCTTTTGACCAGCGGATTGAACCGGAGGCGGTTCTTGCGACGATCGACGTGTTCGCCGGAGCTCGCTCGGTCGAGGTGAGACTGGCTACAGATACAGAAGTCCAGGCGGACAAACAGGTCGCCAGGCTGGTTAAGGATTCCCCGGCAGGCCGCTGGCTAGCTTTCAAGGCATTGGAAGCCCTACCCGCAGATACCAATATCAGCATTCAAGTTGGGCCAGGCACCCCATCGGCAGAAGGACCCCAGGTGACGGAAGAGGCGGAATATTTCACTTTCCATACATACCCTCCCTTACGAATCGAGAGACATGGCTGCGCCTGGTCCGAAACCCCTTGCCGGCCAATGACGCCCTTCCATATCGACTTTACCAACCCGATCGATCCTGATGCCTACCAGGAAAATTTCATCACCATCCAGCCCGAGCTTCCTGGCGCTTCCGTGAATATATACGGGGACATCCTTGAAATCCAGGGCGCTACCCAAGGACAGAGCACCTATACTGTGACTGTTTCAGGGGAGATACAGGATATCTTCGGACAGAATCTTGGCAGGCAGGCGCGCCTGAGTTTCAGGGTCGGCCCATCAGAACCCGCCCTCTTTGGCTCGGATAAGGTTTTTATTACCATCGATCCGGCTGCTCCAAGGCCGGTCTACTCGGTTTACGCTATAAACTATACTCGCCTGGATGTAAAGATTTACGCGGTACAACCCTCCGATTGGCCAGCTTTCAGGAATTATCTGCGCGATTATGGACGAATAGAAAATCCGCCGGTGCCTCCGGGCAACCTGGTTTTCGACCAATCCATTCCAGTGGAAAGCGCTTCCGACATCCTGACAGAAGTAGGCATCGATCTGAGCCCGGTAATGGATGGCAATTTTGGACACTTCATAGTTATGGTCTCCCCACCTAAGGAGCTGCTAAAACAGACCCAGCCCTGGATGACGAATCACGCCTGGATCCAGGTCACCCAGATTGGTTTGGATGCTTTTGCAGATCATACCGATCTGGTAGCCTGGACAACCGGGTTGAAGGATGGAGCGCCACTGGCAGGCGTTTCCATCATTGCAGGTTCCAGCAGTTCTGAAGTCCTCACGGGAGAGGATGGAATTGCCCGCTTCCCCATCCCGAGTGGCGCCAGCTACCTGGTTGCTAGCAAAGGGGCCGACCAGGCCATGTTGCCACGCACCCAATATTATTGGGACGAGGGCGCCTGGAGCTCAAGGTCTGTGAATGACGAGCTGCGCTGGTATATATTCGATGACCGCCAGATGTACAATCCCGGTGAGGAAGTGCATATCAAGGGCTGGCTCCGCCGTATCGGGGCTAAACAAGATGGAGACGTTGGGCTGGTTGGGGATACCGTGCAGTCTATAGGTTACAAGATCATTGAGCCGCAAGGCAACGAAATTGTCAGCGGTCGAGTCGAAGTGAACAGCCTGGCAGGGTTTGATTTCAGCTTCACTATCCCCAAAAATGTGAACCTGGGCTACGCTAATATCATCCTGGATGCAGAGGGTAGCCTGGCTAACCTGTACGGTACGCAATATCATCACACCTTCCAGATTCAGGAGTTCCGGCGGCCCGAATTCGAAGTGACAGCGCGTACAGAGACAGACGGCCCATACTTCGCCGGGGGGGAAGCAATCGTCGCAGTAGATGCCAGGTACTATGCTGGTGGCCCTCTTCCAAACGCTGATGTGACCTGGCTTGTAGCATCTACACCAAGCACTTACAGGCCACCCAACTGGCCTGATTTTTCCTTCGGTATCTGGAAACCCTGGTGGCACTTCGACCGTTTTTACGATGAGTACGGCAGGGATGGAGATACAACCTACGAAACCTTCTCCGGCCAAACTGACGCTGCAGGCAGTCATTATCTGCGGTTGGAATTCCCAGAACCTGCAGACCACCAACCCTATTCTGTTCGTGCGGAAGGCACGGTGATGGACGTCAACCGCCAGGCCTGGACAGGGACGACTGATTTGCTTGTCCACCCGGCAAACATTTATGTCGGCGTGCGCAGCGAGCGGGTTTTTGTAGAACGCGGTACTCCTCTGAAGATCGATATTATCGTGACCGACCTGGATGGAGAGCCAGTTGTAGACCGGCCTATTGAAGTTCGGGCAGCCCGTGTGGAATGGAAATTCCGTGGTGAATGGGTTGAAGAAGAAGCCGATCTTCAAACCTGCCAGGCAGGCTCTGGCCTGGAACCGGTCACCTGCACATTCGAGACGCCTTTAGGAGGTAAATACACCATAACTGCACGGGTAACCGATGGACTAGGGCGGGTGAACCTGACAGAATTAACCCGTTGGGTGAGTGGGGGACAACAACCGCCCGCCCGAAAAGTGGAACAGGAAACCGTCACCCTGATCCCTGACAGGGAAACCTACCAACCTGGCGATCTCGCCCAGGTCCTGGTCCAATCCCCATTTAGTCCAGCGGAAGGGTTAATGACTGTCACCCGTAGTGGAATCTTATATATCGAGCGTTTCCGAATCGAAGATGGCACCATTACGCTTGATATACCCATCCAGGAAAGCCATATCCCGAATTTAAATATCCAGGTGGATTTGGTAGGCGCTGCTCAGCGCAGTGATGACAAAGGTGAGCCCCTACCAGACATTGATCCGCGGCCTGCCTTCGCCACCGGGCAATTAAACCTGAGTATTCCCCCACTTAATCGCACCCTCTCATTGAAGGCTACACCAAGGGATGCAGAGTTGGAACCGGGCGGGAGCACAACCATCGACCTACTGCTCACCGATGCGACCGGTCAGCCGGTGGCCGGGGCAGAGCTGGCTGTGGTCGTTGTGGATGAGGCTATCTTGGGCCTGACCCATTACCGGCTGGCTGACCCACTGAGCATTTTTTACACGGACCGCCCCTCCGACCTGACCAGCCTGTACAACCGCTCCAGTATCGTGCTTGCCGATCCGCTTGCCCTGGCTAAGGATAGCGGCGTTCAGTTACAATCAACCCAAACCCTGTCGTCCAGAGCTGTCGGTATGGAATTCGATGCAATGGAAATGCCGGCTGCAGCGCCCATGGAAGCCGCAGAAGCGGGAATTGGAGGCGAGTCGGCGCCTACGCCAATCCGTACGCGCATAGACTTCAATCCGCTTGCTGTCTTTGCCCCGGCCGTCCGCACCAACGCCCAGGGTGAAGCTAGCGTGGAAGTCCAATTGCCCGACAACCTGACCCGCTACCGCATCATGGTCGTAGCCGTATCAGGTGGGAACCAGTTTGGCATCTCAGAAGCCAATTTGACGGCGCGATTACCTTTGATGGTGCGGCCATCTGCTCCCCGGTTCCTAAATTTTGGCGACCACTTTGAGTTGCCGGTGGTGCTTCAGAACCAAACCGGAGAACCCATGCTGGTGGACGTTGTCGTCCAGGTGGCTAACCTGGAGTTGACTGGTAACCAGGGCTTGCGAGTGGAAGTGCCTGCCAGAGACCGGGTAGAAGTGCGCTTCCCTGCTACCACGCAGAAAGCAGGTATTGCTCGCCTGCAATTGGTGGCAGTTGCAGGTGACTTCGCCGATGCAGCCCAGGTAGAGCTGCCTGTGTATACACCTGCCACGACCGAGGCTTTCGCAACCTATGGAGTTATAGACGAAGGCGCTATCGCCCAGCCTGTATCTGCACCAGGCGGTGTCTTCACTCAATATGGCGGGCTCGAGATCAACACCTCATCAACTGCCCTCCAATCCCTTACGGACGCAGTCCTTTACCTGGTCTCTTATCCCTTTGAATGCTCCGAACAGCTTGCATCACGCATCTTGGCAGTTGCAGCCCTGCGCGACGTGCTTACCGCATTCGAGGCAGAAGGCCTGCCATCTCCGGATGAGCTGGAGGCTGCCGTTGCCCGGGATATCGAGATTTTGCGTGGCCTGCAGAACGATGATGGCGGTTACCCTTACTGGTGGCGTGGAGCGGATTCGATCCCCTTTAATACCATCCATGTCGCGCATGCCTTGCAACGGGCTGAGGAGAAAGGCTTCGATGTCCCCCAGGAAACACAGCAGCGCCTTCTTGATCACCTGCGAAAGATCGAAAGCTATTACCCCCACTGGTACAGCCTGGAAACTCGTCGAACCCTGTCCGCCTATGCCCTTTACGTGCGCGACTTGATGGGTGACGCAGATCCAACCAAAGCGCAACGCCTGCTCAATGAGGCTGGAGTCGAAGAGCTTTCTCTGGATGCCATTGGTTGGCTCTGGCCTGTGCTCCAGGATGCACCTGGAACAAGCGCTGACCTGGAAGCCATCCGCCTCCACGTCAACAACCGGGTGGTCGAGACTGCCGGGGCTGCCAATTTTACAACCACTTACGATGACCAAACTTACCTGTTGCTAAGCTCCGACCGCCGCACGGATGCCATCCTACTGGACGCCATGATCGATGATAACCCGGCGCATGACCTGATTCCCAAACTGGTCAACGGCCTTATGGCCCACCGCACGCGGGGCCGCTGGGGCAACACACAGGAAAATGTCTTTGTCTTATTGGCGCTAGATCGCTACTTCAACACCTATGAATCACAGACGCCAGATTTTGTTGCCCGCATCTGGCTCGGAGATATCTACGCCGGCGAGCACGAGTTTAGTGGACGCACAACAGAGCGCCACGAAACGCTTATCCCAATGTCTTACCTGGTCGAGGAAAGCCAGGGCAGCGGGTTACGCGATCTAATTGTGAGCAAGGATGGGAAAGGCCGCCTGTATTACCGCCTCGGCTTGCGCTATGCCCCGGTCGATCTGGAGCTCGATCCACTCGATATGGGCTTTGTTGTGCGGCGCAGCTACGAGGGCCTGGACAACCCAGAGGATGTCTACCAGGATGAGAGTGGCGTCTGGCATATCACAGCCGGGACACGTGTGAGAGTCCGCCTCTCCATGGTGGCTGACAACCGCCGTTACCATGTCGCCCTGGTTGATCCGTTGCCTGCCGGGCTCGAGATCGTCAATCCAGCCCTGGCTGTTTCCGGTAGCATCCCCCAGGACCCAACCAACCAGGATGTGCAATACGGCTGGTGGTGGTGGGGCCCCTGGTACGAGCACCAAAACCTGCGTGACGAGCGAGCCGAAGCCTTTACTCCCTTGCTGTGGGATGGAGTGTACGAATATACCTATATCGCTCGCGCCACTACCCCCGGTCGCTTTGTCGTGCCTCCTGCTAAAGCAGAAGAAATGTACTCTCCTGAGGTATTCGGTCGCAGCAGCAGTACGATTGTAATCGTAGAATAATCTTATTGCTTTTACTCTAGCAGACTGCGGTATGCCTCAATCGGGTCGCCTGGATAGGGAACATAGCTATTCAGGCGACCTGCATTTTCGTCGAAATCAATCTCGCCGATGGCCGGATTCGTAACTCGTTTGCCTCCGTCCAAGAGAAAGGTCGCACTCCCATCCAATTTCAATTCATGCCACCCCATTCGGCTCTCATCTAGCACGCTTTCGTCTTCTCCAAACTCTGGTAATATACTATTTCAAAACTTAAACTAGGGAGAAATGTATATGACCGAAACACCACCAAGATGGGATTTGTCAAATATTTATCCGGGCCTGGATACGCCAGATTTCGAGAACGCACTCCAACAGTTCACCCAACAGGTAGCCAATTTGGAAGAGGTCTTTGTGAACCGGGTAAGCCAGGCCGGCCCTGAGATGGAGATTTCTCAGCTTGCCAGGCTGGTTGGTGAGATGATTAAGGCGTTTAATTCGGCATACGAGCTCGGCAAAACCCTGGAAGCCTATATGTATTGTATTCTCAGCACCGACTCCCGTGATGAACTGGCAAACCGCCGCTGGTCTGAATTCGAGCAGATCTGGGTCCGCCTGGAGAAGCTAAACATCCAAAACCAGGCCTGGTTGGGTAAGCTGTCTCCGGTGCTCGAATCGGTCATCACGACTAACCCAATAGCGCAGGCACATGCTTTTATGCTTAGAAACGCTGCCGACCAAAGCCGGTACCTGATGAGCGAAGCGGAGGAGGACCTGGCTGGTGACCTTTATCCCAGCAGCTTGAGCGCCTGGAGTCGCCTTCAGAGGAACCTCACCTCTCAGCTTGCAGTGGATTTCGAACTGGAAGGGGAGAACAAGAAGCTACCCTTGCCCGCATTGTTAAACTTGCATTCTCATCCCGATGAAGATGTGCGCAAGCGTGCTTATCAAACCGAGCTTACCGCCCTCTCCAGCCTGGGAGATCCTTTGTCATACTGTTTAAACGGCATCAAGGGTACCATCACCGTACTAAACAAACGCCGTATTCGCCAGGACGCGCTGCATCCCGCCATTGATAAGGCCCGCATCGACAGGTCTACCTTGGAAGCCATGCTGGACGCCATGCAAGCCTCCTTCCCTATGTTTCGAAAATACCTGAAATCAAAGGCTCGCTTGCTGGGAAAGGAAAGCCTGCCTTGGTGGGACCTTTTTGCCCCGGTAGGTAATCTGACGAAGACTTATACATATCCAGAAGCTCGCCAATTCATTCTTGAAAACTTCACCAAGTTTTCCCCGCACCTGTCAGAATTTGGGCAGGAAGCTTTCGACCGTTCCTGGATCGATGCCGAGCAGCGGGATGGAAAACGCCCCGGCGCGTTCTGTATTAGTATCCCTGCTCTGGAAGAGTCACGCGTCATGTGCAACTTCGATGGCTCCCTCGACCAGGTTTTTACCATTGCCCACGAGCTTGGGCATGCTTATCACAACCATTGCAGATACCTGGCAGGGAAAACCATTCTCCAAACGGAAACTCCAATGACCCTGGCGGAAACTGCTTCAATCCTTTGCGAAACTGTGGTGATGCAGGCTGTTCTGAAAGAGGCCCAGGATCCTCAGTTCGAGCTTTCAGTTCTCGATACGATGTTAACCAGCGATACCCAGGTAATTGTGGATATCTATTCCCGTTACCTGTTTGAAAAAGAGGTTTTTGAGCGCCGGGAAAAAGCAGAGCTGTCCTCCAACGATTTATGCGAGATCATGGAGCGCGCTCAACAGGATACCTACGGGGATGGTTTAGATGAGCGCTTCCTGCACAAGTATATGTGGACCTGGAAGCCACACTATTATTTCCCCGATCTCTCTTTCTACAATTTCCCGTACGCCTTTGGCTTGCTCTTCGGTACAGGATTGTATGCTATTTACCAGGAACGAGGCACCAGTTTCATTCCAGAGTACCAGCAGCTCCTGGCAATTACCGGAGAAGGCAAAGCAGCTGAGTTAGCTGCTCTATTTGGTATCGATATCACAGGCGGTCAATTCTGGCAGGATAGCCTGTCGGTAATTGGGAAGCGCATCGATCGCTTTAGCGAGCTAGTGGAAATGAGCTGAATGCACATCCCATTGGTTCTCTGGGCCTAGAAATGGGCGTACCCAGCCGAGACGATCGTGGTGCAGCGCCAGCAGGCACGCCAGGAAGGTCGTAATAGGCACGGAAAGGAACAGGCCGATCGAACCTACCAGCGTCCGCACGATCTCTTCTGCTACCATGCTCATATTTGAGAGTAGGGCATAGTCACCGCTGTTCAACGAGAACAACAGTAGCATCGGGAGGGAAGCGCCTGCATAGGCCAGTACCAGGGTGTTCACTGTAGAAGCGACATGATCGCGCCCGATATTCATCGCCCGGCGGTATAAGAACTTCAGATCCAGCCTGCTGTTTGCTGAGTGCAGCTCGAAGACAGCAGAAGCCTGGCTGATGACCAGGTCATCTAAAACTCCTAAAGCACCAATCAGCATACCAGCCAGGAGCAGACCCCGCAGGCTGATCTGGGCTGTATTTTGTTGGACCAGGAACATGGCATTCTCATCCCCAAACCCGGTCAGTCGAGTGAAGTCAATGAAGAAAGCCGAAAGGAGACCGGTAATGAATAGCGCGATCAGGATACCGGCAACGGCCGCATGAGTTTTCAAGGTCCAACCATAGACTAAATACATTGAGACGGACAGGAATACGAAGGAGCCAAGGATCGAGACCAGGACAGGGTCCTTGCCAGCTAAGATTTGGGGGATGATGAAGAAGATGATGATCGACAGGCTAAACAGAATACCAATCAGGCTGCGCACTCCCTTCCAGCCGCTGATTAGAACAGAAACGAACACGAAGGCTGCAAACAACCACACCAGGGACCCACGGCGCTCGAAATCGATAAAACTCACGAAGGTTGATCCGTCGTCGACGCGCTGATTGATCATTACCAGGATGATTTCCCCTACTCGCAGGCGCATGTCCTCCGGCAGGAATTGGTTGGTGCCCAGGTTGAGGTTCATTTCCTCACCCAAAAACGGGCCTTCCAGGATCTCGATTACCAGGATCTGGTAAGGCAGGGGTGTCTCATACATTTGGAGGACGCCTTCTTCTATGATCTCGATGACCCTGGCCTTGGAAGTTTCAGGGGGATAACCGATGGCTTGCCGGTCTTGAGTGGCAGTCAGGTATGACGCAATCTGAGGCATAGCCAGGTAGATGAAGGCTGCTATCACAACCGTCGCAATTACAATAACTAGGATGATTTTTACCTTGTCAGATGGCATAAATGGATTCTCGCATGGATCAATGAAGGGAAATTTTACTGTAAACCTGCTAAAATGGCGGGCCTTTTGGTCGCTTGATCGACAAAAATGCGCCAATCAGCTAAAATGTCCTTGTTCGATTCCGAAAGGAAGTATAGGGTGGAATGAATTTAAGGAGGCATGATGAGTATACACGAATTGGCTGGAAAACCTGCGCCACACTCATACCTGGCGAATATCCCGCGCCTGGTCTCGGCCTATTATACTCTCCGGCCGGATCCTGATCAGCCTGCCCATCGCGTATCTTTCGGAACTTCTGGTCACCGCGGGTCTTCTTTCAAGTACAGTTTCAACGAAGACCATATCCTGTCAATTTGCCAGGCCATCTCCGAATTGAGAAAATCACAGTCTATCAACGGACCTTTATATTTGGGAATGGACACACACGCCCTCTCTGAGCCGGCATTATACACCGCCATAGAGGTCTTCGCAGCCAATGGCCTGGACATCATCCTGCAGAAGGGCTTCGGTTACACGCCAACACCCGTTATATCACACGCTATTTTGACCTATAACCGGGATCGTACATCTGGCCTGGCGGACGGGATTGTGATTACTCCCTCTCACAACCCCCCCGAGGATGGCGGCATCAAGTATAACCCTCCCTCAGCCGGGCCGGCCGGAACCGAGACCACGCGCCTGATCCAGGACAGGGCCAACCAGATCCTGGAAAACAACCTGAAAGAGGTGAGCAGAATATCCTTAGAAAAGGCGCTTAAAACCGGCTCGACCCACGAATGGGATTTTATCCAGCCATACGTGAATGACCTGGAGGAAATCCTGGATTTACAAGCCATCAAAGCCGCTGGCTTGAAAATCGGGATAGACCCGATGGGTGGGGCAGGTGTGGATTACTGGGGCCCGATCGCAGAAAGATATCAACTTGACCTGGAAGTCGTAAATACACGGGTTGACCCCACGTTTTCTTTCATGACTCTGGATCATGACGGGAAGATTCGCATGGACTGTTCTTCCCCTTATGCCATGGCAAGCCTGATCGACCTCAAGGACCGGTTCGATATATCATTCGGCAACGACCCCGACTCCGACAGGCACGGCATTGTGACGCCGTCGGCTG
>CAZAQS010000095.1:0-17011 GCA_964486825.1 uncultured Anaerolineaceae bacterium | reverse complement strand
CGCTCGGCGATTTCCGGGGCTAATTGGAAATCTGCTAAGCTGACACCTTCACCTGTTGTTGGAGGTACTGGGGTCGGCTGCACAGCTGCGGGAGGTTGTGTGGGAGCAGGAGCCTCTGCTGGGGGAAGGGTTGGTTCTGGTACCTGGGGAGTTGCTGAGGTGCAAGCTGTAAGCAGCAACGCAAGTATCAACAGAACGATGAGGAAGGGACGTAAATGTGTCATAGGGATAATCCTCTTTCTTCTCTACTAACCTAAATTGTTGTAGCTGGATAGGATATTTCTAGCGTACCTTTTGTTGGGTTGATAATTAATTGTCGAGTAATCACCTCCTACGTCTTAATTCCGAATCAGGTATGATAGCTTGGCGCTTTACCCACCACGGCGGCGTTTTGTCCATCGATCAACACCGACTGCCAGGATGATCACCATACCGATGATGGTCGTTTGCCAAAAGGGAGAAATTCCTAAAAGAACTAAACCATTGCGCAACACACCAATGATCAGCACCCCCAAAATCGTCCCCAGGATCGTCCCTTCACCACCGGCAAGGGATGATCCACCAACCACGGTAGCAGCGATAATGTCTAGTTCTAATCCCATCCCTGTTCGACCCGCCTGGCCACTGGGCAAAAATGCCAGGCCGAGTATCCCAGCTAAAGCGGCAGTAACACCCATAATAATGAAAGCCCATATTTTTGTCTGGTAGACCTTGATGCCGGAAACGCGAGCTGCCTTATCGCTGCCTCCTACAGCATATGCTCGAAAACCGAATATCGTCCGTGACAATAATAGATAGCCCAGGAAGGCGACGATAATGAAAAATACGAGCTGCATTGGAATAATATTCAGGACTTGTCCCTGTCCTAAAAAGTAAAACCTATCTAATATTTTTGGGTCTATACCAGATGCCGGATTGATTGTCACTGGTTGTCCGTCTGTTATCAACAAGGCGAGGCCCCGTGCTACACTCATCATTCCTAAAGTCGTGATAAATGAGGGTAGTAAACCATAAGTCGAGATGAAACCATTGACCAAGCCAACTAGAGCTCCGATAGCTAAACCGGTTAAAATGGCTAATTCCAAGCTCCAATTAGAGACAAGGAGTATTCCGGTCATAAGTCCGGCTAGCGCATATATGGATCCAACTGACAAGTCGATCTCACGGGTGATCAGAACGAATGTCATTCCAACCGCCATGATTCCCAATAGGGAAACCTGGCGGCCTACATTCAACAAGTTCCTCAGTGTCATGAAAGCTGGTGTCATCTGCGAGAGGAAAATGCACATAAGCAGAAGAGCTATCAGAACACCGGTCTCGCGAGCCGAAAGGATCCTTTTTATCCTAATCGATAAGGGAGTAGTCTGATTTGCCTGTTTTAGAAAGTAAGAAACTTTGTCGTTCAAGCTTTTTTATACTCCTATGAATGAGACCGTTGATAAAATGTCTTGGTTTCAGATGTTTATCTTGGCAAGTCGCTCTGCTTTTTCGATTAAGTTATTTGCCACTTGTGTGATCTCTTTTCGATCTTCTTCAGTTGCATCCTTAACTTCGTCTGCAATCAACTGATCACATAGATTTCGAACGACATCAATATCGGGTACCCGATCTGGAAACTTCTCCCTTAGCACCTCATGCCAATGCTTTCCATAATGAGCATGAATTGTTTCATCTGCCCAGTCGAAGTCCATGTCATGCTGGCTCATTTTGTCTTCGTACGAGGCAAATTTCCTGGCCCGGCTTGTTTTTTTGCTAATATTTTTGGTCTCGAAGTAATGTAGCATTCCCAAGCGAACCATTGGATCCTGCCCTTTTGCGCTATCATAAATGTAACTTCCGAGGGGTAGTTCATCCATGTCGAACCCCCATGCTCGAAGACGTTCATACCCCATACGCGCATGGCGGGCTTCATCATATGTCCAACGTGCAGCATCGTATATAAATTCCCACGGTAAGTCACCAGCAAATGCATGAAGAATAGCTCCACCCGTTTCCACAGCCCAAACTTCGTTAAAATGGCTTATAGCGCTTCGTAATTGCAGCTGTATCCCCTCACCGTACGGAAAATCAGGAATGATGACATCCGGCCAGTAATAACGGCAGAGGTGAAAAGCAGTATCTCTGGCTGGTTCTTCTGCCAGACGGAATTCGGTATGCCCAGGAAGCGCTAGGGGTTCCGAGATAGGTTTGGGATCAGACAGGGACACACCGCCAACTTTTCCTAAGGCAAGAGATAACGCTGAAACCCAAGTTTCAGAAGTTTCCCGTTGCTGATGGTCATCCTTGAGCATTCCCTCCGCAAATTGCGTCATCAAAGCGATTTGTTCAGCCTTTTCACTCGCAGCAATTCTCAGCAAACGGAGGGTTGGGCCATCGGCCAACTCATCTGCAATACTCAGGTACTGCTTGTAAGCTGCTAACATTGCCGGGACGAAAACACGCGCCTGAGAGAGGACGAATGCTGCCGCGCTAGGTGCATGCATAGCCTCTTCGAGTATTTCGATCAGGGGTCTGTCTTCCCCTATCTCCATAAGTCGACTTGGATAACGGAGTTCAAAAACCCGTTCTCGTAACGCATTCGCTGTCAACGCATCCTCCCAAAAAAATTTTGGGAGGGTCGTTTTGATCTCAAAGGAAGCAATTCCTGCTAACCAAGCTGCCTGGTTGATGACCAGGGCTCGTTCGCAGAAAAAGAAACGTTTCAATATCTGGGCCGTGTCAATGCGCATCCATTGTGCACGAGAATGATTCCCAGGCAGATATGAGTTCATGCAGTTCCCTCCTTGCAGATCTAATAAATTTCGTATGTTAATCATTACGAGCTATTTTGAATATTTATAAAATGGTTTGAAACATGGGGGCATAAGTCAACAGTCTTGAATTCAGAGACTGGCTAGCCCATTCATGAGTATTCGTTGTCGACGGATGATTTCGTCTGAAATTTTGTGCGTTTTAAGGTTGCTGATAATCGAAATCGGTTTCCAAGTAAATATAGACTGGAAAACTCTATGGGATACCCATTATCCAAATATACGATTTGTTCCATATGCATAACAGGATCGCAGGGCGAAATTTCGAGTAATTGGGCGGCATCATTGTCGGCTACCTGAGCTTCGAAAGTCCGCTTCCCCCAATCCAGGACAAGCTTATAATGATTTTCTAGAACATCGAACAAACGATATTTGGTAAAGTCGATCTTCTCGATCCCTACGCATCTCTCATATACAACGTAATTGTTCAATACAACGAGGGGACGACCGGCTACTTTTCGAACCCGTTTCAAATAGAATACCTGGCCGACGGGGGATACCCGAAGAAGAGAACCAATTTGTTCATGTGCGGGTACTACGGATTGTTCCAGAACCTCTGTCTCGAAAGGGATGCCTTTTTCGATTAGATCCTCAGAAAAACCAATCAATCGTTCTGCTAGCGGTTGTTCTAATCTTTTAGAAGCTACAAATGTCCCTCTTCCGTGAATCCGGACCAGGAGACCTGCTTTAATGAGGTCGCTGATTGCCCGGCGAATTGTCCCCCTGCTAACTCCAATTTCAGAAGCTAAATCTACCTCGTTTAGCAATTTATAGTGTTCTGGCCAGGCGCCATCTTCGATCTGCTTTTGCATCCATTTTTTAATCTCTATGAATATAGGGGTAGGTCCATCTTTGTTTATTTCTATAATCATAGTTAGAGTAGCTCCAGAAATGATGGTTGTAAAAGGATGTCTAGAGACGTCTATAGAGGTACACTGTCATTATATGCTTAAAATAAACACGGGTCAAGTTAACAAGAGGTGTCATAGGTTGTGATTGCAGCATAACCAACTTTGCCTACTTTGACGGCACTTCCTACGTCCATTGCCAGGAGAGCGTCCGGCCTGGCGGCAGCTATCCGGAGGGAGCCAGCCCTTACGGCCTCCTGGAAATGGCAGTCAACGCCTGGGAGTGGGTGGATGATTGGTTCCAGTCCGGCTACTACCGAGAATCGCCGCTCAGGAACCCGCCCGGACCGGCTGAATAACGCTTTCCGATAAATAACCAGGCTCATCCACGAAACAGGGATGAGCCCGGTTTTCAATGATCTGAATGTGCCGGTTTTACTTAATCAAGGAAATTCAGGATGAAATCCTGGGCGTGGGCCGTATCGACCCGGTAGTAGAAACCAGCGCCTACGCAATTGAGATTCAAGACGAATGAACCCACACCGGAGACGACGGTCGAGTCGCCAATGAAGGCCGGCCCACCCGAGTCGCCGAAGCAGGCGCCGCCAGGAGAGCGTTTGCCGGGGTTGCTGGACAGGTGGAGGTTGAAGCCATCCGTATAGGCGCTCCTCAGGTTGACCAACATTGGATTGCCCTGGTAGCGGACCAGGTCTACCATCAAGTTAGGAACAATGCTCTGTACCCCGTAACCCACAATCGTGAAGAGCTGATTCTGCCGGCCACGCTGGGTTGCCAGGCTATCCAGTGCGCCCACCTCTGCAAGCGAGGCATAGGTCACACCAAGGACGGGTTCGTCCAGGATCACAACACCTACATCGCTGGTGTTGGGGAAGGTGGCAAAGTCATCATAGTCGGGGTGGGCGAAGGGAGTTCCACTGATGGATGTACCGCCGGAAAATGGGTAGAAGGGGTCGGTAATCTCGGACTCGAACCACACCCTGGCGGCATCCGTACCAAAGGCGCAATGGCCGGCGGTCAGCAAGACGGTCGGGGAGAGCAGTGTCCCTGAACAGCGATGGGAAGGAACGCCGCCTACGTCGAACACGACCAGGCCGACCATTGGGTGGTCGTCCCCGTCCGGTTGGCCCCAGACGATGGCAGCAGCCGGGATAGCCGTGGCGAGCAGCAAGACTACGACAAGGACCGAAATGGTGATTCGTTTTTTCATGATTTTCCTCCTGATTATTGTGGTTTGCATAGCCGGTGCTTGTGCTATGCAAGTTGATCGGATTAGAAAATTTGTTAAATTGGGTATCTTGGAAATTATTCAGAGTGTCTATGCCCCATCCTTCACTCTAAATAATAGATAAATATAATCCAAATATACCGATTAATTGCAGAAGAGTCAACTGTTTTTTGAATTGGGAGTTGTCCTTTACCTGCTGTGATCCAAAAGCCGTACCACCAGGTCTCCCCAAGCAATTGACACGCACTCCTCTCCAGGATATGATAAATATAACTGGACATTATTGGTATTAATAAAGGTAACCGAATGGAAACCCTGTTGCTGCAGACGAAAGTACATATCCCTCCCGTGGCGGAAAGGACGGTCATGCGCTCTCGCCTGGTACAGGCTTTGGAGAGCGGACTGCCAGGTTGCAGGCTGGTCCTGGTTGCCGCGCCGGCTGGTTATGGAAAGACCACCCTCCTGTCCCAGTGGGCGCGTGGCAGCCAATACCCGGTGGCGTGGGTATCGCTCAGCGAGGAGGATAATGACCTGTCGCGCTTCTTGCGCTATTTGTTCCGAGCCTGGGAGCAGATCCAACCGGCAATCCAGGAAAGCGCACTTGGCGTCATGCTCGAGGGGAGCATGCCGGAGATACAACCCGTGCTGGCTGCCTTCATCAATCTCGCCGATGAAATGCCAGGGCATACGACGGTGGTCCTGGATGATTACCACGTGGTGGAGGATCCTTCCATTCACCAGGCGTTGACTTACCTGCTCGACCACCTGCCGCAATCCCTGCATATCGTCCTGTCCACCCGATCTGATCCACCCTTGCCCCTGGCTCGCTACCGGGCCCGGGCGCAGATGCTGGAGCTGAAGGCAGGGGAGCTGAAGTTCTGGCTGGAAGAGATCGAGGACTTCTTTAATAACCTGGAACAGCTCGATCTCCGCAGGGACGAGCTTGAAGTGCTGCACGAGAAAACGGAAGGCTGGGCGGCCGGCCTGCGCCTGGTGCGGCTCACCTACGGGCGCAGCCATCATTCAGCCGAACAGCCGGCTTTGACGGGTAAGCAACGCTTCATTGCGGATTACCTTAGCCAGGAGGTGCTCGCTGGTCTACCGGAGGATCTGCAACGTTTCCTGCTCGAGACAAGCATCTTGAGCCAACTAACCGCCCGGCTGTGTGAAACGGTCACCGGGGTGGAAGATGGGCAGAGGCTGCTGGAGAGATTGGAGCGCGAAAACCTGTTTATCGTCCCACTGGACAACAGCCGGGAGTGGTTTCGCTACCACCGCTTATTCGCGGATTACCTTCAGGAGGAGCTTACGCGCCGCCAACCCAGCCAGATCGCCGAACTCCATCGCCGGGCTGCTGGCTGGCACCTGGAGCAAGATCTACCGGAGCAGGCATACCAGCACGCACTGGCGGCAGGTGACCTGGATTTGGTGGCGCTGGTTTTAGAACGTTACACGAATGCCAAGCTCCTGGCGGGGGAGCTAAGCGTTCTGAAACGTTGGATCGACGCTCTGCCTCCGGATTGGTCGTCTGCCTACCCCGAACTGGGCCTGGCCCGGGCGGGATACCTGGCTTATAGCGGGGCTTTCGAGGCTTCTCTGCAGGTTATCGACCAGGTGGAAAAAAGCCTGACGCCACCTGAAAATGATAATACTCGCCGTCAACTGGCGCGCGTGAAGGCCATTCGTTGTTTCATGGCATGCACGGGGAACGACCTGACCATGGCAGTAACGTACGCCGGGCAAGCCCTGCAAGATCTACCGGATGAGGACCTTGGCTTCCGGCCGGGGATCTACGCGGCCCTCGGAGATACCTATCGCCAGAAAGGCCTGTGGGAAGATGCACGCCAATCCTATCTGAAGGCTCTCGAATTCACCAACTCGCCGGCCATCAGGGTTGGTTCCGGACATTTATACGGGGCCCTGGCAGACCTCGAGCTACGACAGGGACGCTTGCGAAGCGCGGCTGGTTTTTGGGAGAAGGCCCTGGCCTCGATCCAGGACAGGGGGAACTGGGGGCGCATTCCGCTACCCGTAACCGGCTGGATCTATACCCGCATGGCTGAGCTGTTCTACGAGTGGAACGAGCTGGAGAAAGCTTCCGATTACCTTTCGCGCGGACTGGAGCGGGCCGAGCTGGGTGGGGACGTGCGCACCCAGATTGCGGCCTATATTCTGTCTGCTCGCATGAGCCTGGCCAGGGGTGAAGTCGAGGCTGCTGCAGGTTACCTCGAGCAAGCCCGACCCCTGATAGAACGGGCTCCTTTCCCTGAATGGTCTGCCAACTACGATCGCTGCCAGCTCGACCTATGGATGGCGGAGAACAGGCTGAGGACGGCTGTAGACTGGGTCGATGAGGTAATGGAGAGCGGCGACATGGAGTCGCGCCCGGAGATGGAAGAGCTCGAGCCAGGCATCGCCAGAGTCCTGATCGAGAAAGGGGACCTGGGATCCATCGAGCGGGCCCAGAGGCTGCTCGAGCGGTTGTTGACAAGGGTGGAAGGCCAGGGGCGGGCAGGGCTGTTGATCGAGACGCTGGCGGTCGAGGCGGTTGCCAGATGGCGGCTTGGGGACGTGGGCGGGGCGTTGAGCAGCCTGGAGGGTTCTTTACGCATAGCCAAGCCGGAGGGCTACCTGAGGCGGTATGTAGATCTCGGGTTGCCCATGGGCCGGCTGCTCCAGGAAGCCAAGGCTCGGGGCGTGATGGGGGAGTACGTTACGAAGCTGTTGGAGGCCTTCGGAGGAGACCTTTCCGAGCCTGCTTCGACCCTCCAGGCGTTGCCGGAGCCGCTCACCCCCAGGGAGCAGGAAATCCTGGAACGGCTGGCCGCCGGCCTGACCAACCGCGAAATCGCCGGGCAGTTCGTCATTTCTCCTGAAACTGTTAAAAAGCACGTCGCCAGCATCTCTGGGAAACTGGGAACCAGTAACCGCACGGAAGCCGTAGCCCGGGCCAGGGAGCTGGGTTTGCTCCAGTAGAGATCTCATCCCTCACTAATAGCTCCAAAACAATATACCCCGCTTGAATACCCCATTCCGGGCATGACCCGGGCTGTTCTATTTGCTATGCTTAAACTGTCTTTCGGATAATGGGTTTCGGAGTAGGAGGGTAAACCTATGGATATCAATCTGCCAATCATAGCCGGCTCGATCTCGACGATCATCTTTGCGCTCAGTACGTTCCCGATGCTGGGCAAGGCTTTTCTCACCAAGGACCTGGGTTCCTACAGCCTGGGAAATATATTGCTGGCAAATATCGGCAATATCATCCATTCCATTTATGTCTTCAGCCTGCCTCCTGGCCCAATCTGGCTTCTGCATACTTTTTACCTGGTGACCACCGCGATGATGCTGGTCTGGTATTTGCGCTATGAAAGGCGAATGGAATTGGTGAGTGGCAGAAAGTAAACACGCTACAAAATGGAGGAAATCATGAACATAAAATACGATACGATCGTGATCGGCGGTGGGCAAGCCGGTCTGGTGACCGGCTATTATCTGAAGCAGCAGGAGCAGAATTTTGTTATCCTGGACGCGAACGAGCGCACCGGCGACTCGTGGCGGAAGCGGTGGGACTCGCTGCGCCTATTCACCCCGGCCCGCTTTAATGGGCTGGACGGTATGCCCTTCCCGGCCCGGGCTTACTACTTTCCAACCAAGGACGAGATGGCCGACTACCTGGAGGCTTATGCCAAGCGCTTCGAGCTGCCCATCCGGACGGGCGTTAAGGTGGACCGCCTCACGAGGGTTGATGGCCGGTTCGTGATCACAGCCGGAGACCTGCGGTTCGAGGCCGACAATGTAGTGGTGGCTATGTCGAACTGGCAGAAGCCACGGGTGCCGCCGTTTGCCAAAGAGCTCCATCCTGGCATTCTCCAGCTGCATTCGAGCGAATACCTGAACTCTTCGCAATTGCAGGATGGCGGCGTCCTGATCGTGGGAGCAGGCAACTCGGGAGCCGAGATCGCCATTGAGGTAGCGCGAAAATTCCCGACCTGGCTGTCAGGAAGGGATACCGGCCACATCCCGTTCAAACTTGGAGGCCTGCCATACCGGTTGTTTTTAGCACGCCTGTTTGTCCGGGTTTTGTTCCACCGTCTGCTGACCGTCAATACACCGGTCGGCCGGAAGATGCGAAGGAAGCTGCTCTCCAAAGGCCAACCTCTCGTCCGTGTCATGCCCAAAGATTTGGAGGCCGTTGGGGTTCAACGAGTGCCGAAGACGGTGGGTGCAAGGGATGGGTTGCCCGTACTGGAGGGTGGCAGCAGCCTCGAAGTGACCAATATCATCTGGAGCACGGGATTCCAACCCGGCTTCTCCTGGATCGACCTGCCCGGCCTCGGTGAGGAGGGACCGCTGCACGAACGCGGGGTGGTGACTAGCCAGCCAGGGCTTTACTTCGTCGGCCTGACCTTCCTTTTCGCGGTATCGTCTAGTATGGTACATGGCGTGGGTAGGGATGCTAAGTATATTGTTCACCATATCGCTGCCCGATCGAAACCGTTCACACGGGGCGTTGCAATGCAAGAGAGCCAGGCCAGCTCGCTGGTCAGGAAGTGAGAGCTGACCGGGGCCCAACCGGATAAGACTGCTGGGTAGTCCGGACCTTCTTACAATCACAGATACCGGCGCACCTTGCGCCGGTATTCCCGGTACTC
The DNA here is from genome assembly GCA_964486825.1 of uncultured Anaerolineaceae bacterium. Classification (GTDB taxonomy): domain Bacteria; phylum Chloroflexota; class Anaerolineae; order Anaerolineales; family UBA4823; genus CAZAQS01. The sequence goes on along the minus strand of CAZAQS010000095.1, from coordinate 7,452 downwards.
TTCCCCGAAGCTCTCCGCCAGGAGGGCTTCTTCACGTGGGATCTCGATGAAGTGAAGATACAGGAAGGCCAATGGCAGCCCGGCGAGCATCCAGAGCGAGTTGAGGAGCAGAGCCAGGCCGGAGGAGAGGAAGGTCCAGGCCAGGTACATAGGGTTGCGGCTGAGGCGGTAGGCTCCCTGGCTGACCAGGGCGGGTGGCTTGTCCAGGTCGCGTTCGCCGGCGGAAACTACGCTCCAGGCAGCCAGCAGGAGGCCAATGGAAAGGTTGAAGAGGCCGCTGGCCTGCCTGGCCCGGCTGGCTTTCGTGATGCGACGAGGCCTGATGAAGTGCAGGCCCGCGCCTGCCAGGAGGGTGACCAGGTAAACCTCTGGGATGGGGATATTGCTCCATTTCCATTTCATGGCCTTATTGTATATCAGGAGAAGTAAAAATGAGGATGTCTGTCATATTTGTCGGCTATAATGGTGAAGCTACAGGCAAACCCCTCAAAGCGAGGGGAAGGCATTTTAAACCTGCACAGTAAAGCTCAGCAAGGTTGCTGATCAGGAGGGAATATGACAGCCAGTCCGCCAACCCGAATCCACCCGGACACCCGCGTCGGCCACGTGCATCTGAACGTTGCCGACCTGGAGCGCCAGCTACCCTTCTACCAGGAGGTGCTGGGCTTGCAGCTGCACTGGCAGGAGGGGGATTCGGCCGGCCTGGGCGCCGGGCGAGGCGACCTGCTGCGCTTGACCCAGGTCCCAGGGGCGCGCCGTTATCGCGGTGTGACGGGCATCTACCATTTCGCCATCCTGCTTCCCGACCGGCGCGAGCTGGCGCGGGCGATCGCGCGCCTGTTTTCGCTTCGCTACCCCAACCATCCCACCGACCACGTTATGACCAAGACTACTTACCTGGATGATGTGGAGGGCAATACGATCGAGCTGTACACGGATACCCCGGAGGACGGTATCTTCGAATTCGCCAATGGGGAGCTGGTCGCCCGGCATGCCGACGGCACCCCCAGCAACGGGCGCGAGCCGCTGGATGTGGATGAGCTCTTCACCCACCTTACAGCGCATGATTTCGAGCGGTTGGACCAGCGCATGCCGCCTACCACGGTGATTGGACACGTGCACCTGTACACTGCCAGCCTGGATGACAGCATGGACTTCTATCACGGGGTGCTGGGGTTCGATAACATGGGCATCGGCCGCTCTTTCCGCATGGGGATGGCCTCCGCCGGCGGCTACCACCACCATATCGGCTTCAACACCTGGCAAGGCGAAGGCGCTCCCCCGCCGCCCCCGGATGCGCTGGGCTTACGCTATTTCACCGTTGTCCTACCGGATGAGAAGGAGCTGGAGGAGGTCTTGCAGCGCGTACGGGAGGCCGGGATCGTGGTGGAAGAGGTGAATGAGGGGCGCCTGGTAAGGGACCCCTCCCAGAACGCGGTGGTGCTCACCAGCCAGTAGCGCAGAGAATTAGGAGGGGGATTAAATCTCACTGTTAACCAGTATAATCTCTTCCGGAGCCTGCATCATGACCCTGGAAGCTTACCCAAAGATAACCCTTCGACAGAAGATCAACGCCATCGTGCGCATTTTCCGGCCCGAGCTGCCTTTCGCGGCCGGCGTGTGCGTGCTGGTGGGGCAGGTCCTGGCTCTGGGCGCCTTCCCCCCGCTCCAGCTGGCTGTGCTGGGGTTCCTGTGCGGCTTTTTCCTGTCCGGCACGGCTCTGATCTTGAACGATTATTTCGACCTGGAAGTGGACCGGGTCAACGCGCCCGAGCGGCCCTTGCCGTCCGGATCGATCACAGAAAAGGAAGTCATCGCGCTGGGGGCTATCACGACGCTGCTGGGGCTGGCTGCCGCTGTGGGGCTCGGCATTCCGGCCTTCGTCTTGAGCGCCATCACCTGGGTAGTTGGCCTGCTGTATAACTGGCGGTTCAAGCAGGCCGGGTTGATCGGGAACCTGATGGTCAGCTATTCGGTGGCGGTCACTTTCATCCTGGGCGGGATGGCAGCCGGCGACCCGTGGAACCCGCTGGTGTGGACCTTCAGCCTGATGGCTTTTGGGATCAACCTGGGCGAGGAGATCGCCGGCGATGCCATGGATATCGAGGGGGACAGGCAACGCGGCTCGAGGTCGATCGCCATTCTGAAGGGCAGGAGCTACGCCCTGCGCATTTCGGCGGCTGTATTTGCCCTGGTGGTCGTGGTGACTCTCGTTCCGGCCTGGCTGGGATGGCTGGGCGCCAGTTACCTGGCCATGATCCTGATCACGGATAGCATGATCGTACTGTTCACTACAAGGCTCTTGAAGAGCCGCACGCCGGAGGAGGGAAGGCGCGCTATGCGCGGCATCTATTTGGGCGCCCTGGTTGGGCTGCTGGCCTTCCTGGTGGGGATTTGAAAATTTCCGCCTTCAAGTGATCCAGGCGCTACATTCCCTGGGCCACTGTGCTTTGACCACCCTCGACGCCGGAAATGCTTAGAGATGCTCTGAACTGTTTCTGTAGAGACTGAAGCGAAAATTGTTGACAATTCTATAAAATATCTCTACAATGAAATCGTACATCTTTCAAGTTGACGGTTCTCACTTCCTCACCTGGTAATTCCTCAAACATCATCCTGGAATAATATCGCCGATCTACATCGGGACTGCGCGAACGGGGCACGTGGGGTTCCTTTACCTTGTCAAAGGCCGCTCTCGCCAGTCATGGGCGGCTCTTAATTGATACACGCCTGTACGTTCACCGGCTATCCTCGTCAAACCAGGGGGACGCACGGCAAGGAGGCTCGATCATGTCCTGGAAGTCTTTTCGTTTAATTGCCCAACTACTGGTCATCCTGGCGCTCCTGCCAGGCTCAACCTCTCCTTCTCAGGCAGGAACGATGATTGGAAGCCCGCCTTCCTCCTGGACCAGCCTGGATATCAACACTTCTACGCCTGGAGAAACCCTTGAATCCGGTTTCCAGCTCACGCTTTCCGGCTCGGGCACAGGCATCGGCGGCACGCGCGACGGCTTCCGCTATGCCTACGACGAGCTCACCGGCGACCTGGAGATCCAGGCTAAAGTAACCTCCTGGAACAGCGCCGGCAGCGCCACGGCCAAGGGCGGGCTGATGATGCGTTCCTCGACCAATCCGGATGCAGCCTTCGCCCTGGTAGCCCTGACGGGTAAGAAAGGCGTGCGCTTCCAATGGCGCGGTGTGGACGGCGGTAAGACTGTCGAGAAGAACGTCAACGGTAACCTGCCACTCCCGCTATGGCTGAAGCTTAGAAAAAGCGGCTCCACCTTCAGCGCCTTTTATTCAAAGAATGGGACCTCCTGGAGCCAGATCGGCTCGCCTGTTTCAGCTGGCTTTGGCAGCAGTTACTTGTTCGGCATGGCGGTGACCTCCGGCAGGGAGGGGACCCTGGCGCAGGCCACGTTCGACTCCTTCCAGGGCCCGCCACCGGGCCTGAGCAGTTTCAACCCCCTCAGCGGGCAGGTTGGGTCGAGCGTGGCCATCAACGGCGAGTACCTGACCGGCGCCAACCAGGTCTCCTTCGCCGGCAGCCCCGCAGCCTTCAACCTGGTATCGCCCTACGAGATCCGCGCCAGCGTGCCGGAAGGCGCAACCAGCGGTGTGCTGAGTGTCCTGTCGCCATATGGAGAAGCGACCAGCAGCGCCGGATTCAGGGTATTGAGCTGGACCAGCCTGGATATCGGTTACGACTATGGAGATATCCCCGAGACCGTTCAGCAGGGCGACATGCTAAGAGTGAAAGCCTCCGGATGGGGCGTAAAAGATGCCTCTGACGGTTTCCGTTACGCCTTCGAGAGCGCCAGCGGAAACCTGGAGCTGACCGCCTTCGTTTCCTCCTTCTCCGGTTTTCAAGCCTCCCAGGCGGGCGTGATGCTGCGCAGCCATACCGGCCCGGACTCTGCTTTCGCCTTTCTCTACACCGATCCATATGGAAACCTCCAGTACCAATGGCGTACTGGCGATGGCTTGCAAAGCCAATCCGTGTGGTTAAGAGGCTTGACATTGCCCTTCTGGATCCGCCTGGTCCGCTATGGAAACCTGATCAGCGCGGCTTACAGCCTGGACGGTAAAGTATATCTATTTGAACAAAATGCGACCCAGGCAATAGAGCTTCCGAATGCTGTGCTTGCCGGCCCGGCGACCAGCTCCGGGCGGGAGGGAGAATACGCCACGGCTGAGTACATGTATATTACGATCAATCCCTATTACGGACCTATCTTTGGAGTGACTGGCAGCCCGTAAGGTGAGTGGAAGGATTAGAGTCCAAAATCCTGGTAATTGATGGGTGTATCCCTAAATAAACCAGGAGATCGAAAATATTACTGAATGCACATAAATGATGAGTGGCCCGAGGCTCTTCCCGGCGATATATACTTTAATTCTAGGTATTATCGCTGCATTCCTATCATTTATATTAGCCATCTTGATTGCTAGCGGGGATCCTGCAGAGTTCACATTAGAGGCTTCAAATAGGGGAATCAGGGTGGCGTATTTCATTGCTACGGGTGGGTTAGTATTTCTCGTAATTTGCCTCATATCTTCTTGTGCTTGGATTGCTAACTGGCGTTGGCCTAGGAATACTCTACTTATGCTTGCGATTTTGGCTACTATTTTTATTTGTTTTGCTATCTTTGGAATACCATTTCTGACGTCTTGTGGGCCAATACTTTGCATCCCACTCTTAATTGGGGATTTTGTTCTTTACAAATATGTCAATATCTGGTGAGCGTGAGCGATGGGGTGAGCGTGGAGTACTACGCCTATGATGGGTTGGGTTCTGTCCGGCAGGTGGTGGATATTTCAGGGATCGCGGGACAAGACCTGACAGGTTTGAAAAACCTGTCAGGTCTCAAAACAGGAAGAGGGCTTATCCTTCGGGTGGGAGGACCCATAATTCAGGTGTCGAGAGCTGCAGCGTGAAATCCAGACGGCGCAGCTTGTCCTTCCTTTCGGCTTCCAGGGCCACCAGGATATACTCAGCCGCCGGGCGCACGCTTGCCATGGGCAGTGTGACCGGCTCGAAGGGCACAGGTGGACCGGCCTGCAACCGGGGCGGCTTTTTGAGCATGCCCATGCCGAGCGCGAGCAGCTCTTCCAGCGGGCAGTCGAAGGCGGCTACATAGAACTGGCGCGCTTCCATCCAAAATTGGCTCGCCTGGCGGTCCGCCTTGCCTTTGAAGGTTTCCCTCGCCAGCTCAGCGTGCCCAGCTGCCACCCAAAAAGGTCTGCCCGGCTTGCCCGGGTTGGCTGGGGCCATGTAGCGGATGTCCAGAGCAGCCAGGCCCTCGACTTCATCTAGATACATGCCCTGACCGCACACGCCACAGGCCCAGGCCGCCTCCATTTGGCTGGCTGGGATGGGTGCGCTGCATTTCAGGCACAGCATGGGGGTCAGTTCGACCGTTCGATCCATGATTCGAGCTTCTTGAATCTGCCATCCAGTGGGGTGCTTGCTCCGCCAAACAGCGACCTCTTCCCGTCGTGGCGATATTCGTACTCTTCGCCGTAGCGAAAAGCGCGGTAGGCGGTAAACATGAAGAACAGGCCGGCAACGAAGGCGGCAATCGCTAACCCGAAGCTGCCTTCCTCGTCGCCGGAGGAGAAATACAGGCCCAGGGCAGCCACGTCCACCGCCAGGATAGCGCCCAGCGCCATACCGGCTACCAGCACGGCCGCCCGGTAGAAGGTGTTCCCAGGGGCTTTCCCGTACAAAACCCTGCCCGTGCAGCCATCCACGACGACCTGAAAAGCACGTCCCTTATAAAGGTAGCGCAGGACCCAGACCGGGTAATAGACCAGCCCGAACTGGCGACGCAGGGTGCGCACGAAGAGCTGGGAAATGCGGTCCAGCTTCGATTTCCGGCGCAGGGTCGATTCGAACTCTCTTTCGGCGCTCGCCTGGGCCTCGGTTGGAGAGCCGGTGGGTTCGAACACCAATCCCTGGTCGTGCAGGCCTGGCGAGTCGAAGGGCTCGAGCTCCCGGGCGGCGATCGGGACGCTTTGCACGCCGAACTCGGCCACGTCGCAGGCTGGCCCGTTCCAATGCATCTCTTCTACCAGGCGCACCTCGCGCGGCTCGTAGCGCTTGTTGTCGCCGCTGCCGACCCGTTTTTCACCGAAAGCCCAGCCGGCAATCCGCCCCCACACCGACCAGAAAGGCAGGAATGCAAGGAAAGCTTCTTTGAACTCCGCCAGGCGGGCCGCGTCTCGCGCGATGGCCCAGTTCCCGGAAAGGAAGGACCGCATGGCGTTTGCGGCAGATTGGCGGTCGATGGCCGCCGCGGCCTGGTAGCGCAGCACGCCGCGTTCGCCGCGCACTAGCGAGCGCATGTCGCAGTACGGGCAGCACACGATGGCCTGCCCCTCGGGGATGGGGACTGTGCCGCCGCAGCGCGGGCAGTTCAATCCGGTCAGGGCTTTTCCCGTGCTCATACTTTCGCCGCCACCCAGGCTGCCCAGGCAAACAGGAAGGGCGCGCCAACCAGCCCGATGCCGCTGCAGACCAGAAAACCGGCGCCGGCCCCAGGCCAATCGCCAAGCGCCGCTCCAACCAGGGGGAAGAGCGCCAGCAGCAGGAAGAAACAGCCCGTACCGGCGGCAGCCATCAGGTAGGGGGCTTCCTGCTTGGCCGGGTAGATATTGGCGAACACCCCACCGGTGGCGCCCTCCACGATAGCGGTGTAGACTTGCCCGTTGTAGGCGTACTTGAAGGTGTAGATCGGGACGTGAACCAGGGCCTGCTCGACCACCTGTCCGTCCGGGCCGTGCTGCTGGCGCAGCCATTTCAAAGCCCTATCGAGTGGGACGGTCGGCAGGTGAGCCTGGCGTTCCAGGTCAGGGTCGTACTTGCGCAGGTCGCCGGCCGGCAGGACTGCCTGGTGCAGCTCGCTGACCGCCGTGGCGGCAGCCGGCTCCAGGATCACCTGCTCCTGGCCTTCCGGGCTGCGGTGTTTGAAATACCAGAGTGGGAAGTATTCGAAATGCGAGCTCTCCAGCCTGGATTTTTGATCCAGGTCCTTGACGGTCTGGTTGCCCGCCATCCAACGGGCCAGCGCCGAACGGGCCTGGCCATCGTCCAAGGTGGGCGCCAGGTACCAGTGAAAGACGACGCGGGCCTTATCCAGGTATACCGTGGAGGAGCAGTAGGGGCAGGTCAGGAAGATCTGGCCCTGGTCGGGGTGCAGCTCACCTCCGCACTGCGTGCAGAGTAATACCTGGTCGGGGGGAGGGGTTTGCATAGGGGCGATTATAGCAGATCAATAAGACCTCTAGACCTGACAGGTTCTTAAAACCTGTCAGGTCTTTTACTTACAAGGTGTGTTTTACATTCCCTGATTGAATATGCTATCCGACCGATCTTCGAGGTGTCTCTCTATCGGGTGCGACATTTCGCTCTACTTCGCGTTCCATGTTCTCGGCAGCGCGCTCAAGCCG
>CAZAQS010000094.1:11637-17100 GCA_964486825.1 uncultured Anaerolineaceae bacterium | reverse complement strand
CATATAAATCGAACTCGCCCGGCGTGGTTTGCAAGGCGTCCCAAACGATTTTTTCAGGGATACAAGCCGTGCGGGCCTGGAAATCAACGCTTGCCCCAGCCGAGGCCAGGAGCTGCAAAGCCTCCTGGTTGTGAACTCGCACACCCGGCTCTACCAGGAGGCCCAACCCCTCAGAGATGATTTGCTCGACGATCTGGTTTGAAAGAAAATTCAGCTTTGGCTGCATTCGTCAAATACCTTCCATTCCCTCAATACCAGGCAGGCATTTTGACCGCCGATGCCAAAGCTATTCAGCAACACGGTGTTTACATTGGCGCTGCGAGGTTGGTTGGGGACGTAGTCCAGGTCACAATCCGGATCTGGAGTACGGTAGTTAAGGGTAGGCGGTATCTTTTTATCGCGCAACGCTTTCAAAACCATTACGGCCGCCATGGAGCCGGCTGCTCCTAAAGTATGCCCAAGCCCTCCTTTTAAAGAGCTGACGGGGACCTGGTAAGCGAGCTCACCCAGGGCAGCTTTCAGGGCCCGGGTTTCCGAGAGGTCATTCAAAGGAGTGCCGGTGCCATGCGCGCAGACCCAATCCAGATCGCTGGGTGAGAGGCCGGCATCGGACAAAGCCAGGCGAATGGCGCCCGCTGCCCCTGCTCCACTGGGGTCCGGCGCTGCCGCATTATATGCATCACAGGTAAAGCCATAACCCACCAGCTCTGCCAATATGACAGCTCCCCGTTGGAGCGCATGCGAAAGGGTTTCCAGGACAAGGACAGCCGCGCCTTCACCAACCACCGTGCCATCCCGGTCGGCATCGAAGGGTGAACAAGCCTGCTCGGGGATATGGTTTCTGGTGGAGCAGGCGCCTAAACGGCTGAAACCACCGATGCCTAAGGGGGTCATTACACTGTCAGTACCCCCAGCCAGGATGACGTCCGCATCCCCCCAGGCCAGTCGACGGGCAGCATCTCCGATGGCGATGGCGCCGGTAGTGCAAGCTGCCGCCGGTGAGTTAACCGGTCCTCGAAATCCATAACGGATTGCTACCCGGCAAGCAGCCGCGTTGATAATAATGGACGGAATCAGGCTGGGATTGACTTGACGCAAGCCTGCCTGCTCTAAAACCAGCCTCTGTTCCTCCACCAGGCTCGATCCTCCCATGGCGCTGCCGATTTCCACGCCTATCCGGGTTAAGTCTTCGACATCGAGCTGCAGACCAGACTCCTCTATAGCTTCGTGAGCAACTGCCAGAGCAAAGTTGATGAAGGGCGGGTTTCTTCTGGCTTCCTTGGAGCTCATATATCGAGTGGCATCGAAACCCTTTACGGAGGCCGCGATCGTGGTCGGCAAATCGCTTGAATCAAAACTGTCGATCCTTGATACACCTGATTGGCAGTCCAGAATTGCCCTCCAGGAGCTTTCGGCGTCCAAACCCAAGGGGGATACCATGCCCGCTCCCGTTACCACAACCCTGCGACTACTTTTCTCTACCGCTTTGACCACTCTCTCACCTCAAGTTTGCCTCCAGATATCAATTACCATCAGCCTATTCGAACATAATCGATTTGATAAACTGGTCTTTAAAGTCAGGATGCGTGGTCAGCTCGATATACTCGGAACGCTCAGCCAGCTCGACCGCTTTCCTTCGTCTCTCTACGGAAACCAACATCTGCCGGGCGCCAGCCCCGGCTGCATTACCAACCTGTTGGAAACGCTCAACAGGCAGGTTCGGGAACATTCCAATCCGAACAGCGCTGTGGATATCCAGGTAAGTGCCAAAAGCGCCCGCCACGATAAAGCGTTCGATCTCGGCAGGTGAGATACCTGCATGAGCGAGCAAAACCTCGATGCCTGTGCGAATGGCGCCCTTGGATAGCTGGATCTCGTTTACGTCCTTGCGGGTGATCAGGATATCACGGCCATGACCGGTTTCCGCTGCCGGCGCTAAAACAACTGCACGCGTCCGGTCCTTGTCGATTACCGGATAGGCATACCCTTGTTCCGATGGATTGACTGAAACCGCCAGGATATTTCCGGCGGTGTTGACAAGGCCCGTTGAGAGCAGGCCTGCGACCGCATCCAGGATCCCAGAGCCGCAAATGCCGACCGGCGGCTTCTCCCCGATCGTGAAGGTACGGATCTCTCCCCGGTCCATCTTGATGCGCTCGATCGCGCCTGGCGCTGCCCGCATACCATCGTGGATATGAGCGCCCTCGAAGGCCGGACCTGAAGCCGTGGAGCAGGTCAGGATGCGCCCGTTGATGGACAGGCTGATCTCTGTATTGGTGCCAATATCCAAAGCCAGGATGGTCGAGCTATCCTGTCCCAGGCCGGCTGCCAGCAGCATGGCCACGTGGTCCCCACCCACGTAGCCGGCAATATTAGGCGGTAGATATACATAAGCATGCGGGGCAAGCTCCAAACCGATCGAGCGGGCCGGGAACTCCAGCGCCTGGCTGACAGCAGGGACATACGGGGCGGTCCCCAATTGGCGGACAGGCAGGCCTGCCAGAAGGTGATGCATGGCGGTATTGCCGACCAGCACCGCTTCGACAACCTGGGCCAGGGACACGCCGGCTTCCTGGCAGAGCGAGGCGACCATCTCATTCAAAGTGCTTACCAGCCTGGCCTGCAAGACCTGGCGTCCATCGACCTGTTCGTTTGCCACCAGGATTCTGCTGATCACATCCTCGCCGTAGCCAATTTGCGGATTCATAGCGCCTGCCATGCCGACTGTCTTCCCATCGCTCAAGTCCACCAGGTAGCCAGCCAGCTTGGTGGTGCCTACGTCGGCAGCAAATCCATATAAGCGCTCGCCCGGAGACCCGTCAGTATCCGGCTTAAGTAAGCCGACGACCCGCTCCCCGCGCAGGGCAAACCGGGCGCGCCAATCCTGTCCACGCATCACCTCTGAAAGTTCAGCCAGCAAAACTAAATCGAAAGTTAAGGAGGGGTAACCACGTTCCTCCAGAGCATCTGACAGGCGAGCCAGGTCCGATCGTAGATCATGCAGGGTAGGTGGGTCGACGCTGATATCGAGCCATGAAACTGCCGGATGCAGTTGAACCTGGGTTTCCTGGCCTTCTACTTGCAATCTCTGGGGGGTAGTCAAGGATTCAGGCGGGATATCGACGTGGCAATCACTCTGAGGAAGCGCCTGGCACGCCAGGCGGTAACCTTGAGAGATCTCTTGCGGTTCCAGAGCAGCCTCTTCCTCGAGGCTGAGGGGTGATAGATCCCCTTGTCTCACGCGAACCCGACAGCCATCACAAATACCTATTCCACCACAGATCGAAATTAGCTCCACGCCGGCAGCCTGAGCAGCCGCCAGGAGCGACTTGCCGGCTTCGATCCGGATACGCCGACCGACCGGCTGCAAATCTATTAAGTAGGTTTGGTTGGTTGAGGAATCTTCTGGCATTTCAGGTATATTGGTCCTGATAACGGCACGACCAGCGCATGGAACAATAATCACAGATCTTGCCGTCGTTCTCGACGTCTTCGCCCAAACCGATTACCAGGGTAAGCGATTTTTGCGGCGCCATCATACCCGAGACGGTAAGCTCGATACCGGCTTCCTGTGGGTTCACCAGCTCGAAGATCTGGCCCTGCCCGCGGGCAGTTGGCCACCCTTCCATCCCGGGGCTGATCGGAAGGGTTGTCCGCAACCCTTCGGCTTCCCCCTGGTCTCCAAAAAACCGGCAGGCAGATGTGGTGAGTGCATCTACAGCGGCCGTGCCTAGCGCGTCCAGGGCCAGGCCATAGGCAGGATCATTGCGCAGGACGGCTGAAGCGTAACTTTCTAGAGCTCTACCGATGGTACACACCATCACCACCGCTTGCTCTGCCGGCCCCAGATGCAGGGCCACCAGCTTGCCAGACAGCACACCTCCGCCTTCCAGTGAGACACGCTCATGCTTCAGAGATTTGACCTTCAATCGCCGGTAAGCGACTACAGGCTCGATCATTGGCAGTCCTGTATCAAAGGCTCTTTCGGCAATAGAGATGAGCAGCGGGCTCCGTTCACGAGCGACAGCGGGGTCAACCCCTTCTGCCTTCAAGATCTGATCGACTGATAGTTGAAGCTCCAAATCTCTTATTACTGGCATGCAAACCTTACCTGCTTGGATCATAGCGAGGATTTTATATAGGATTGGAAGTTAATTTTGACAAGCGTGCCTGGCGGCGGGTGGAGAACCTTCTCCCGCAAACACTCCCTAGTTTAACACGGTTCTTTATCTATGGTTCAAGTAGATAGGGGGTCATACGACCAGCCTGGTGTAAAATATAAAAGAGCTCATCTTCCGGAGGATTCGATGTCTAAATTAACCAAACAACTGGCTGAACCTGGGATTCTGATCGCTGACGGAGCCACAGGCACCATGCTCCAACGGGCTGGCTTGCCGCGCGGGATGGCTCCAGAGCGCTGGAACCTGGAAAACCCGCAGGCGATCCGCGACTTGCATAAAAGTTACTTCGGGGCAGGCGCAGATGTGGTCCTAACGAACAGTTTTGGAGGGACGCGCTATCGTTTAGAGCGTGACGGCCTGAGCGGGCAAGTTCACGAGGTGAACCGCGCAGCTGCTCAGCTTGCTGTCGAGACGGCGAGTGAGAATGGGCTGGTCTTCGGCGATATCGGGCCGCTAGGCGCTCTATTAAAACCTTTGGGGAAGGTCACCTTCGAGGAAGCCCGGGACGCCTTCGCCGAGCAGGCCGGCGGCCTGGCAGAGGGTGGGGTGGATGCGATCCTGATCGAAACGATGGGCGATTTGAATGAAGCCAAGGCAGCTATTGAGGGTGTGCGTCTTGAAACGGACTTGCCCATTATCGTGACGATGAGCTTCGATACACATGGCTATACGGTCATGGGTGTCAGCCCTACCCAAGCGGTCACTGAATTATGGAAGCTGGGCCTGGCAGCGGTAGGCGCGAATTGCGGTCGAACACTGAGCGAAACGTTGAAGGCAATCCAGGAGATGCGCCGGGCTGTGCCAGAAGCGGTGTTGATGGCAAAACCGAACGCTGGGCTGCCCCAGATCCATACGAAAGAGCAACAAGCTACCCAACTAGTCTACGATGTGTCCCCAGAAGTGATGGGCGAGTATGCCTGCCAGTTTGCTGAACTGGGCGTGAAAATCTTCGGTGGATGTTGTGGAAGCACGCCCGAGCATATCCGGGCTATTGCCCGGGCATTAAGAGCCTAATTCACCCAATATGATCTGAACCTGGTGCTCCCCATCCTGCAAAAGCGATATGTTAGCATCTTCTACTTCCTGACCGTCGAGAACCACCTGCTTAACACCCCGGTTGACCCGCTGGGGATTCTCTACTCTGATCCGGTAAAGCGACTCACCATGCCTGTAAGTCAACGAGAAGCCCTCCCAATCTGAAGGGATGCAAGGATCGAAGGATAGGCTGTCCCCCACCTTTCGTAGGCCCAGGATGGCTTCAAGGCCCAAGCGATACATCCAG
>CAZAQS010000094.1:0-11627 GCA_964486825.1 uncultured Anaerolineaceae bacterium | reverse complement strand
GCCGATCCGGTATACCAGGTCCACCCTCCCCGACCGGTATGTGGCGAGATACCGTAAACATCGGCAGCAATTACGTAGGGTTCCACCTTATAGCGCTCTACCTGCTCAAGAGAATCAGCATGGTAGATGGGGTTGATCATCCGGTAGAGGCGCCCGGCCTCATCTCCCAGCCCTAGTTCTGCATGAGCCCAAATCGTCCATAAAGCGGCGTGCGTGTACTGCCCGCCGTTCTCTCGGATACCTGGAAGATAGCCTTTGATATAACCGGGATCGCGGGAGGTTTTATCGAAGGGAGGTGTGAAAAGCAACAGTAAGCGCTCTTCCGAGAGCACCAGGCGCTCAGAGACAGACTGCATGGCGCGGGAAACACGAGAGGCCTGCCCGGCTCCAGAGAGAACTGCCCAGGATTGGGCGATGGCATCGATTTGGCATTCCCAGTTCTGGGCAGAACCCAAAGGCGCGCCATCATCATAATATGCGCGTCGGTACCATTCACCATCCCAGGCATGCTTCTCGACGGCCTGACGGTAATCATCCGCCATGCTCCGGTAGAGACGTGCATGTTCGATATCACCCCTGTCCTCTGAAAGCCCTGCAAAGCGCTCCAGAGAAGCAATCAAAAACCAGGCTAACCAGACACTTTCGCCACGTCCTTCAGTGCCAACACGGTTCATTCCATCATTCCAATCTCCAGAACCTATCAAGGGCAGGCCATGTGGACCGGAAGTAGAGCCTTTTTCCAATGCGCGGCGGCAGTGCTCGTAGAGCGTATATGATTCACGAGTAGCCTCGTAATGTCCATAACGCTCTTTCTCACCAGGCTCGAGGTAGGGTCCATGCAGGAACGGCGCCTGCTCCATTAAAATCGACTGGTCTCCGGTTATCCGCACGTAGTGTTCCGTCACGAAAGGCAGCCAGACCAGGTCGTCGCTGTAGCGGGTACGGACGCCGCGTCCAGATGGTGGGTGCCACCAATGCAGCACATCCCCGGCTTCAAATTGGTGGCGGGCGGCAAGCAAGATATGCTCACGTGCCAGCTCTGGTGCTGTATAAAGAACCGACATCACATCCTGGAGCTGGTCACGGTAGCCATAGGCGCCGCTGGACTGGTAAAACGCAGACCGGCCCCAGATCCGGCAAGCGAGGGACTGGTATAGCAGCCAGCGATTCAAAAGCAGGTCCATGGCACGGTCCGGAGTCTGAACCTGGACTGCACTGAGCAGCCGGTCCCATTTAGCAATTACAGACTCCAGTTCCTTCTCGACTACTTCCCGATCCCTGAAACGCGATACCAGCTCGAGGGTATGCCTTCGATCATTCCCCTGGCCTAAAAGGAAGTGGAACTCCTCAGTCTCTCCGGGATGGAGATCGATATGCACCTGGATTGCACCGCAAGGATCCACGCCAGCCTCGATCCGGCTGGCAAGGCCGATGGAGAACAGGCCGGCCGGTTTACCGTAACTGCCCAAGCGGCCCAGGAACTCGGTACGATCAGCGGTAAGGCCGTGAAGATCCCGATCGGCTGTTAAAAAGGCAACTCTCTCGGCGAACTCCGTGTTGTATGGATTGGTCGCCAGCAAGGCCTGGGCCGAACTATCATACTCAGGGAGGACAAATTGTTGGGAATTTTCACGGTTAATCCCCAGCACCCAATCAGCGTAATAAGTGGCGGTGATCCGGCGCACCCTGTTGGTTGCGTTTTCCAGGCGCACCTGGATGATCTTGACAGGCTCGTCTACGGCAGCAAAGTAGCGCACACGCTGCAGCAGCCCGTGGCTGTTATGCTCTATAGTGGAGGCACCCGCTTCATGGCGAATGAGATAGGGTACGGTGGCAGGAGCAGGTAGGGGGGTAGGAGTCCAAATTTCAGCGGTCTCCTCATCCCGCAAATATAAAACCTCTCCAGAAGGATCTGAGATAGGGTCATTGCTCCAGGGTGTCAACCGGTTCTCTCCGCTGTTGATCGACCAGGTATAGCTGCTGCCTGCTTCAGAAACCAGAAATCCAAAGGTTGGGTTAGCGATGATATTGATCCAGGGAGCCGGCGTCACTCTACCCGTTTCCAGGTAAATGACGTATTGGCGCCCATCCTCACTGAAGCCTCCATATCCATTTTCAAACAGAAGACCTTCAGGCTTTTGGACAGGAAGGACGAAATCATCTCCGGCTTCGGCCAGGGGTTCGAAAGCTGGCAGGCGGATGGGTGTAGCTTCGAGTCTTTCCAAATACTCTGCCAATGTACCTTCTTCACCATCCAATATGACTCGCGCAGCTGAATCTAACAAAACAAGGTCATTTTCACTCATCCGGTCCTGATGAAGGATGAAGATGCCTCCGCGCCGGTTGAGCCAGGACTCACTGCGCGCGATCGAAATCAACTGGTGCAGGTGCCCGCTCAATTCGCCTCCGTAATCCGCCCCTTGCTTGTTCAACAAAACCAGGTCGATCTGCAACTCACGCTTACGCCAGTATACGTGCGCCAGGAGCAGCTCTCGGACGATCGCCGATCCTTCCTTGCTGCCTATCTTCACGAGCAAGATGGGGTAATCTCCTGAAATTCCATAAGCCCACAGGCTGGGCTGTCCTGACTTATTGGTGACCAGGACATCAGGTTCTGCTCTCAAACTTGCGTGTGGATAGAACAAGACAGATAGCAGTTTCTGGAACCTCTCCAAAGCCAGGGATTCGATCCCAAGCCGGCGTAGCTCCATCTCTGAGGAAGCCCGGGCCTGGTCGAGCGCCCGCTCTACCACCCGCCAATCCTGATATTTCTCCAGGATGGAGAGAACATCTGGGCGCGAATCTGCGGCAGACGTGATAAATGCCAGTCGGATCGTGCTATGAGGCTCCAGAACGAAATCACGGCTGAGGGCCATCACAGGATCCAGGGTTGCCCCTGTGGTTTGAGATAAGCCAGGCTCGATTTGCTTTGTCAGCAGAGCAATTGGATCGCGAATGGTTCGCCCTCGTCCGATGAAACGCCACCGGTCGGTCTCATACTTGAGACCGCTAATCTGACCTGCCTGCTCCGGCTCTAATACCATGAAATGAGCCAGGAAGAGAGGTTTTTCAGTTGCAGAACTGGGCCGGCGACGGAAAAGTAATGCCTGGTTGTCCGGCAGATATTCGCTTTCTATGAAAAGTTTATTGAAGGCAGGGTGGCGCTGGTCATCTGCCAGGGGGGCGAGAACGACTTCCCCATAACTCGATAATCGCAAACGCCGCATATGCGATGCGTGGTTGGTGATCGAGACCAGGCGCACTTCGAGGTCGTCATCGGGGGGAATAGAGACCTCCGTAACCACGCTGATATCTCTCTCTCTGCGCCGGAACTCGACCTGGTACGGATAAAACAGTACATCGTGGCTTTCGGGGATCGATCCGGTTGGCTGCAAAGCAGCAGACCATAGGGATTTTTCATGCCTGTCATCGAGGTCTTGGATATAGATCCACATTCCCCAATTGTTCAACGTAGGATCTGTCTGGAAGCGGGTGAGATTGATCTCGCGCCATTTGCTAAAACCGGCTCCCGAGCTGGATATCAACAAGCTGTAACGCCCGTTGGACAAATAGTGAACACGCGGTTGTGGCGCTCTGGCTTGAACCATCCAGGGCGCCAGATCAACAGGCGTTTCTTCCGGAGGCAGCACGCGCCCGTCTTCCGAATGCGGCTGTTCCAAAGGAGCGAACTGGGGTATCTGTTCTTGAAGCAATAGCTCAACACTGCTGATATATGGATCGGCATGGAATCGCTCGACCATGATATCCTCTTTCATGTAGTTCACAAGCGAGACCAGGATCATACCCTGGTGATGAGCCATATAGGAGCGTACGATCTTGCTCTTATCGCTCAAACCCAGGCGAGAGGGTGTGAAATCAATCGCATCATACAACCCGTATGTACCCCACATACCGAGCTTTCTAAACTTCTCGAGGTTTTCGACCACCGCTTGTGGTGAATAGGGCAGGGCGAGTAATGAAGCGTATGGAGATACGACCAGGTCTTCTGCCAGGCCTCGCTTGAAACCCAGGCCCGGTACGCCGAAAGCCCGGTATTGGTAAACCATGTTCTCATCGAAATGGTAATAAGACGATTCAGATATCCCCCACGGGATACCTTTCAACTCTCCATATCGGATATGGTGGTTCACAACTGCTCGAGAGCTTTCATACAATAAAGTGCCCTCATAATTACGCATCAACAGGTCCGGCATAAGGTATTCAAAGATCGTAGCGCTCCAGGAAAGCAGGGCTCGGCTGCCATTGACCTGGGTGAATGGCCGGCTGAGGTGTAACCAATGGCTCTGTGGAACATGCCCTCTGGCAATAGCCACCAGGCTTGCGATACGAGCTTCCGAGGCCAACAGGTCATAATAACTAGAATCTGCTCTGCCTAGCTCAACGTTATAACCGATATGGAATACCTGCCGCTCCCGGTCGAAAAGGAACCTAAAATCCATCTCCTGGATGAAATTTTCGCATTCCTGGTAAATCTCGTTGAAACCAATCCAAAGGGCTTTTGTTGCCAGTCCAGCAGAACTGGCGCGCTCCTTGATCCACTGGACCCACTCCCGAGCCTCTTCGACCCTTTTTGGATTGGCTGAAGAGCGATCCAATAACGCCTCTACACGCTCCAGGTAGGGATCTAGGATCCTGGTTTGATCACCAGCTTCAGCTAAAGTAGCTGTCAGCGGGAGAGCTTCAAGCATGGCGGGGAGAAGCTCGCGTTCTTCACTCGAGCTATCGTTGGCTGTCAACCATTCAGGCAAGCAGGCCAATGAAATCGCCCAGGGAAACAAGATCTCAACTTCGCGCATGGCGCTTTCCAGGTGAGAACGCACCCGACTCGAATAAACGCGCAGTTTGTTGAGGTTATCCGCCCCTAATTGAACCGCGGCGGCTTCGACGAGATCTTTAATTCCCGCTTCTAGCTGGATGAGTATTAGATCTTCAGAAAAACATTCTCGAGTTGGTAAAGGCACACCCAGCAATCTAGACAGAGTAGAGATCCATTCCTCCGGTTTATCCAATATCACTCTGACATCGTGCTCCATCTCAGACAGGTATTCCTTCAAGGGGGTGGCAGCTTTTGAGGCCTCTGGGTCATCTAACTGGTCTATCAATTCATTCAAGAGATCCAGTGTATCGAGGAAACCATCCCATATCTCCTGTCTCAATAGGGGCTTGTCGAACATTTCCAGGCATCCCTGGCCTAACGCCACCAATGAGCCAACCAGGTTCCCACTGTCTACTGTAGAGACATAACGGGGGGGTAAAGGCTCTAGAGAGCGTGTATCATACCAGTTCAGGAAATGCCCACGGTGCTTTTCAAGCATACGCAGGTTTTCAAATGTAGCATTCAAGCGGGCGACCAAATCTAGCATGCCCGTGTAGCCCAGGTCATAAGCTGCCAGGTTCGAGAGCAAGGCAAGGCCGATATTCGTAGGAGATGTGCGATGGGCAACAATACCGCGTGGCGACTCCTGGTAATGGTCTGGAGGCAACCAATGATCTTCAGGGCCGGTGTATTGCTCGAAATATAACCAGGTATGCCGGGCGAGGGAGCGCAGCTGGCGGCGCTGGTCATTTTGTAATGGGGTAATCTCGGGCTCGATAGGGCGGCTGATTAGATATGCAATCTCGGGAGAGAGCAACCATAAGGCAAGAAGGGGAACAGAGGCGGGGAGGGCTGCTGGCTGGATCAGGAAGAGCAACGAGGTAATCGATACAGTAAATATAAATGAGCCTAGCATTCGCGACCAGGTCATGAAGGAATTCTCCGTCTGGCCCAATAATATGGCAGTTCGGGCAGAGGTAGTCCACAGGAGAAGGTTCCTTCGGGTAATGAAGAGCCTGACCAGGGTAGTGGTAATGGCGTCAAGCACAACCCAGGTTTCATTTGGAAGAAAAGTCAAGGCCAGGATCCAACGCAGGAAAGCATTCCATAACGGGCGAATGCTGGTGCTAATAGGCACACCTTCACTGCGCTCCTTAATAACGACTGCCACCGTGCCGGCCAAGCTGGTCAAGAGCGGCGCGGCCAAGGATAGGGCGCCCAGGAGTGTAACCATCCAGGCAGAGCCCGGAAACCATAACCATCCGATCAGAAAAAACAACAATAAAGTCGGCGCAATCAGGCTGCGGCGCAGGTTGTCAAAGATCTTCCAACGGTCGATACTCTTGATTCGGGAGGTGGTATAAAGAGACAACTGGCCTTGTTTGTCCAAAGCCTGCGGGACACGTGGAAATAGCCACGGCACAAGCTGCCAATCCCCGCGGACCCAACGATGCATGCGTCGGGTATGGACCAAATAATTCTCCGGATACTCCTCCACCAATACGATATCTGTCACCAGGGCTGCACCCCCCTGGATACCTTCAAATAAGTCATGGCTCAAGAGGGCATTCTCGGGTACAACTCCTTCCAGGCTACGTTCGAAATTATGTACATCGTAGATGCCTTTGCCGACGTAAATCCCTTCACCAAACAAGTCCTGGTAAACATCAGAGACAGCCAGAGTATACAGATCCAGCCCAACATCTCCTGAATATATGCGCGTAAATAGGGATCTGTTGGCGCTGGTTGGACTGATCTCGGTGCGCGGTTGTAGGATCGTGTATCCTGCCAGGATCTCCCCGCTATGAGGGTCGACTTCGGCGCGGTTAAGAGGGTGCGCCAACGTCGCTACCAGACGGTGGGCTGCCCGTCCTGGTAGGACCGTATCTGCGTCCAACGTGATCACATAACGGATTTTTGAGAGCACGCTCAAATCACCATAACGAAGGATGAATGAGGTCTCATCCCTACCCTGGATCATCTGGTTAAATTCGTGCAGCTTACCCCTCTTCCGCTCCCAACCCATCCACACACCTTCTTGAGGATTCCACTGCCGGCCTCTATGAAACAGGTAGAAGGGATTTTCCCCCTTCAACCCGTATTTCCGGTTGAGAGCCTGGATGCCCTGGCGGGCAAATTCCGCCAGTTCATCATCGCCCGGAAGATGCTCCTGATCTGCATCTGGTAAATCCGTCAATAAGCCAAAATAAAGATTGGGATCCGGATTCCTCAAGTAATGGAGCTCAAGCTGGTGTAAGAGTGATATGGCCTCGCTTTCATCGGATAGTAAGGCCGGAATCACCACCATCGTCGAACAACCTGCTGCAATCCCATCCTCGAAATTGAGTTTGGGCAACACTCGCGGACTGACCAGGTTTGTTATCGCCCAGTTCACCAGGCTCACAGAGGCAGAAGATATGACAAGGAAAAAAAGAAGTCCCAACACAAAGGTCAGGAAGGGGCTGCTTCCGGCAGCGATCAAGTATATGAGGAAGAGCACGCTGAACAGCAAATTTAAGAGGAGCATGCTACCCAGGTAAACCACGCTTGCATTTCGGAATAGCCAGCGTTTGAGCCGGGTATACCAGGGAGGCGTGTGCTGGAGACTGACCTCCAGGAAGTCGCGTCCCTTATCGATAAGGTAATAGCCCACATGGCAGGTGCGCGGCAACCACAGGCCATCCCAGATACCCTTACCCGGCATACCAGGGCTACCATTGCTTCTACTACTCGACAACTCACCCTCCTGCTCGACAGGCGGAGCCAGTTGAAGCGGTTTATGCTTATCCAGCTCAGCTCGAGCAATGTTCACAGCTTCCCTGGCAATGATCTGTTCGTCGAGGTTTGAAATCCGCGCCAGTCGGTCGATCTCGTTCCGGTAACGGTCTCGAGTTTCAAAATCCATCCCAGAATAAACACCGGCTGGGTCCTGTATAAGGATTTGCTCCACCTGGCTGAGATCCTCGAAGATATCCTTCCACTCAAGTGTGGAGAGAGTCCGGAGACTGATGATACTGTTAGCGACGATCTCATCCTCGGTCAAGACCTGGGATAAATCCAGGGTATAAAACGGGCGCCCCTGCCTATGCATTTCCAGGCTTTGTTTTAGGCCGGTAATGTTGGCAACAGCCAGGAGCAGGCCCTGGATAACGGCTATGCGCAACACACTCGGTAGAGCCCATATCTCCCCCATTGTCAGGGAGGCGCTGGACTGGAAGGCGTTCACGTAACGCTCGAGTCTTTCCATACGCAGGTGATCTTGCTCTACCAGGAGGTATTCGCAGGCCAGGGCATATATACGAGGATATCCCTCATACTTCCCCTGGAGTACCAGGGGAAGCTCCTTATAAAAGCCTGTTGGCAAATTTTCACGGATTTCTCTCAGAGTCTGCTGGACGATATAGTAATTATCCAGCATCCACTCGGCTGCATAGGAGAGGGTAAGGCGGTCTTCACTTGTTCCACGAAAATGCATATAGGCTTCCAACAGGAAGGCCTGGTAGTCTTTCAGATATTGCGATATAGGAGGCGCCCTACGACCTGACCGTCCAGAAATGTCCACATTCAGGCTGGAAGCCAGCTCGCGAGCCTTTTCTTCAAGCCTGTCCTTTTTTTCAACTTCACCTTCTGGGGCAGCAACGCTTATCGCGCCACTCACCTCCGGTTGACCGTTATTGCCCGGCGACAGGTCTGTCATTGGCTACCGCCCTCCATATTCTTTTGCTACCATCTCCGCCAGGGTCGGCAAAATCTTATCCCGCTGGAGATCCTGGTAAATCAAAAGTGGAGTGGTGCCATAGGCGATAAAACTGACGACTGTGCTCCCATAAGGCCAACGGGTTTCCCCGGTATACCCGTGAGCAGATAGAAAGACCAGGTCGATCTCCTCTCGCTCGATGAACTCATGCAAAGTCGAGATCACACTTTTACTGATCAATATGCGCGTTTCGCTATTGACGTCAAGGCGAGTTTTTAGTTCAGCCAGGTATTTTTCCGCCTCTGCCCGGTTACGGTAGGTTACCCGTTCGACCAATTCCTGATCCTCCTGGTTGAGAGGCGTGCGGCGCGGCATTTCTGGTTGCCTGACGACATGAGCAATGATTACCTGTGCATCTTGAGCACGAGCAATAGCAGTCGCTCGGGGTAGGACGCTCTCAGCTCTTTGGGATCCATCCAGGGGAACCAGGATTCGTTTGTAACGAAAATCCTCCATTTCTGAAGCCTCCGTTTTATAGGCTCTCACAATCATGATGGATGTGCGCGCCCGAAGAATCACTTTTTGTACAACGCTGCTGACATTCCAGCCTGTGATGCCGCTCCTTCCGTGGCTGCTCAACATGATCAAGGGGATATCGTTCACCTGGGCGTATTCGACAATGCTTTCGGCTGCATTTCCCTCCAGGATCTCTGTTCGCGCCTTCAAACCAGTATCAACCAGCTGACCCGCCAAATGCTCCAGGTAAGCAGACGCCTCTGCTTTGCGAATTTGCCAATCCAGGGGATCGACCGTCTCCTTCGAATAAATTTGGGACTGCTTATCTAAAATTCGCAAAAGGATGACTTCTGAAGCATCCACCTTCGCAAAAACCGATACATGCGGCAATATGGTTTCTGCCAGTGAGGAGCCATCCAAAGGAACCAGGATAGGGTTGAACATTTGATACCACCTTTCTCTTAATCACAACTAGTACTCAGATAAATGAAGCACGGACGGGAATGCCTTTAATCAAGAAAGTAACCCCAAATTTTTTCAGATTTTATAAAACCACAGTCGTTTTGGATATTCATGGAATCCCCCTGCGCTCCTATCCACAATTAAATCAGATCCAGCCATGATTATAGGATTACATTATTGAATTCCGATAAGAATTCGACAGTAATCCTAAAAACCAGTATATCGTAACTTGCTTTGAACGTCAAATTTTTAACTTCCGAGTGCACGATTTGCAATACTATTGAGTAGCTATTTCGCTCCTGGGTTATATACCGCTCCAGTTACAACAATCCAAATGCGATGGAAGCAGCTGTCATCGAGCCCGGGGTATAATATCGATGAGGGGAATAATAATAAAGGAGTCATAGATTTATGCCCGGAAATTCAACGCTCTCTCGTTGGTTATTCGTAACCGATGTAGACGACACGTTAGTTGGTGATGACGCTTCACTCGCCAAATTAGCGTCTGCCCTTGAAATGAAACGAGGCGAGACCTTGGTGGCTCTCAATTCAAGCCGGCCTTGCGCCAGCGTAAGAAAAACGATCCGGGACAACTCACTTATTCCTGAACCCGATTTCTTAGCCGGCGCTCTTGGGACAGAGATAGAAACACGGGAAGGGCAGCTCCTGGAAAAATACAGCGAGCTATTCGATTCTGGTTGGGATCGAGAACAAATCGCTACGCTAATGGAAGAACTCGGGCTGAAAGCCCATCCAGAAGAGTTCCAGACACCGTACAAAGCCAGCTACTCCATTACTAGCCAGGAGCAGTATCAGGAAGCCCTCGACTTGCTGGCTGGCAAAGGTATAGATGTCAAAATAATCTTCTCAGGCCGTACCAACCTGGATTTGATCCCAAAGCAAGCCGGAAAAGGCGCTGCGATCCAATACCTGCGTGCAAGGCTGGAGGTTCTGCCTGAGCGAGTTGTAACAGCAGGAGACTCAATGAATGACCTGGATATGTTTGAATATCCGAATAAAGTCGTTGTCGTCGGAAATGCTGAAGAAGAAATTAAATCCATGAGGGGAAAGCATATTTACCAGGCTCAGGCTGGATATGCGGCTGGAGTTTTAGAGGGATTACGATTCTGGGGAGTACTTTAAACTTACCCCAAGGTCTGACCAAGGAGTTTACTAGCATGGCAAGAAAAAAACAATATGTCGGCTCAATCCTGATGATTTCCTTGCACGGTTACGTGGCAGCTGAACCCGAACTGGGAAAACCGGACACCGGTGGTCAGGTTGTTTTTGTCCTGGAGCTGGCAAAACGGTTCAGCAGGCTGGGTTACCGGGTGGACATCGTCACCAGGCGTTTTGGGAACCAACCGGAGCTGGATAAAATCAACGAGGGGCTACGAGTCTGGCGGATCCCGTTTGGCGGGAAACAATTTATCCGTAAAGAGGATATGCACGGTAAGCTAAGCGACTTTATCACCAATTTCCTGGCAGCCGTGCGGACTCGCCAGATAAAATATGACGTAGTCAACTCCCATTATTGGGATGCAGGTTGGGCCGGGCAAAGGATTGCTGAAGAATTGAATATCCCCCATATTCACACGCCCCATTCTTTAGGAGTGTGGAAACAACAGGGAATGGAGCGGGATATAGAGGCGGCAGAAAAAACGTACCGCTTAGAGGAGCGCATCCGCAAGGAATTCCTTATCTACCGTAGCTGTGACCATATCATCGCCACGACCGCCGAGCAACTCGAGCAATTGCAATCCCAATATGACTTGTCGGATAAGCACATCACTGTCATCCCCCCAGGCGTCGATGAAACGCGCTTTACACCGGCTAGGAAGCTAGAGAGAAAGGAAATCAAGGAAAGGCTTTCTGTGCAACCGAATACCATCTACGCAGTGGGGCGTATGGCTGCTAACAAGGGTTATGACCTGCTCATACGGGCGTTCAAAACAACCGGTCGCCTGGTACCAGATGCAAAGCTATTGCTGGCAGCCGGTGGAGAAAATTCCGAGCGAGACCAGGAGAAGGTGAATGAGCTTAAAGAGCTCGCTCAAAGTCTAGACCTGTACAATAACATCACCTGGGCGCAATATATCCCAGACGAGGAGTTGA
>CAZAQS010000093.1:0-17176 GCA_964486825.1 uncultured Anaerolineaceae bacterium | reverse complement strand
TTCCTTTCTTTCCAGTTCATCGCTGCGCCGGTCGATAGCCTCAATCCGGCTCTTCAGCCATTTACTTTCTTTTTTCAAACCGCCCATTTCCCCCTTTGGAGCAGGCTCGTACCCGCCCCGCGCCCAACCCGGTACCCCGGTGGCATGATACCAGTGACGCCAGCCATGACCTCCCCCCCTGCCGCCATAACTACCGCCATAGCGCATGCCGTATCCTGGATGCGGGTTATCAAACCCGGGTCTGTCGTACCCGGCACAGTAACCGGCTCTGCGGCCGGTCATTGGCCCAAAGCCTCTCGGGCCTGTTCGATCTCCGCCTGGCATAGGTTTCACCTCCTTTCCAATTTGAGATTCTATTCTTACCAAATATTGATTCCAAAGAATGACGCAACAAACTTGACAGCTACGTACAGGAAATAAACGCCAAACAGCAGCTTGAGGGTGGATGGCTTAAAGCGCTTGATCACGGCCGCTCCAACCTGTGCTCCAATTACGGTTCCGGCTGCTAATGCCAATCCGGCGCCCAGATCAACGAATCCCTGGGCGAGCTTAATGCCTCCGCCCACGACTGCCAGGGGGATCATCGTGGCCAGGGAAGTGCCCATCGTAATGTATACCGGGGCGCCAAACAGGTAGATCAATCCGGGCACAAGGGCATAGCCGCCTCCCAACCCGGCCACCCCCGTAGCAATGCCAACAAGGATACCGAAAATGGAAAGACCCCCGGCTGGAGAAGAGATCTTAATCCCTTCTCGCTGCGGCATTTTTGCTTGTGTGATGCCTTCCCAGATCATCCGCAGGGCAGGCCATAGGAAGATCAAGCCTAGAATAAACCCCAGCGACTTTGATTGATCGGCAAGAGAGGTGAATAACCAGGACCCGAATATCACACCCAAGACACCTGCGCCTCCCAGATAGGCAACCGCTCGCCGGTCGAGATTTCCTCGCACAAGGTGTCCGTATGCCCCGGATAGGGCCGTAAAGATAACCGCGAACAGCGTGGTACCAACGGCGATTGCCGCCGGATACCCCATCCAGAAATGAAGGATGGGCAGCATAACACTACAGCCGCCGGTACCGATCAAGCCACCCAAAGTTCCAGCCAGGAGGCCGACCGCTACCAATCCAAGCTCACGGCCGAGGGACAGCTCTGGGGCGCCTTGGGGCACCACAAAACCACCCCGGCCCACAAACAGCAGGGCCAGGATTACGATCAAAGCTAGAATCACCAGGGTGGGAACCTGGTTCTTGACGTTGAGGTGAGGAATTACCGACAGTTTCATTAGAAGCTCCTGCATCTCCGGCGACGCCGAACCTGGCGCCTTCCACCCCTGGTTGGAGCGGTCGTGAATGTGGGTGAGACCGTCCGTACTGCAGCGGGTGAGGAGAGACGCCTATCGAGAGCCACGATCAAGGAATCAACCACTCGTGGGAGGATCTCTCTGCTCACGTAGGAGAGAACTGGCGCAGCCCAGGCAAGACGGCTTTCAGCTTGCGAAGAGGGGACCATGGAATAGGCTGGTTCTGGGTGAAAATCCTCCATAACCGGCACAGGCATTCTGAATCCAGAAATTGCTCCTTGCGGACAGGCTTGCGCGCAGGCTTCGCAGACCAGACAGGTATCCGGGTCGATGACTGCCCTTCCTCGAACCAATGAGATGGCTTCAACCGGGCAGACCTCCAGGCATTCTCCGCAGCCCTCACACTTTTCCAAATCCACTTGCATCATCTTTTGTCTCTCCTCGGTCTGTGCCGGAGCAGGAGGACCATTGAAATGATCAATGAAGCAGGTCCACCTGGTCCACGAGCTTTCCTTCGACATATGCCAGCACCGCCTGATCGATCTCCCGGACCTGGGTGACGACAGGCTTTATCCCGCGTGTCACCATGCTTTGGTAAGCACCCATGCCCATTCCTCCACAGAGGAGTGCATCGCAATCAGAAATTACCTCCGCCATTTGGAGGTGCTTGTTATGAGAAGCAGCCCCCATACCGTGAGGCTGTCCGGGCAGTTCCGGTTCGTGCGGTTGGTTCATGAAATGCGCATGGCCGAGCTTATCTCGTAGCTCCCGCTCCACGATACGACCTTCTTCGACAGTCAATACCATGTAATAGGGCGCTCGTCCGAAGTGTTGGCTGATCAACTTCCCATCGTCGGTAATAGCAGCAATTTTCATTTTTCTCTCCTGGGTCTCAGATTAGGTCGGATACCGATTCGCATCGATATAGCTATCTTTCTTGTATTTCTTTGTCGGTCTTGCATAAGTGGTCATTCTTCCAACAGCGGCAGGCAAACAGAAAAACGAATAGGAATGCGACCCCGAAAAAGCTAATTCCGGCCACTTGCCATGGACCTGCCGGTAGTGCTCGCAAAAGCTTCGTTCCGCCTTCAGTTTCCAGTGATCCAGAATTCATCTCCACCGGTAAACAGGTCGGGCAGGGACGAGGCATCGATCGGATGCCTGCGGTAGAAGCAAACTCCTCCACCCGCGCCTGGTAGTCATTGGGGTGGCATGTCTGGCATCTTGCGGCTTGATCAACCAGAGGGTTTGGGATCAATCCTTCATGAGCCAGGTCCTGGATGGCGGTGTCTGTTACCCCTCCATGGCACTCCGTACAGCGCACAGGTGTTTCGCACAGGCAGTACCACTTCCCCCTATCGAAAATCTGGTACTGGTACTGGTGGCAATCGATACAGGAGCTATCCCGCGGAAGGTCACCCTCCTGGGCAAGCGCTGGAATTATTCCCACCACCGCCAGGAACAACCCTGCAAGTAGGGTTATTGAGAGGATTCTATGAAACATAACGACCTCCTTGAATAGCAAGAGTGATCTTTCATCTATTCCGGATTGAAATGGCGTCCAACCGGATGGTCGAAACTATCTGCGCTGCAAAGGATCAAGATTTTCTTGGAAGGTCTTGAGGATAGGTTTTGCCAGCAATGCGGCAGGTGCGATTCAAAAAACAGGCTGTCGCCAGGATCGAGGATATAGCGTTGGTTTTCGATAATATATGCGATTCGACCTGCCAGGCAAAACACAAACTCATACCCCGTATGAACGATCGGGTCTGGCCCACTATTCGTCTCTGGTCCAAGCGTAACGATAAAGGGCTCCATGGCGTCCTCCGATAGACCCCCTCCCAGGTCTTCCAGGTAGCCATGCTCGAATGCAGCCTGTTTCCTGCGGCCACTTCGGGTGAATACAACCTTTTGATCGTTTCGGTTCAGGAGAAAAAAAGCGACGATAGGGACCTGGAGGGCCGACGAAATCTTTTGAAGAGTGCTTACACTCGGGGATGATTTCCCATTTTCTATGAGGCTGAGCGTATTTACTGCCAGGCCGCTTTTATCGGCCAGGGCGCGTAAGGACAGCCCACGCTCCTCGCGTAAAGAACGTAAACATTGGCCAATATTGACATCACAATCCGGATCATCCTTATCTCCTGCGCCAAGATTAGATAAGTGAATGTCCCGATAATAGCCATACCTTCTGAGATGATGTTTACGCCGCATTATGGACTCTCTCGCACACAAGAAAATGATACAAAAATAATAACTACACATATTATTATAGCACATGTTACTATAATTAGGGTATAAAGATAATATTAATATAATCAAATAGTGACAGGCGGGACTTGTTCAAATACGACCGAATTGAGTACCAACCGAGTTATAAATTCTTTCAACAATCTCAAAGGATCTGGGGTTATGCTCGTACTTTTCTGAGAAGGATATTCCCCTTATTAAAGGACAGAAGCTGCCCAAATTTTTGGGCAGCCATTTGATTCTGCGAGCGTTCAGCTAAGGCGTTAGCGCCTAGTCGTCGTGCTTCTTACCTTTTTTCGCTGGGCTCCTGGTAATGTTCTCCTGCTCTGGTCCGCTTTTGGATAAAGGGAGGGCGATGCGCTCCAAAACCGGACACCATGGCGCTCGACAATCTGGGCCCTTCCGCTTGCTTCCAGCTCGGTTAGGATTTGTTTCACCTCGCCTTGTGTCCAGCGCGAGAGCGCCCGTTCGAGCTCTTGTTGGCGCATGGGATGGCGTGTAATGATCCCAACGATAGCATCGATAGGGTTATCGAACCCGCTCAAATCGAAACTGCCTTCTGCAGGATGCACCACCTCAGCCACATTCCCAAGGATAGCCATAGCCTCCATTAAGTCTTCATCTTGTGGGGATTGCACCCAGGTTTCAACCGGTGGCCTGGTGGGCAAGTTGATATGCACAGCTTCCGGCCTGATCCTTTCCAGGATCCTGGCGATATCCCGTAACGCCTGTGGAGTGTCGTTCAACCCTCTAACCAGCATGACTTCCACCCACAACTTGCCCCCATATTCCTCCCGGAAAGCGACCAATCCCTCCACCAGCCGCTCGAAGGTGATCTCCGGATGAGGCCGGTTGATCTGGCGATAGAGTCCGGCTGTTCCGGCATCCAGGCTTGGCAGAACAGCATCCACTTCTAACAAGTCTTGCCTTACTTCTGGAATATACAGCAGGGAACCATTCGTGATCAATGCCAACGGTAGAGAGGTCAAACCTTTTACCTGTTGTATTAGGTACCCCATGCTGGCGTGCAACAGGGGCTCCCCCGACCCGACAAAAGTCAACCAGTCGATATCGCCTGGCTTATGAACATCCAGGACTTCCCGTACTTCCCGAAGGATTTCCGATGGGGGATAATAAACTTTGCGTTGGTTGTTCAGTGGCTTGGTGCGACCGAGCTGGCAGTACACACAATTCCAGTTGCAGGTTTTGAGAGGGATGGTATCGATCCCCAGGGATTGTCCCAGCCGGCGAGAGGGTACCGGCCCGAAAACGTATTTCATAGCATTTATTCCCGGAAAAACCGTTGAT
Organism: uncultured Anaerolineaceae bacterium; assembly: GCA_964486825.1. Taxonomy (GTDB): domain Bacteria; phylum Chloroflexota; class Anaerolineae; order Anaerolineales; family UBA4823; genus CAZAQS01. Next base: position 12,317 of record CAZAQS010000093.1, on the reverse strand, counting down.
TTCTTGAGTTTTGATACAGGCTTGATTCAGGCAACGAAGTTTTACATTCTAATGATAAACCATTTATCTGGTTTAGGACGCATAAGTACAACTCCCTGATAAAATCGTTAACAAACAATGGAACTAGCATTAAACTTTAGGAATTCGTCCTCAAGCTCTAAAATCAATCATTACTTACAGGCAGTGAAAAGGGTTTAGTAGCAAATTCGTCCATAGGAGAAAAAGATGACATTTGAATTTGATCCAGGGCAAGACGCCAAGCAGGACATTGTATATTGTATAGCAGCACCATCCGGCTTTGATTTCAATCGACGTGAAACAGGACCCTGTTTTACAGCTCGCTCATCTGGCTTATACTTCTCCAATGACGCCGGTTCTACCTGGCAAAGTATGTTGGACTCTCTCCGGCTGGAGCAGGATTTACCAGTGTTGTCTGTTGCTATTTCGCCGGCATATAGATCCGACAAAACCCTGGTTGCAGGCGTTTCAGGAGCTTTATTGGTTTCGAAAGATGGTGGGCTCCACTGGCAAGTCATCTCCTTCCCTTCTCCGCCTCCCATATTTTCGGCAATCGCGCTCTCCCCTGCTTTTCTAGAAGATGGGGTTGCTTTAGCCGGCACGACAGAAGATGGTATCTTCCGCTCTGAAGATCACGGCCAGCACTGGACGGCCGCGACATTTGGACTTCTCGATCTAAATACCTTCTGCCTGGAACTCACACCCTCCTTTCAAGAAGATGAAACAGCCCTGGCTGGCACCGAAAGCGGCATCTTTCGAAGCACGAATGGCGGGAGAGCATGGCGGGAGGTCCCCCTCCCGATCGGCTATGAGACCATCTTGAGTTTGGCTTGCTCGCCGAATTTCAAGCAAGATAGGACCATTTTAGCAGGGACGGAGACAAAGGGATTGCTCACCTCTACCGACGGGGGTAAGAGCTGGGAGCAGCCCAATCAAGCTGGCCTTAACGGGTCCGTCGATGCTATCCTGGTCTCTCCGGGATTCCCAAATAAACCGCATATTTTGATCATCAATGAAGGTCGTCTGTTGCTATCGACAGATATGGGTAAGAGCTGGTCGACGTGGAAGCAAAGTGAGACAGCCATAGGAGTAGTGACTGCTATATTTGCCCCTCAGGGCTTCGAACCGGGAAGCACCATCCTGGTGGGCATGGCAGATCGGCGAATCCTCAGGCTGGATATATAGCCCGGAGCGACTGTATCCCAATCGAAAAAGGCTGGCAGAAGCAATGCCAGCCTTCAGTCTTTGTGCCGATTTAATCAAGTGTTCTTTTTATCGTCTTCTTTTTCACCTTGCAGAGCTGTACGAAAATCCTTGATCCCCTTACCCAGTTCTCCTGCCAGCCTACCGATGCGGCCAGCGCCGAAGAGCAGGATCAGGATCAGGAAGATCAAAATCAATTCAGCCGGTCCTATTCGAATGGGCATTGGTTAACTCCTTGTCCCAAGGTGAGCGTAGTGGTTATTGAAGGATCCTGGAATTTTTTAGAAAACCGCCAGGGATAATCGCGCATGATGGCCTTACAGGTGGTGAAGGATGGGCGTAAGGGCCGGGTGGACGAGCCGGTAGAGCTGGTAAAGCTGTTCGTAGCGGATAGCTAGGTTCGGATCAGGGTGATAGCGGCGCTGGATGGACAAGCAGTCCTCCGCTGCCTGAGCGGCGCTGGAAAAACATCCCGCAGCGGTGCCCGCCAGGATGGCGGCTCCCCACGAAGCAGCTTCAGTAACCTCAGGAACCGCTACATTGATGCCGGTGATATCGGCCTTCATCTGTAACCAGAGGGGCGAACGAGCGCCGCCGCCAATAGCGCGCAACTCCCCAATGGGAACGCCACCCTTTTTCAAGACATCCAGGTTCAGGCGTAGCTCAAAGGTAGTACCCTCCAGGATTGCCTTTGCTACATGGTTCTTGTCGTGAGCGAAGGTTAGCCCAAGGATAGCCCCTTTGGAACGAGTGTCGAAGGAAGGGGAGCCTGCACCTGCAAAGTGAGGCAGTACCAGCAAACCAGTCGGCTCACCCGGTGCCTTCTCAAGCAATAGATCATAAGCGTCTCGTCCAGACCCAGCCGCGGCTTCCAACTCCACCTGTCCAAAAGTATCTCTAAACCAGCGCAGCAGTAACCCACCGCTATGGTTGATCGTCATCGATAAGAACAGTCCCTCGATGACATGGGAGTAGACAGACAAGTTACCTGCGTAGAGAGTTTCATTCAAAGCCGGTGAAGCCATAGCAACTTCCACCACCTCTGCCGTCCCTGTTGATACCATTGCCAGGTCTGGGCGGGTGAGGCCTACACCTAAGGCTCCACAAGCCTGATCATGCCCACCGGTAGAAACCAGCGGGGATTGAGAGAATCCTAGAGAATGAGAGAGTTCTGGTTGCATCGTATCAATTGCGATCCCGGAAGGCTTCACAGAGGCCAATCGATCTGTTTCTAGCTCCAGATAACTCAGAATATCAGTCGACCAATCCTGGGTTTGAATATCGTAAACCTGTGTGCGCGAAGCCAGGCATCGGCTGATAGCGGGCTTACCTGTCATCTTGCTGATGATGAAATCTTCATACAAAAGGAACTTTTCGGCGGACCTCCACACCTCTGGCTCGTACTGCTTGAGCCATAACAGCTTGGGTAATGTGTTAATCGTATGCAGTGGCATGCCAGTATGTTGAAAGAGATGCTCGGCGCCGAATTTCTCTCGCAGCCTGGCATTCTGCTCGTCTGTACGGGTATCCATTCCGAGGATGGCTGGCCTTAGCGCATGCCCTTTTTTATCCACAGGTATGATAGCTTCGCCCTGCACTGAAAGCCCCACCGCACTGACATGGCCTGCTGTCTTCAAGAGTACTTCCGCGATAGCTTGCTGGGCTAAACGCCAGACTTCTTCTGGGTCCTGTTCAGCCCAACCAGGATGGGGGATATCGATGGAATATTCTCGGCTCGCTTTCCCCAGCAGCTCGCCGGAGTCTTCAAAGACCGTTGCCTTGCAGCCAGTGGTACCGATATCCAAACCAAGGATTCGCATGGCAGAACCTCAAATCGTTAGCTAACCAGCAGGAGGGATTGGCGCGGAAGCAAACATAGAAGGTTTTGTGCGCTTCCGGCCTCATCCCGTACCGCTTTAGTGATGGCGGTAGACTTCCCAATCCATATAGGTATCTAATGCTTCTTCAAGTACTGCAGATACAGCCGAACCACAAACCGCGCAATGGTGGGCAAATCCGTTATGGCACATATAGCGCATCAGCTCCTGCAGTCGAGGTACCTGAACGACCGCATGTGAACCCGACATCGGAGAGAGCAGGTCGTCTGTGAAACAGCCGTCACCGAAGTAGGCCTGGATCACACCCCGCTTATCATCTGTGTCAAAACGAGCATAAGTCATAGGACCAGCCTTCGGCCGTCCGTGGAGTGCGCCCCATACGTTTTCCTTGCCCAGGGTTGTTCCGAGTACTTCGGCGGGTATCATTTCTGGCTCTCCCAGCAATGATTTTGGCCAGTTTCCACAGTGGAAGAGAAGACACTTATCCGGGTCGCCGTTATAGTTATTGTTCCAGTCAACCAGTGCAGCTGGGGATCCGGATGCAAGGCTGAGGGCATACATAGAAAGCGTGCCAGCCACATCTGTCTCGCAAGCGCTTGGCATCAGCTTGTCACTCATGATGCTCATCAGGGTACAGGCGTTGATCCCATAATTCTTCTGCATAGATTCCCAGCACTGGATCGAAGTCGCATCGATAGAGTTCTCATCCATCCAGTCGGTGATGACCACACCCAGTTTGGCCATGCGCAACATCGACGCGGAAGGAGCTTTATCCGTGCGAGCATAATTTCTAATCTCCTCCAGCTTGGCAAAAACGCGCGCATCTTCGTCGGCCAGCTTTCCAGCCCACCCGAAGACCTCAGAAAGGTCAACGGTGGATACGTCAATCCCCGACGCTTCCATCAATTTCTCGCTGAAGCGGACGGTGTTGAATGCGTTCGGACGCGCTCCAATCGCCCCAAGCCGTGCTTTACGCAGGCCTTTCACCGTCCGGCACACTCTCACAAATTGATCGATCTCATCCTGGAACATTTGCGATTTGGGATCCAGCGTATGCCATTCTGTTAGGCTGAAAGGGATCCCATATTGGTAGAAATTGTTGGTGACGGAGAGCTTTCCACAGAAAGCATCCCTACGTCCGGCAGCAGTCAGCTCATCTGTACTATCGGGGAAAGCGTGTACCAGCACCGGTACTTTCAACCCCGACAGGCGGATTGCGTCGGAAACCCCTTTCTCATTGCCGAAGTTTGGCAGAGTGACCAGGATGCCGTCGATTTCGTCCTGGTGCGCTTTAAAGAGATCCGCACATTTCTGTGAATCGGACCAGGACTCTACCGCCCCCAGGTTCGTGGTGCCTTCATCGACACTAATGGTCCGGATTCCCATCTTGTCCAGGACCTCCAGAATTACCTTCCGTCCTTCGACGACCAGGGAATCGGCGAAGAAGTTGCGGTTGGTGACGATAACGCCTAAGGTTGGTTGTGCCATAGCTTTCTCTCCTTGAAAATAGGTTCGGTTTTTTTATTCTGTATTTAAAGCATCGATAGCTCTGAGCATTTCTTGCTCTGTTATCCTGTTCGAGAACCACGCTTCTTGCAGCATCCATAAATCACGAACTGTGGAAGGTCTATGCTCAACATCTTCACATTTGATAGGGGTATCGATCTTAATTGGCTTATTGAGGCAGGCCCCTTTTGCCAACCCAATCGGCAACAGTCCCTCCTTCCGAGCTATATCATATTTATCTATCAAGCTATAAAAGGTCGATCCACCAATCCCGTCCAATATTTCCCCGGCTTCCAGGTCTCGCTTGGCCACCGCGAATACCTCCGACACGAGTCTGGAAAGGGGCTTCATCGTAGACTGGGCACGAATGACAAGCGCGGCACAGGTGAGTGGGACCTCGATGCTGCATAAATGGAAGGGGCGGAAGAGCGTATAGTAAGGACCATCTCCCATGTCTCTCAGGACCATCGCTTCCCTAAGCCGGGGATGGTCTGTACGCACAATCAAAAAAACGCCTGGCGCGACCTGGCCAATTCCGAAATCCACCACGCCTACTTGTGACAGGATGCCCCCATCCTCCTGGAGAGCGAAGGTTTTGTTCAGATGGTCGCGGTCGGTAAGTGGCCCATGCATGCCGCGGATGTCCGGAACCAACCCGGTTGCGTTTGAGACCGCTGCCATCTCGATCATGGTTTTACTGCCATCTATGAACTCAACCAGCATGGTGGGTGTTAACCCCCGTCGAATTGCATCTGCCGATATGGCCGGATCCATGGGTGTAGCATGGCGGTCCAGCGGATTGTTTTTACCTTTTCCAGCGGCTACGATCGTAAAACCCAAGGATTCAGCAAAATCATACAGCTCTTTACAGGCGGCTGGCTCATCTCCAGCTGCTAGCGCGTATAGGACACCCCTGTACTCAGCATATCGTAAGATGGCAGGCCCCACTGTGATGTCTGCTTCAACATTCATCATAGCAATATGCTGCCCATTTCGCGCTGAACGTAGGCAAGCGCGAGCGCCGATCTCAGGAACGCCTGTAGCATCCAGCATGACATCGATATTTTTCATATCTGTGATGACGCGATAATCTCCCGTTGCTACACGCTTGCCACTGGCTACCACCGCATCCGCATCCTGCCAGGTAGAGGCCACGACCACCTCTTCCTGCACCTGTCCAATCATAAATGCATTTACGGCACGCTCCAGGTCTATGTCAGCCGTAGCCACTACCTGGATACCCTTCATCATTTTAGTCTGGGCGACCACGTCCGTTCCCATCTGGCCTGCCCCAATCAATCCAATCCTGACAGGATTCCCTTGTGCTGCTCGCTTGGTTAGCTCTTCGTTGAGTCCGATCATTGTTTAGGCCTCGCCTGATGGAACAACCATTACTTTCAAGGCTTCCCCACAAGCAGCAGCCTGGAAAGCCTCATCGATTCGATGGAGAGGCAATACCTGAGTGATTACGGCCTCTGCTGGAACCAACCCTTGATGGATAACTTTTATGGCTAATTCATGGAACGACGGGTGATAGGAAAAAGCTCCTACCACTTCAATTTCATTATAATGAATGCGGTTGCCATCCAGTATAGTCTCTGGATTAGCTTTAGGTAGCCCCCCAAATAATATAACCTTACCGCGTTTTCTAACGGCGTTGACCGCTTGGGCTTGCGTGGCTGCAATCGGATTGGCACACACAGCAATATCAGCTCCAAGATCATTCGTAGCTTGCTTCACCGTGTAAACTAGGTCTTCGTGGGATGGATCAATGATCAGATCGGGTTGAAAATCTCTGGCCATCTCGCGACGGGTGGGGTTTGGCTCTGAAAGGATCACCCGTGCCCCGCGGGCACGCGCGACAGAAATGTGGAGACACCCAATCGGCCCTGCACCCATGACCAGGACTGTATCATTGAGATTAGTACAGGCCTTATCGTGGGAGGCCAGCACCGAGCTACACGGCTCTGCCAGAGCACCCCAAGTGAACGGCATACCCTGCGGCATGCGATGGACAACCCCCAGGTCAAGCACTTCCCGGGTTAGGATCATTTTCTCGGCGAAACCACCAGGATACCCGGCAGTGATACCCAGGAAGTGCAGCTCATCGCACAGGTTGAAAAGGCCGCGCAGGCAATAGTAGCATTTACCACAATGGATATCAGGAGCTACCGCCAGGTGTTCGCCGGCTGAATAATCACGCACCTTTTCTCCAACAGCACTAACCACACCTGCAATCTCGTGTCCGGCGATGACCGGTTCACTTCCAGGCCCTTCCTTCCAGCGGCGCAAGTCGGATCCGCAAACCCCGCAAGCCTTCACATCCAGTACCAGGCCATCCTGCGGTGGCTGCGGCTCTCCGACTTCCCTCAATTGGAACGTTTCCGGGCTAACCAGATAAGCTGCCTTCATGTTGTCTCCCTCTAGAAAATATCTTTTAGCTTGAGACCTACTGCGCCTCCCGGGTGGGTGGCTCCGAAATCCTCAAGCGAATAGCCACGCATCTTCAAGAGCACCACACACAACGCATCACCGTAGGCTGAGTTGACCAAAGAACTGCCGGTCGCGATCATCCCATAAGGGTCCACGTCTGGAGGCGAGACCACGTGCAAAATGATATCGCTCATTTGTCCAATCGTGGAGCCAGGTTTTTCCGTAAGGCAAATGATTTTCGTGCCGCGCTGTTTGGCAACATTTACCAGGCTGATTACCTCGGCCGTCTCACCGCCTTTGGAAATGACGATCAGGATATCGCGCGGGGTTAGTGCTCCTGATAACCCGTGCTGGCCATCTCCTGGATGTAAGAACAAGGCTGGCGTACCGCAGCAGGAAAGCAAATGGGCCAACCGTGCTCCAACTGGATGGGAAGTACCAGAGCCGGAAACAAGGACATGTCCCTGGCAAGACAGTAACATCCCGGCAGCCTCAACGAAGGAGTCATCGAGTTGGGCTGCCACAGAAGCAACTGCTGAGCTTTCGGCCAGGATAACCTGGGCTGCTGTTTCGAGGATTTCATCTATTTGCAACGCGGCTCTCCTTACCTTGATGTCTAATCCGGTTTCAAGCTGGAGATTACTAATGGACAGAAATTTGCAAGCCGGTAGCTCTAGCGAGCCCTTCTAAGAAATATTCGACTGTATAAATGAGAATTTGTGCAGGACTGAAAAGGTGATCAAGATGATTGTAGCACGGAGAAAAGAGCACGTCAAGTTCCTTGTTCAAATTAAATATTAGGGCTGCCTGTGTGTTCATATGATCATCAATGTACACTTGACCGACGCACTTATCTCTGCTATAGTATTTATACAAACGTTCAGCCGTGAACATATGTATTAACCCTATATGGTGCAATATGCCCCTTGATAACAATTCCAGAAAATTGTTATACAAGATTGCTATCTCTTACTATGAAGACGGTCTGACCCAGAAACAGATCGGTAAGCGTTTCGGGCTTTCGCGCATCAAAGTCTCTCGCCTTTTACGCCAGGCGCGGGAGCAAAAAGTTGTCCAGATCAACATCGCACCTTCGAACAGCTCCCATGCTGAGTTGGAACGAGCTCTAGCCTCTAAATACAACCTCGATGAAGTAATTACGACCACTCCCCCCAATTACACTGGCAGTGGGATTGCCAGGTCTCTGGCACATTTGGTTGTAGAGAGCCTCCTGCGCTCTGTCCAAGGCAAAGGAGTAATCGCCATAACCTGGGGGACCACTTTGAACGCAGTGATCGATTTTCTGCCGGCTACCAATTGGCCTAATGTGCGGATTGTTCAGAGCCTGGGTGGTTTGAGCTCCCCTGAAGCCGAGATCAACGGAGTAGATCTGGTCCGGCGCATGGCTCAAACACTTGGCGCCCGCCCACTATTGCTTTCGGCCCCTGGATTAGTGGCCAACAAATCCATTCGAGATGCTCTCTTGATGGACCCTAATATCTCTAATACGCTCCAGATCGCCGCTAAAGCAGATATCGCCTTAGTAGGCATAGGTGTTTTCAGCTCAGAATCAGTCATTATCCAGAATCATATCTTGTCCAATTCTGACATCGAGCGACTGAAAGCAAAAGGTGCGGTGGGGGATATTGGCATGCGCTTCTATAATTCTCAGGGAGAAAAGGTCGACGACCAGATTGATGAGCGCATTATTGGCCTCGATCTTGAGCAATTCAAAAGGATCAAGCGTGTGATCGGTGTAGCAGGTGGTGATAGTAAGTATGAGGCCATCCATGCCGCTTTGAAAGGGAAACTGATCGATGTGCTGGTAACGGACGACCGGACAGCAGCACGTTTATTGGATGAAGAGATTTATACTGAGGGCACAAAACCGCTCAGGAAAATATGCCAGCCAGTTGCATAAATCGGATGCGATAAGCGATGTTGATTTCGCCACAGTAACGGAGGATAAAGCATGTCCAACTATCTGCTAGGAATCGACCTTGGGACAGGTGGGGCCAAAGCTGCCTTGATAGACGACCAAGGGGAGGTCCTGGGCTTTGCGTTTGAGGAGTTTCCCCTCTTCCACGAGAAACCAGGCTGGTCGGAACATGATGTCAGGGGATACTGGGAGATTGTGTGCCAGCTTACCAAACAGGTCGTCGCCAAGGCGCGCATATCACCGTCGGAGATCAAGGGCATTGCCGTCTCATCTGCTATGCCGTCCATGGTGATGGTAGATAAGGACTGTAATCCCATCCATCGTGCTTATAATTTGATGGATCGGCGGGCAACAAGAGAGGTTGCCTGGGTTAAAGAGGTCATTGGAGAAGAACGAGTATTCAAAGTCACCGCCAACCGGCTCGACGACCATCCATCGATTGTCAACCTGTTATGGGAAAAGAATAATCGACCCGAGTCATTTAAGGATATCACCAAAATCCTGACCGCTGACGGGTTCATCACGCTCAAGCTCACCGGGCGCCCAACCGCTAACCACAGCTCGGGCACTTTTTTTGGGGTCACATATGATCTTTTAAAACGTGATTTCAACCGGGGGATGATGGAGGAACTAGGTCTAAACCCCGAACTCCTCCCAGAGGTCTTTCCCTGCGAACAAATCATTGGCCAGGTCACCGCAAAGGCTGCGGAAGAATGTGGGCTCGTACCTGGTATCCCGGTTAGCGCGGGCCAGGCAGACTGTAACGCTAGCTGGATCGGCGCAGGCGCCATCGAAGAGGGGGATTTTCAGAGTAACCTGGGGACAGTCGGCAATTTCGGAATCGTTCACAAGAGTAACGACTTTATCTTTTCCCCAGTGGGGTACCTGATGATCAACTTCGCTTACACGGTGAATTCTAGTGAATCGCTCGTCACCGTCCCAACCACTATGACAGGTGGACAATCCATCCGCTACCTGCGCGATACGATCTCTCAGCAAGAGGTGGAGACAGAGCGGATTCTTGGAGTCTCGTCTTATGACCTTCTCAACCTGCAGGCAGAGAAGGTCCCCTTGGGCTGCGAGGGACTGATCATCCTACCATTTCTCATGGGTGAGCGCACTCCGATCTGGGATGTAAACGCCCGCGGCGTTATCTATGGGCTTTCCCTTAACCATACCAAGGGACATCTGGTGCGCGCCATGATGGAATCGGTAGCCTTTGCCATGTACGATTCCTTCCGCCTGATGAAGGAAGCCGGGTTGAAAGTAAACTATCCCATGGTGCTCAACGAAGGCGGCGCCGTCAGCAAGCTGTGGAGGAAAATTATTACGGATGTATTCAATGTGCCGGTAGCATTGGTCAAGCGCCGAACCGGAGCCCCCTATGGTGATGCGATCCTGGCTGGGGTAGCCACAGGTGTTTTCAAAGATTTTTCCATTGTCAAGGATTGGGTCGAATATGTCGAACCGATGGAGCCAGATCCAAAAAATCACAGTCGATATATGGAGTACTTCTCCCTTTACAAGCGCTTATACGATCACTTGAAGGAAGATTTTGTTGAATTAGCAAGGCTAAGGAATCAGACTTGAGGGATAGCAATGTTGGTATTTTGTCGGGAGCGCCTCCGGTTCCCAGGATTTGAAGTTGCGTGACCTTGCGCCAGGCGCGTTACGAAAGGGTAGAGCCAAAAAGCTACCGGATGCAATTACGTACCTTTTGCTCTGGTTTTACTTAAAAAAAGCTTTGACCCACCCGGGCGATAAATGTAGCTACCAGGATAGTAGAAGGGCGCAGTTCACTAAGCCGGGTAGCAGCGTAATTCTTTATGACGACCCAGTGAGGTAGTAGTGTTCCTGTGGAGATATCGCTAGATGTATCTTCAAGGGACAGCTGTGGGCCGGGTGCGAGTAAGCTTGGTATGTAAGGAGGTGCTACGAAACGAATTCGCCTGTCAATATGAATATAACAAACCTAATCCCACTTTTCATTATCCTTCGAGGAGGATGGAATGACCAAGACAAAGATAAACCGCCGAGAATTCCTTCGGCTCGCTGGAGCAACCGCAGCGGGAGCCGTGCTTGCCAGATGCGCCCCGGCCCCTACTGCTGCCCCAGCCCCAGTCACGACAGAAGCGGTTCCTGCAGTAGCCCCACCTCCGCAGGAAGCCGTCCTTGATGTGATGTCTCTGGCAGAGTACGAAGGCCCTTACCGCGAGATTTGGAATGTATACCAATCCAAGACTCCCGGTGTAAAAGTCAATGTATTTTCTATCAATGAAGATACCGCCGCCGCCTACGAAGCCAAGGTAGCAGGCGGGTACTTGCCTGCTATCGAGCTAACCCAGGAAACCCAGATCTTCTTCAAGAAAGACAACTACGAGATGGCTGTCAACTTGGGAGAGATCGATTTCAAGTACTGGGATCGTTTCCAGTTCGACGCAAAGAATGCCTGGTCTGAACTATTTGATCTTCCAGGGCCGCGCTCTCTGGATTTCTTCCAGGGCTACGTAATGACCTGGCAATACAATGCCGATCTCATGGAAGAAGCCGGCCTGGATCCGAAACGGGACGTCAAGACCTGGGACGACCTGTATAAGTGGATGGATGAAGGCACGGCTTGGGCTAAGTCAAACCCCAACGTGGAATGGTTCTGGAACCAGGCCTGGCACAACTGGATCTTTGGGGTGAACTACGCAGATTGTATTCCATCCGCATACCCAGACGGCAATAACCAGCGCAAAGTGGATTGCTGGCTGGGTAGGGCCAAGTTCAATGCTGAGGATTCACCTTACCGCCATTACTTCCAGTTCTACCTGGATGCAAAGGAACGAGGCTGGATCCCCGAAAACATGCCCAGCCGCCTGTGGGAAGGCGACATGGAAGCCAGCTATATCGCTGGAAAATCTGTCATGATGATACACGGTCCTTGGGTATGGGACAAAGCCAAAGCCGCCGGATCGACCTTTGTACAAGACGGGATCCCCGCTACCCCACCTGCCGAGGGAGGCGTCTGGATGCAGTTTGCCCTGCCGCCCAACATCGACAACCAATGGTGGATGCGCGCCGGTGAGACCAAGCTGCCGATCTGGCCACAAATCTTGGACGCATGGAACTGGTTCTTCAGCCCTGAAGCCGTTCCGATGCGCTCTCAAGCAGAGGGCCGCTGGCCACTCTACAATCTCGATCAACCCCTGGACCTGAAAGGTCCACAGTTCCAGTCTGTCCTGAAACACATTGACACCTCGGATGGTCTGTGGTCTGGAGCAAAATGGGAACAGGAATTAACTGGCAACGTTGAGGCCAGCCCGTTCCGGAAGAAAGGTTCCAAGGGCGTTTGGGACTGGGAGTCCAACGGGAACAACCAGGTTTTCGCAGATCTG
>CAZAQS010000092.1:0-17190 GCA_964486825.1 uncultured Anaerolineaceae bacterium | reverse complement strand
TGTTTAGCCCGGAGGATTTTAAGTCCCCTGCGTCTGCCTGTTCCGCCACAGCCCCGCTCGTATATTCTACTCATTAAAACGATTTGGTCAAGGATTATTCGAATTCGATTGTCATCAATCCTTTCCGCCCTCCTGGTGTTTCAAAATATAGATCATATAAGGGCTGAGGGCCGGGGAAAAGTTGGTATAGGCGTAATCGCCGTACAGGGCGCTGGCCGAAAAACCGGCCTGGCCAGCCATGTGTTCGAAGGCCTCCTTCTCGATGACAGCAAAGCGGATTTCTGTCATACGCCTGGACTGGAGCAGCCCCTGGTGGTCGTAGGTTTCAAAGAGCTGTATGCCATTGACAATGCCTTGGTCAGGCTGGTATTTCTCTGCTCCCCAAAGAAGCAGATTGCTGGAACTATTCGGTAGCAAGTTGTTGCTCCACAGGCGCAGTTGCCCATCCACCTGCCTGAGGCGGATGGTGGGGTTATGCAGGGTACAGATAAATTTCCCCTGTGGCGCGAGGTGCGCTTGGATCCTGCTTAGAGCTGCCATCTGGTCGTTCGAGCTGATCAGCTCGGAAAAGGAGTTGAACGGTAAGAAGATCAGGTCATATTGCGTACCCAGTTCCAGCTGGCATACATCCATTTCCACAACTCGAGCATGTAAATTGCGGGCAGCCAGCTTTTCCCTCAGAATGTCCAACATCTGAGGAGAGCTGTCCACGCAGGTCAGCTTGAGGCCGCCCTCGATCAGTGGCAGGGAAACACGACCTGTTCCGGACATCAATTCCAGGATTTCGCCGCCGCCTTGCTGCCGGGCTTCGTTCAGGAAAAATGGAATATCGATGGTGAAGTTGGCATACGTATCGTACAGGTTTGCCAACTGAGAGTAATCCATGGAGGGGGACATTAATATTAATTCTCCTTGGATTGGAAATAGACTTCCTCGAAAGGCTGCAGCACAACCCATCCGTTGCCTTCAAACTTGAGCTGGATGGATTCACCGCTGCCACGCCCAAGGAAAGTTTTGAACGAGATATCCGTCCTTATATCCGGCGCCAGCGACCCAGACCAGGCTACGGTGGCATTTGGATCGGTGTAGACAACCTGGCCGGGAGTTACCTGGAGCGTCAGCGGGTCATAGTGAGTGGTTATGGCCACCATACCCGGGCCGGAAAGGCGAACGTTGAAGAGCCCGCCTGCCATCAAGCCAGCCATCCGACGCATCATCTTGATATCCCATTCAACGTTGCTTTCAAAGGCCAGCAAGTCATTGCCGTTAACGAAAATGGTTTCCTTCTGCAAATTTAAAACCTGGACCTTCTTGCCTTTGTCCGCCAGGTAAACCCGTCCCTGTCCCTCGACTTTCATAAGGGTTGTGCCTTCCCCGGAAACCATCTTCTTCAATGCTTTCCCAACACCGTGCTCCAGCATTCCTTCGCGTGTGAATCGAACATTACCGGTATAGGCGATCATCGATCCGGCTTTCGCCCAGACACGACCGTTCAGATTGATCTCCAGCAAGTAGTCGTTTTCGAGCTCGAAGGGGTTGTTCGCGGCGCTATCTTGAGCCGTGCGGTGGACAAAATCAGCGATCGAGTAGGACATATCAACCTCCGTTAATCGTTTGGGAATGGGATGATTATATTATGCTGCCTGGTCCGGGGGATCGAGGATAACCAGCGCCAGCCGCGAAGCGAATACCTCCAGCTGCTCCCGGCTGTGAAGGTCAGGTAATCCCTCGCTTTTTAGCATAGCTCCGACCATACGAGGGTGGCGTTTCAGGCGCAGCTCGAGGAAATCGGCAATCTGTTGAGGATCTGTCACCGGCCGCGCCAGGCAGGAAAAGCGTCGCCCTTTCACACGCACTTCCACGCGCGGCTCTGCCAGGATGTTTCGGAACCAATCCGCGGACTGGCCGCGTGCTGAGCCCAGATAGTATGAGCCGTTTAGCTCCTCATACTGGAGGGGTGTGACGCGTGGCAAGCCTGATTTGCGCCCGGTGGTTGTCAGGAGCAGCACCAGTCTGCCAAGAAGGGGCCCGAGCCCTAAAGCGTAGGCAGCTCTGGGCGGCTGGCGAAGCAGGCGCAAGATTAGCCTGGGTAAATGGTTAAAGGCCATGCTTGACCTCCACATTAAGTATGGGCAACTCCCGCTCTAGCATGGAGGAGCGCGTACCGACCTGGTAAGCGCCCATTTTCAGGTAGTAGTCCAACGCGTTGGGGTCTGATTCGATTACTACCTGGCTTGCGCCTAGCGCAGCAGCCTGGCGCAGGGTATGCTTGAAGAGGAGTCGACCGATATTTACAAACAGCAAAACGATTCTATCTCATCCATCAGAACTTCCTCTTGGCTATTCCTCCAAGGTCCATTTCAAGGATGCAAACCGGGAGACCAGCTCAGATTGCCAGGCAGACTCTGGCCAGCCTTTTTTCCCGCGCAACTTATTGAGCTGGTCCAGGTAGGTTATCACTTGTTGGGCAGGATGGCCCAGCCCAACCAGGCAGCAACCCAGCACAGTCCCGGTGCGTCCTGTGCCTCCTACACAATGAACGATAACGCCTTCGCCCTGCTTAAGCTGGCTAAGGATGGCGGATACAGCTTCCATTGCCATGCGCTGTTCTGCTTCGGGATCACGCGGGGGGCCAGCGTCGACCAGGTCTTGCATGCCAAGGGTGAGCAGGAGGCTCAGTGGGGACGGGTCGTAGGGCAAACGCTCCATTTCAAGCCGTACAATGTGGCGGATTCCGAGGCGGAATAAAACCTCCCAGGGCGTGCTTGCCTTTGGATACGGCATGCCTGCCAGTGGAGCAGGATCCTTCGTGATGAGATAAAACTCTCGTGGCGTGACCAGGCCGGTAAGCGTGGGCATCTCGTGAAGGGCAAGCAAGGAAGGCGGCATCAGGTTTTCTCTGTGAAAAATGATTGGATCAACAAGTAATAATTTTACTGGATTTTCACGCCACTAGAAACATACCGGGAAGCCAGCACTCGATGCGGGAGTTCTGAAATCCTGATTTGGAAAGGGCGGCTTTGAAATCCTCAATGTCTCAAGCAATGGGTAGAGTCAAGGGCGAAGGCGAGGGCCTAGAAATAACAAGACCCACAAGGCGCCAGCGATCAATACCGCCCCGTTAATGTAGAAGGGTGTCTGCCTGGCAACCGAATCGTACAACAGGCCGCCAAGCAGGGGGCCAACGGTAAACCCGATCTGGCCCGCCATCTCGTACATGCCATATCCTGTTCCAAAGCGTGAGTCCCCGGTCAGGTCGGCGACCAGGGAGGCCTCAGCGGGCTCGGATATCGCCCAGGTGATGCCTGAAAGCGTGTAAAAAACAGCCAGCCATAAGAGCGTGGGAAGTTGGGGCAACAAGATCGCCAGTAAACCTGAGCCGGTCATCCCGGCTGCCATCATCCATACCCTTCCGAAGCGGTCGCTCAAGCCTCCCAGCCGGGCAGCAAAGAAAGCCGAGACCAGGCCGGAAGGCAAAGCCGCCAGGGCCAACAAGCCGATCTCGGTTGTGAATTGATCTTGAAGAAAGATGATGAAAATGGGCGCGATCATGGCCTGGGACACACCGGTGGCAAAGGCGACCACCATCAATTTCAGGAGGGCAGGCGGGATGCGTCCTTGCTGGAATAGGGGGACTTGACTGGCTTTTGTCTCTGGGAGGTCCTTCCATGCCAACCAGGTACCGGCAAGGCTCATAACTCCATAGCCCAGGAAGACCACCAGCCAGGCATTCCCATCGGAAAGGGCCGTCAGGACCGCAAGACCGGAGAGGCCGCCGATGATCCCTCCTCGAGAAGTGATCTGGCTGACCCATCCCATGGCCCGCCCGCGGTCCTTCTGGGTCGACAGGTCGGCAACGATGGTGTAGAGGGTGACCCAAAATAAGGAAGATCCAATCCCTTGTATGAAGCGGGCCAGGTACAGGCTGCTCAAGCTGCTGGCGATAGCAAACAAGAACATTGCAGCCGCATACAGACCGAGAGCAGTGATGAAAAAGAGCCTTCTTCCGAAGCGGTCAAGCGCCCAACCCACCAGGGGACGCAGCAATAATGTTGTGGCTGTAAAGATCGAGAAGAGGCCCCCCACTTCCAAAGCGCTGGCGCCTAATTCGCGGCCGTAAATCGGCAAGCCAAATGATAAAAATGCAAAGGGCAGCGACCAGAACAGGAGCGGCTTATGCAGCGCCCTGGCCAAGGCAGCAACCTGGCTTGTTTCACTGTCCTCGACGGCAAACTCTGGATCCATGTTGATGATACCTTCTCGTTAGCTCGCAGAGAGCGCTTCGCTGACCAGGAGCATGCTCCCGCAATGCCCCGACTTGTTTATGCGATGAGTAAGGATGGTGAACAAGACCGGGCCCACACAAAGAAAGATCAATACCGCCTCCGATATCATTCAACTTTTGGATTTAATGATCCTGCGGGTGAGCATGCCCCCGGCAATGGCGCACACATCCATCGGCAGATGGTGCTCGGCGGCTTTGTCGAACAGGATGCGCATCGAGGCAGAGAAGTCTTCGTCGCCCTGCCAGTAAGCAGCCAACAGGTGCAGGCGCGGGAAGAGCGGGAAGGAGAAAGCCAGGTCGGCAAAGGATACGGGTGTGCCGCCGGCAGCCAGGGCGGCCTGCTCCAGGGAATGCGTATCATCTCCAAATGCGCGCGCCAGCTCGTTGCCCGAATAGCTCTGGAAAGCCTGGGCGTAAAATCCCCCGCCGGGAAGCTCCGAGAAGGAGATCCACCGGCCCGCCAATGGCGTTCCATCCGAGGTGTGGAAATGGTAAAGCAAGAGCGCCTGCTGGTCTACGCTCAGCTCACGCCCTGTACCCGGATCCACGGCGACCAGATCAGGCCAGGGAATGGTTATCCTTCGGCCCCACAAAGGCAGGGCAAACTCTCCCTGGTTTTCGTTGGTAGAGTTGTACTGTGCGCCGGTACGGGTGGAGAAGGTGAGAGGGTTGAAGCTTTGCAGCTCACGGCGCAGCTCTTCGACGCGCAAGGGGAGATGTCCTGGCCTGGGATGAGGAGAGAAAGCATTAGCGTTCATGAAATCTCCGTTGAATTTCGTATAGTCACGTACCTAGTTGCTACCATACACTTCAGGGTTGGCGCAGAATGGCAGGCGTTTTCCATCCAGTCCAGCCAGCAGGTTCTGGCAGGCCAGCTCGGCCATGCGGCGGCGGGTGTGATGGGTGGCAGAGCCGATATGGGGTACGATCAGGCAGTTGGGCAATTTATAGAGCGGGTGGTCCTGTGGCAGCGGCTCAGGATCGGTGACGTCCAGGGCGGCTGCCTGGATCCAGTCCTGTTCCAGGGCATGCTGCAGGGCAGCGGTTTCAACGATCGGGCCACGCGCGGCGTTGATCAGGATGGCGGTGGGCTTCATTCGTTGTAAGGCCTCTTCACCGATCATAGCGCGCGTCTCGGGCAGCAGCGGCACATGCAAGCTGAGGATATCGCTCTGGGCGAGAAGCTCGTCAAAGGATACGAAGACGGCTCCTAATTGCTCTTCGATTTCTGGCGCCGGAGATGTGTCATGGTAGATCAGGCGCATCCCGAAGGCATGCGCCCGCTTAGCGACCGCCCGGCCGATCTTGCCCATTCCGGCAATGCCAAGTACGGCTCCGTTTAGTTCGACGCCCAGCCAACCAGTGGGGTTCCATGTTGACCAGCGCCCGGCGCGTGCATCGGCGGCTGCCTCCGGGAGGCGGCGGGCGGCTGCCAGGATCAGAGCCAAGCTCAGATCGGCAGTCGCTTCGGTCAGGACGCCGGGAGTGTGGCCGACCGGGATGCCCCGGCGCTTGCAGGCCTCCAGGTCCACATTGTCCACACCAACAGCCATATTGCTGACCACGCGCAGTTGTGGGGCCTGGTTAAGTAGTTGCTCGTTGATCGGGACGGTTAGCAGGCTGAACAGGCCCTTGGCTTCCGAGAGACGATCCGCCAGGCCAGGCTCCAGCCGAGGTTGGCTTTGCGCCTCAGCCGGAGGGCCCTCGATCCAGGTACAGCGCCCCTTCAATGAAGCCAGCCATCCGGCCGGCAGGGTATGGGTCAGGATTACAAAGGGAAGCGTTTCGGGCATGGCTGCCTCCTTACCTGTCAGGGATAACGAGCGTCAGAGCGGCGGCTGCCAAAGCGACCAGGGCGGTCATCTGGAAGACCGGTACGAAGCCGTACAGGTCGGCCAGGTGACCGCTCAGGTAGGTCCCGATCGCACCGCTGGAAAACATGAAGCCCAGGATCAGCCCGGAGGCGGTAGCCATCCCACCCGGAACCATGCGCTGGGCTGTCACGACGATAATCGAGTAGACCCCGCCCGTGAAAAAACCGGCCGTAAGCAGCAGTCCAAATAATAACGGAGATAAGCCGGCCGCGGGTACCAACGCCAGGGGGATGCTGCTGAGGGTAAGGGTTCCTAACGCCACCCGGCGGCGGCCGTAGCGGTCCGCCAGCATACCACCGGCCACGTTTCCTATGGCTGATCCGCCCATGAACAACGCGGAACTCAGGCCGTAGAAGCTGGCTGTCTGGCCCAGGTCGCTCAGGTATTTGGGGACAAAGGTCACCATGTTCTGCTGAACCAAGGATTGGGAGGCAGCCAACAGGATAAATCCCAAGAGTGGCAGCGCTGCCTTGCGTAAGTTAAAGCTGGGAAGGGATGGTCCTACTCGGGACGACCGAACGGGTGATGGCAAGGAGGCCAGGTTTCTAGCGGCGATGAAACCGACCGGCAGGGCTGGCGCGACCAGCATGAGCAAACCGGCTGGGCCGAAGGCATCCAGCAACGGTCCCCCAAGCAATGGCCCAAAGAAAAAGCCGGTCTGGCCGAATAGAAAGAAGTAGGAAGAAGCGGTGGTCTCTTTTCCTGAAAGCAAGCTGCGGCCGCTCAGGGTAGCCTGGGTAGTGCCGGCCGGGTGGTAAGCCCCCGATCCCAGGCTGGCAAATACCAGGAAGACCAAAGCCAGGCGACCGGGCGTGAGGACAGCCAGGGCGAAGAAGGCGCCCATCCATAAGACTCCGCCTGCCACGACCCAGCGAACGCCCACACGGTCCGCCAGGTATCCAAAAAAGGGTCCGATCAGCGCTGCGCTGACCACGTATATCGTGCTTACCAACGCCAATGTAGCATTGGAGAGACCGAGCGGGCCGGACAGGTAAGCCAGGAGCACAGCCCGCTGCCCGTTCAAAAGGTCGACGATCAGGTGGCTGTAAGCGATAGATGAGAAGACGGCATCGAGGATCAGTGTCATGAGCGGCTTGGGCCAGGCGTCCTATTCTATGGTGTACCAGTCCTTGCTGGTTGGTGTTTCGGAATTGCTTGAATGGATCCTAAGTATAAAGCCCGCGCCGGCGGATGATTTCGTAAACCGGCGGCGGCAGGTAATAGCGGAAGGGCTCGCCCTGGGTAATGCGCTCCCGTAAACTTGTGGCAGAGATATCCAGCAACGGCGCATGGATGAATCGGACTTTGCTACTAATGCCCGGGATAGACTGCTCGATGGACGGCAGGTCGACCTGGTCGGCTGGGCGGCGCATCACACCGATAGCGTGGCATGCCTCCAGGAAAAGCCGGGGTTTGTACCAGGTATGTAGATCGCGCAGCGAGTCGCCACCCATCAAATAGATCAGCTCATCCGCAGGATAGCTTTCCTTCAGGAGGAGCATGGTATCGACGGCGTAATGGGGAGCTGGGCGGTCGATATCGACTCTGGACAGCTCGAAGAGTGGGTTGGAAGCCAGGGCTGCGTCGAGCATATCCAGGCGATCCTGGAGGGCTAAGACAGGCCGGCCTTGTTTGTGCGGGGGATCGGCGGTCAGGACCCAGAACAAGCGGTCCAGGCTAAGCTGGAAGCATGCCTCGTCCGCCAGTACCAGG
Source organism: uncultured Anaerolineaceae bacterium (assembly GCA_964486825.1). Taxonomy (GTDB): domain Bacteria; phylum Chloroflexota; class Anaerolineae; order Anaerolineales; family UBA4823; genus CAZAQS01. Next base: position 9,318 of record CAZAQS010000092.1, on the reverse strand, counting down.
TGTGCGATATGTGGGGGGTTGAATGTTCCGCCGAATACACCGATTTTCATATGGGTTTGGATTTAGACCTGGAGAGGGAGCTAATCCGACCACTCCAACTCGTAATCGCCGATGTAAACATTGTCGCCTGGCTGGACGCCGGCTTCTCGCAGAGCCTGCTCTATACCCAGGGCCTCGAGAATTTTTTGGAAGCGGCGCACGGACTGGTCGTGCTCCCAATAGGTCATGGAAGCTGCCCGCTCGATGGAAGCGCCAGACACGCGCCAGCCGTCCGGCTCCCGGCGAATCGTAAACTCGCGCGGGTCGGCTTCAGGACGGTAGATTGGCATCTCTTCGCTTGCATCGAAAGCTGGGAGCTCTGTCTCCTCGAGCAGCTGAGCGGCCCGGTATAGCAGCTCACGCGTTTTCTCACCACTGACGGCGGAGATGGCATAAGGATTATACCCTCGGCGTTTGAGCGTCTTTTGTATGCCAGGCCAGCGTTCCTGCACTTCTGGCAAGTCCATCTTATTGAGCGCCACGACCTGTGGCTTTTCACCCAACTTTGGATCAAACAAAGCCAGCTCACTGTTGATCTGGGCAAAATCGAGCAGGGGATCTTCTGCCATTCCATCCAATAAGTGGATCAGGATGCGGGTACGCTGGATATGGCGCAGGAAATCGTGCCCCAATCCTACCCCCATATGTGCGCCTTCGATCAGGCCGGGGATATCCGCCAGGACCAGGGATCGATCTTCATCGAGATCGGCAACGCCCAGGTTGGGTTCCAGCGTGGTAAACGGGTAGGGGGCGATCTTGGGTTTTGCGCTTGTGACAGAGGAGAGCAATGTCGATTTACCGGCGTTGGGCGCCCCAACGATGCCGACATCGGCGATCAGCTTAAGTTCCAGGCGTAGCTCTAGCGACTGGCCCGGTTCACCGCGCTCGCCAATACGGGGAGCCTGGTTGGTTGAGGTAGCAAAGCGAGCGTTACCTCGCCCGCCGCGGCCGCCTTTGGCGACGACCAACTTCTGCCCAGGCTCGACCAGGTCTCCCAGCAGCTCAGTCGTCTCTTTTTTATAAACAAGAGTACCGGGTGGCACCTGGATAACCAGATCCTCGGCCGAGCGCCCGGTCATATTTTGCTTCGAGCCGCGCATGCCATCCTCGGCGCGAAACTTACGCTGGTGGCGAAAACGGGAGAGCGTGTTAAGGGTGGGCAGGACTTCCAAGATAACGTCTCCACCCCTTCCCCCATCGCCGCCGTCAGGCCCACCTCGGGGGACGTATTTCTCTCGCCGGAAGTGTACCGCTCCGTCGCCGCCTTTCCCCGATTGGACCGAGATCTCAGCTTCGTCGATAAACATCGTTTTGGATTATACCACCCGCCTCTGAGGCTTTCATCTTGCGGTGAGAGATAGCAAGGAATTGGAGCTCGGATTTACCTAAAATCGTTTGTTTAATACTTGTGTGGGTTTGCACAAATGGTATAATAAGGATAAATTAGGGTAATATTAACAAAGTTATCAAACATAAAATAAATCAGGAGGGCCGTATGGATTTAAAAATTATCCCCGATATCGTTGTAGGGCGCCTGCCGATATATTTACTTGCTTTACAGCATATGGCCCAGGATGGGCGGTTATTTACATCTTCCCAGGAGTTAGGTGAAAAGCTAGGTATCTCGGCTGCCCAGATCCGTAAGGACCTCTCGCAGTTTGGGGAATTTGGGAAACAGGGAACCGGCTATAATATCTCTTACCTGATCGACCAGCTACGCCGGATCCTGAACGTGGACAGGGTGTGGGATATCGCCGTCATTGGAGCAGGAGATATCGGGCACGCAATCGCTGGTTACCAGGGGTTCAGTAACCGGGGTTTCAAGGTAGCGATGATCTTCGATATCGACCCTGAAAAGGTTGGCAAACAGATACACAATTTCACAATTGAAGACGCCAACCAGATGGTCGAGAAGATCCAGGCAGCGGGGATACGAGTGGCGATGGTAGCTGTACCGGCATCCAGCGCCCAGGAGGTAGTGGACCAGCTGGTTGAGGCAGGCGTCAAAGCCATTTTGAATTATGCTCCGATCACCCTCAACCCACCGCCGGATGTGTATGTCTCCTATATCGACCCGCTCATCCACCTGCAACGCATGGCGTATTACCTTTCTGATTGACCGGATAAAACAAAACAGGTGAATTTTTCCCGGCCTGGTCCTATGCTTCCGGCAGGTTGCGGCGGATCAGGCCGAAAATGCTCAGGCCGCGTGCTGCGCCTTCAGCAACGCATGTGGTCGGGTTTTCTACCAGGTAGGCGGGGACTCCCAGCTCCTTGGTGAGGAGCTTATCGATGCCGCGCAACAGGGCCGTGCCCCCACACAACGCCACCCCCCGGTCGATGATATCGGCTACCAGCTCGGGGGGAGTCTTTTCCAGTACCCGCCGAGCAGTCTCAACGATATTCTTAAGCGGTTCTTGCAAAGCTTCAACCACTTCTCCTGTGGTGATGGTTACGGGTCGCGGCAGGCCATTGACCTGGTCCTGACCTTGCAGCTCCAGGCTGTGTTCTTCATCCTGGGGAACGGCTGCGCCAATCGAGATCTTGACATGTTCGGCAGTAAGCTGGCCGATGATGATGCCATACTTTTTGCGCACATAGGTAACGATGGCTTCGTCCAACTGGATTCCACCGGCGCGCAGGGTTTCCGAAGCGACGATGCCGTACATCGCCAGGACGGAGGCCTGGCTGATGCCGCCACCCAGGCATAAGATCATATTCCCGGAAGGGGTTCCGATGGGTAGGTCGATGCCCAGGGCAGCCGCCAGGGGCTGCTGGATTAAAAAGGCGTCCCGGCTGCCAGCTTGCAAAGCAGCCTCGTGCACGGCGCGCCGCTCAACGCTGGTCACTCCGTCGGGGACAGAGATCATCACCTGGGGGCGAAAAATCCGCACGGGACCGCCCACCTTGCGCAGGATATCCGTCAATATGTATTCAGTAACCTCGTAGTCGGCGATGACTCCGTTGTGGAGAGGCCGGATAACCTCGATCGATTCGGGGACCCGGCCATACATATTCTGAGCTTCCTGTCCCCAGGCGACCATCTTCTGCTCGGCGACGACGATGGCGGCTACGGTGGGCTCTTCCAGCAAGATTTGCTGGCCTTCTGCAACACGGGTGCAGATCGTTCCGAGATCAATGCCTAAGTCTTTGGAAAAAAGGGGCATAGGGAGGCCTTATTCAGTCGTAGTGGGAGGGCGTTGGCGGCGGCGATAACGTTGAGCAGCTTGCAGTCGCAAGTTGGAGCGGCGCAATTGCTTCTCGATGGCTTCGTAGGCGTCAGTGTCGGAAGGCGGGCCTTCCTTCAACATTTGCTCGGCGCGGCGTTTAGCCGCCTCGGCGCGAGCAATATCGATCTCCATAACGTTCTCTGCAGCATCTGCCAGGACGGTAACAATGGTCGGTTGCACTTCGATGACGCCTCCCGAGATAGCGAAGACCTCCTCTTCTCCCTGGGAGCGCACCTTGAGGATGCCGAAGCCCAGCGTGGAAAGCAGCGGGGCATGGTGCGGCAGGATCCCCATCTCCCCGTTAACGCCAGGCACGACGATGATATCTGCATCACCTTCATAAACCAAGCGATCCTGGGAGACGATTTCACAACGTATGGGCATTGGTAAACCTCTTTAACTAAATATTTATTTAAACTTCAGCCATCTGCTGTGCTTTCTCCCGGGCTTCTTCAATCGTCCCAACCATATGGAAGGCCTGTTCGGGAAGGTCGTCGTGCTTGCCGTCCAGGATCTCACGGAAGCCTGATACGGTTTCCTTGAGAGGCACATAGCGCCCGGGCAGGCTGGTGAACTGCTCTGCAACGAACATGGGTTGGGAGAAGAAGCGTTCTATCTTGCGGGCGCGGGATACGATCAGCTTATCGTCCTCGCTGAGCTCGTCGATGCCCAGGATGGCAATGATATCTTGAAGGTCCTTGTAGCGCTGGAGGACGCGTTGCACCTCTCGGGCGGTGGTGTAATGGTCTTCACCGACGATGCCTGGGTCCAGGATACGGGAAGTGGATGTTAACGGATCGACAGCCGGGTAAATGCCCTTTTCAACGATAGAGCGCTCGAGGGCAATGGTGGCGTCCAGGTGTGTAAACGTGGCTACCGGAGCGGGGTCGGAGTAATCGTCGGCCGGAACGTAAACGGCCTGCATGGAGGTGATCGACCCGTGACGGGTGGAGGTGATGCGCTCCTGGAGCTCGCCCATCTCGGTAGCCAGGGTGGGTTGGTAACCAACTGCGGATGGCATACGCCCGAGCAGCGCGGAGACCTCAGAACCGGACATACTGAAGCGGAAGATATTGTCGATAAAGAGCAACACGTCCCTTCCGGCATCGCGGAAGTATTCGGCCATCGTCAGAGCCGTCAGACCGACGCGCAGCCGTACTCCGGGCGGCTCGTTCATCTGCCCGAAGACCATTACGGTGTCCTTCATAACGCCCGATTCAAGCATTTCGCGATAAAGCTGTGTGCCTTCGCGGGTGCGCTCACCCACACCTGCAAAGACGGAATTGCCCTTGTGCACGGTTGCGATGGAGCGGATCAGCTCCATGATGATCACGGTTTTACCCACACCCGCTCCGCCGAAGATGCCGGTCTTACCGCCCTTGGTGAAAGGAGCGATCAGGTCCACAACCTTCAGTCCAGTTTCGAATACTTCAACGCGGGTGGATTGGTCGGCGAAGACGGGCGCCGGACGGTGGATGGCATAGGTGGTTTCTGCATCAACGGGGCCTTTACCATCGACAGGCCGTCCCAGGACGTTGAAAACCCTGCCCAGGGTAGCTGGCCCGACCGGGACCCGAATGGGCGAGCCGGTGTTGTAAGCCGGGACGCCGCGTTGGAGACCGTCGGTGGTGTCCATTGCTACGCAGCGCACCCAATTATGGCCGAGGTGCTTCTGTACTTCTAAGATCAGCGAGTCTTTGCCTTCCCGGGGCACTTCAATTGCATAATAGATATCTGGAAGGGTTTCGGGGGGGAACTCCACGTCCACCACACCCCCCAGGATTTGGATGACCCGACCGGTTGTTTCGGTTATGGTTTTATCCATGCATTCCTCCAATAAAGGCGTTTCGTTATCAAGTGTAATTACCAACCCCGACAATGGCTTATCCAGACTGTGCAAGCGCTTCTGCGCCGCCGGCGATGTCCAGCATCTCGTTGGTAATGGTTGCCTGGCGGGCCTTGTTGTACTGGAGCGTCAGAGCTCCTGCCAGATCGGTAGCATTGTCTGTGGCGTTCTTCATTGCCACCATGCGGGCGGCATGCTCGCTGGCTTGAGCCTCCAGGATGGCCTGGAAGACCTGCAAGGCGGTGAAGCGCGGTACGATCTGATCCAGGATCTCCGCCCGGCCAGGCTCGTAAATATATGTAGCGGTCGGGCCTCGTTGGTGTTCGAGCTCCATCACACGCTGCTCTTTGGATTCGATCTCCAGCGGCAGTAGTTTCTTGACGACAGGCGTTTGGGTGACCAGGTTGATGAATTGGGTGTAGACCAGGTAAACTTCATCACAGGCGCCATCCAGGAATTCGTCAACCACCAACCGGCCGATCTGGGATACGTCTGCGAAGGAGGGCGCCGGAGGAAGGTTGGAGAATTCAGCTACGATCTCCTTGCGGCGACGCAGCATCAGGTCACGACCTTTCCGCCCGACGGTCACGTAGCCTACAGGAATTTCTAAATTGTTGAAATGCTGGAGCGCGAAGCGGATGATATTGGTGTTGTAGGCGCCCGCTAATCCGCGGTCCCCACTCAGCAAGACGACGTGGACGCGCCTGACTTCCTGGCGTGCAGCCAAAAGGGGATGCAGGCTCTCGTGACCCGGTTGGGCAGCGATATGGGTCAGTACCTGCCAGGCTTTGCTGGCGTACGGGCGGGTTGCCATAACGGCCTGCATAGATTTGCGCGCTTTACTGCGGCTGACCGCCTGCAAGGCGCGGGTTACCTGGGCGATATTCTTTACGCTGCTGATGCGCTGGCGGACTTCTCGGGCTGATGACATTTAGACCTCCGCTTTAGCCCCAGGTCGTGGTGAAGGTTTTCAATGCTTCGCGCAAGGCCTGCTCGGTTTCAGGGGTGATGCGATTCTTTTCAGCAATATCCCTGCCGATATCCGGATGAGAGGAATCCATATAGCGTAGGAGCTCGTTTTCCCAATCCCGCATGCGGTCCAGGGGTACTTTATCGGCGAAACCCTGTGTACCAGCGAAGATCTCGATCACCTGGTGCTCCAGAGACATGGGCTCGTATTGGGGTTGTTTGAGGATCTCTTGCAGGCGCTGGCCACGATTTAGCTGGGCCTGAGTAGCTTTGTCCAGGTCCGAACCGAACTGGGCAAAAGCAGCCAGTTCTCGGAAAGACGCCATATCCAGGCGCAGGCGACCGGCAACCTGTTTCATGGCTTTGGTCTGGGCGTCACCGCCGACCCGGGATACGGAAAGCCCGACGTTGATCGCCGGACGGATACCGGCGTAGAACAGGTTGCTCTCCAGGTAGATCTGTCCATCCGTAATCGAGATTACGTTGGTGGGGATATAGGCCGAAACGTCGCCCAGTAAGGTCTCGATGATCGGTAGAGCGGTAAGTGAACCGCCGGTACCAGCGACCGGGATGGCTTTAAATCCATCCGGGTTATCCATCTCCTTGCGGGCTTCGTTGGCGTCATGCTCTGCGCGCGGGCCGGTGAATACGCGCTGATCTACGGCGTCTTCCCTGGAAGCCAGCTCATCTTCGAAATCAGCCGGTACGATTACGTAATCGACAGCCAGACGAGCAGCGCGCTCCAAAAGGCGGGAGTGTAGATAGAAAACATCACCGGGATATGCCTCGCGGCCAGGCGGGCGGCGCATCAATAGGGAGACCTGCCGGTATGCCCAGGCGTGCTTGGAAAGGTCGTCATAAATTACCAGCGCATCGCGGCCGGTTTCCATGAATTCCTCGCCAATGGCGCAACCGGCGTAGGGAGCTATATACTGCAAGGCAGCCGACTCGTCCGCCGCGGCCACGACAACGGTCGTATAGTCCATAGCGCCGAAACGCTCCAGGATCGCCACAGTACGGGCGATGGCTGATTTTTTCAACCCTACCGCTACATAAATACAAAACAGATCCTTGCCCTTCTGATTGATGATGGTGTCGATGGCCAGAGCGGTTTTGCCGGTCTGGCGGTCACCGATGATCAGCTGGCGCTGGCCGCGGCCGAGGGGGATCATGGCATCGATGGCTTTGACGCCGGTCTGTACGGGTGTGTCTACGTCCTTGCGCTCGACAACGCCCGAAGCAATCCGCTCAATGGGGCGGAATTTATCTGTCTTGATTGTGCCTTTCCCATCAATTGACTCTCCTAGCGCGTTGACCACCCGGCCGACCATGGCATCACCGACAGGCATGGAGGCGATCCGGCCGAGCGAATGCACGCTCATGCCTTCCTCGATCTGCGAAAAATCGCCCATGATGATGATGCCGACGTTATCCATTTCAAGGTTGAAGGCGATGCCTCGGATGCCATTAGAGAACTGGACCAACTCTTGGTAGCGAACGTCTGCCATGCCACTGGCGCGAGCGATGCCGTCGCCAGCTTCAAGTACCGTGCCCACGTCCCTGATGGCCATGGATGGGCGGAAAGTATCGATTTGATGATGTAGATCTTCGGTAATTTGTTTAATGAGATCAGACATTGTACCTCCGTGGCGCTATAAAGGGTTACGACCAGCCGGAAACTGCGGCTTGATCAACCCATCAGTAAATAGGCTTCCTTGTGCTTAACTCTTCGAAAAAGATCGATATTAATCCGTGAAACTGGCAACGGTACTGGCGTCCAGGCGCTCGATCAGGCTGACCAACAACCGGACAGCCCGGTCGTAATCGTCCCGGTGGATGATCGAGCTGTGGGAGTGGATATGGCGGGCAGCCACACCGAGCACAGCGGAAGGCACGCCAGTCTGGTGCGTGTGGATTGCACCGGCGTCGGTCCCGCCTGCCTCCACATAAGAAATCTGCACCGGGATCTCCAGCTCGGCGGCGGTGTCGATCATAAATTGGCGCAGCTTCAAGTTGGGGATGGTGCGTGCTTCGTAGATCAAGACCGTCGGTCCCTGGCCGAGCTTGACGGAAGATTCTTCCGGCTTGATGCCGGGGACGTCTCCGGCGATATCGGACTCGAGCACGATGGCCACATCCGGATCGACGCTCCGTACGCTGGTAGTGGCGCCGCGCAGCCCGACTTCTTCCTGAACGGTAGCCACACCGTAGACAGTGTTGGGGTGCTGGCGCTCACCGAGCGTTTGCATAGCAGAGATCATCATGGCAACGCCCACCCGGTCATCAAAGGCCTTGGAAAGGTAGGTCTTGCCGCCATGCAAGGGTACGAAATCGGCCCTGGGGACTACAGGGTCTCCGGGCCGTATCCCGGCAGCCTCGACCTCTTCCTGGGAGGTGGCGCCGATATCGATATACATATCCTTTTTAAGGACGACCTTACTCCGCTCATCAGCCGGGAGAAGGTGAGGCGGCTTAGCGCCGATAACACCAACCACATCTCCATTGCGAGCCTGGATAATGACACGTTGGCCGAGCATAACTTGATCGAACCAACCGCCAAGGGGTAGGAATTTGATGAAACCTTCCTTGGTAATATGCTTTACCATGAACCCGATCTCGTCCATATGCCCCGCCAGCATCACGCGGGGGGCATCCCCACTCCCCTGTTTACGGCAGATTACATTGCCAGACTTATCTTGAGAGATCTCCCCCAGCCCATCCAAGTAATTACGCACCACGGCCCGGACAGGGGCTTCATATCCGGGCACTCCGTTTGCTTCAGTTAATTCTTTCAATAATTGATACGTTGGATCCACCCATTAACCCCTTTCGTATGTGAAGATCTGCACCCTCGAGCGGTAAAATGATACCTTATTGAGGCGATATTGTCTAGCAAATCCTTTAACGTAGGGTCGAGGCATGCTGATGGACTTTGTTGGCGAGATTCGCGGCACAGATAAAGCTCACCAGGCGCATAACCTGATCATGGCGCATATTTTGTAGATTGGCGAAGGGGGAGGTTGTATGGGCTAGCCCTGGTCGGGAGGTTTGTTTTTTGCATCCCGCCCAAGCTCTTGCGAGCGCTCGTAAGCAGCCCATATGGCGCGTGAGATGGCGGTGCGGAAACCGGCCTTCTCAAGGTAATACAGGGCTGCTGCAGATGTACCACCTGGGGAGGTAACCTGGTTGCGCAGAAAGGCCAGGTGAAGGGGATCGGTGCGAGTGGTATAAAAT
>CAZAQS010000091.1:0-17432 GCA_964486825.1 uncultured Anaerolineaceae bacterium | reverse complement strand
AGCGAGCACGATGGACAAGAGCATCGTAAATAAGACTTCCCTGGCCGCCGCCGCTTGGGTTAGTGCCGGCCACAGGCTTAACCCCAATACAATCGCGATGGTAACCCACAGCCCTGGGTTCAGCCAGGCGTGAACGGGTTTGGGTGGGGCAGCCGGGCGGGCATGATTGATTCGTGCGCCGATATTCCGGAATGCTTTCATTTCTTAGCTCCAAAGAGGCCGTTGGGCCGGACCAGCAGGATCAGGACGAAAAGGCCAAACTCCAATACCGGCACCCAGCTGGTGCGCATGATGAAGGGGATGATGCCTTCTGCCGTTCCTAAGATCAGGCCGCCTGCCAGCGCTCCGAGCGGGTTGCCTAAGCCACCCAGGACACCGATCACAAAACTTTTCAGCTCGTAGGTGCCACCTGAAAGAATGGTGAATGGGAAGAAAGTAGCGATGAGGCCTCCTGAGATCGCAGCCAGCATTGTACCCAGGCCAAAGCTCAATGCCAAAACCCGGTGAGAGGGTATGCCCATCAACTCGGCTGCCGTGCGGTTATTGGCTACCGCCCGGACAAATTTTCCAGGTGTTGTGCGGTAAAGGAAGAGGTACAGAGCGCCAGTCACCAGGATAGCTGCCAGTGCAGCTACAAGTCTTGTACCCAAGATCGTGAATGTCCCGAAGGTATAGCTGCTCATGCTGAAATCCGGAAGCGTGCGAGGCGTGGTAGAGAAGTAGCGGGTGCCCAGGCCAATGATGATCATATTGATCGAAAATGTGGCCAGTAGAGTGGATAGGTGGGGGGCATCGATCACGCGCCGGATTGCCACTACATAGATGAGCATCCCCAAAACCAGGCCGCCAGCAGCCACAAAGAACAGCGCCAGGTAGGGATTCATGTTGAACACACCGGTAAACAGGAAATAAACCCCAAAACTGCCCAGAGCGATGATCGGCCCATGCGCCAGGTTGATGACGTTCATTACTCCCCAGATCAAGGTTAGTCCCATCGCGGCTATACCGTATACAAAACCGAGCAGCAAGCCGTCTATGATAAAAGGCAGCATAAAAATCCTCCTTCTGTCGTTGACTCCCCTCGAGGGATAGGATTTAAATCCTGTCCCTCGAGCTCTAGCGGTGGGAGTTGCTTACCGTATTGGATATAGAATGCTGGCTGTCTTGCCCTCTGCTGGCCATACGACCTGTTTCTCCAGTACACCGGCTGAATTCTTGTTCCATTGGATGTAGACCATCGAATGGCCTCTCTGGAGTCCGTGGTTCTCAGGGCTGGTATCAAAGTTGATATGGCCAAAGAAGGTCAAGATATCCATTGAATCCAGGGCTGCTTTGACAGCCTGTGTATCCAGTGTCCCGGCTTCCTCGATGGCCTTCTGCAAGATCAGCCCGGCGATATACCCGCCTGCCGAGTGATAAGAAGGTTCTTCGGAATAGCTTGCCTGGTAATTGTTGACGAATTCCTCTCCAGTCAGCCCGTACCACTCGATTCCCGCTTCCTGGGCTGCCTGTTGGGTGAATGCCGCCAGGGGTTCCCATTGGCTCGGGCCGATGATGCCCACGGCAGCATCACCAAGTTCTGCGAAGGTGGGCTCGGGGGGAGCTACCAGGATGGCGGCGAATTTCACCGGGATCTTTTTCTCGAACAGCTGTTTGGCGAAGGTGGTCCCGTCCTGAAAATGTCCCCCTCCCATGATCGCGTCAGGAGCGGTCTGCTGGATCTTGTTGATGAACGGGCCAAAATCTGTCGTCGCGGAATCGTAGCCTTCGAACAGGACTACCTCGTATCCCTGGGCCAGGGCATATTCGTTAAGGGCGGTGGATACGTCTGTGGAAAACTTGTCATTCTCATGCACGATGGCGATCTTCTTGACAGAAGGGTCGGTATCCATAAGTAAATCGACAGCACCGGTCAAATATTTGCTGGCTGGTGTATAGGCCTGGTAGACCAACGTGTAGCTCTTCTGGTAAGTGCTGTCTGATGCTGCCCCGGTCGTGATCAGGATCTTCCCGTACTGCTCGGCAATAACCGCCGAAGCATCTGCAAGCCCGCTAGAGTAGGGGCTGATCATGAAGGTGGCATCGTCCTCGGTTGCCAGGCGAGTATACAGCTCTTGCACCCTGTCCTTGTTCGATTCATCGTCATAGAAGCGCGATTCGAATTTGACCATGCTCCCATCCGCCAGCTGCACCCCTCCCGCTCCGTTAACATGTTCCATCCACAAATTCAATCCATTAATTTGCCGGATGGACTCTACATTGAGGGAGCCAGTCTGAGATGCGGTGAACCCGATGATGGCAGTTGTCTCTTTTACCTCTGCTGGCGCCGGAGCTTCTACTTCGGCGGCAGCCGGCGCGGCCGGTTGTGCTTGCGGTTCCGGTTGCGCTTGGGCGCAGGCTGAGAGAAGTAAGCTGAGTACCAGTAGGAGCATACTAAAATAGGTTATGGTCCGTTTCATGACTTCCTCCTTCATTTTTGTCTGGTAAGAGAGTAGCGGTAGGGCAAAACTGCCCATGGTATGATTTTATGAACCAAGGACAAAAAAATGCTAAATCAGCGCGGGTAAATGTAAAAATACCGTAAAAACGGCAATTCGCTGATCATACCTTTCCATTGAAGGTAGGTTGAATGGGCGAACTGCCGAATGCTTGGTCGAATAAATTTGGTTTTGCTTCTGCGGATTGTAAGAAAAGCCTAGTTTACCTGGAATGAGTAGCCAATCCCCCGCTCGGTTATCAAATAGTGTGGGTTGGCAGGGTCTTTTTCTAGCTTCTGCCGCAACCGGCCTATATATACACGCAGGTATTCTGTCTCCCCCCCGTACTCTTGTCCCCAAACATTTTGCAGAATCGCCTGGTGGGGCAGGACCTTGCCAGTGTTTTGCATTAGATAAAGCAGCAGGCTGAATTCAGTAGGCGTCAGCTCGACCGGATCACCCCGCACGGTCACCAGATGCTGCTCCAGGTCAGCGGTAATTTCCCCACGCACCAGGCGTTCAGTCGAGCTTACCGGTTCCACCCACTTGGCTCTGCGAAGGACTGCGCTGATCCGGGCTAACAGTTCGCTTACACCAAAGGGCTTGGTAAGATAATCGTCTGCCCCCAGGTTAAGGGCTTGCACCTTATCATTCTCTTCCCCCAGAGCCGATAAGACGATAACGGGTACCAGGGAGATCTGGCGGATCCGCCGCAAAGTTTCCAACCCGTCCATATTGGGCATCATGACATCCAGGATTACAAGGTCAATCAAATGCGTATTGAAGATAGCGAGAGCCTCCAGGCCATTCGCCGCTGTCAGGACGTTGAACTGGCGCACCTCAAGGTTTCGACGCATAAAATCTCGCAGGGATTTTTCGTCGTCTACGATCAATACCGTAAGCTTGCTCACGCTGCTGCCTCCTCACCAACAACCTGGGCTTCGCCGGATTCGGCTCGTTCCTGCCCTGCAGATAACGGGATTGAGAAAGCTACACAGGTCCCTTTCGATGAGGGCTCGAGCCAAATCTCCCCACCGTGGGCACGGATAAAGCCCCGGGCGATGGCAAGTCCCAATCCGGCGCCGGTTGCGGGTGAAGTCAGCGAATTTCCGATCCGGAAGAACCTGTCGAACACCCGCTGGCTGAACTCCATGGGTATCCCTGGCCCTTCATCCTGGATACGCACGACCATCCTGTCACTGAGGACCCTGCCGGAAACATAGATAGGCGAATCTTCACCGGCATATTTAACTGCGTTATCGATAATCTTGCGTAGGACGACTTCGAAACGTTGGGGGTCAGCGAAGCTCGGGGGTAAGCTGGATGGCAGGTCCAGGTGCAGCCGTTCTTTAGGGCAAGGGTGAGATTTTTCAACAGCCTGTAGTACCAGGTCTCTCAGGCTGCATTGAACTTTGGAGACCAAAAGATTGCCGGCTTCAATGCGGGACATATCCAGGAGATCATCTACCAACTTGCTCAGGCGGTCGGTCTCGTTGGAGATGACCTGGAGGAATTCACGCTCGGAATCCGGGTCCCATTGGACATCCTCCGCCAGGAGGGTGGTAGCGTAGCCTTTAATAGCTGCTAAAGGAGTGCGCAGCTCGTGCGAGACTGTAGATATCAGGCTCGATTTCATGCGGTCTAATTCCGTCGCCCGGGTGATATCCTGTAAGATATGTCCTCTTCCTAAGAGCATGCCCTGCGAGTCGGTTACATCGAATATCTTCAAATTGAGGTATTGGGGAGACCTTTCTCCATGGATTTTGATTCCGATGCTGCGTTGGCCTCGTTTGAGTAAAACAGACTGCAAATCGGTCCTGGTTTTTTGTGGGTCTTCTGAAAGGGATATGATCCGTTCGATCAGTTTATCTACACTGGCTTCACCGGTGTCTTCTGGCGAAAGCGAGACGATGTCGCTGATCCGGCGGTTGGCATAGACCACTCTTCCTTGTAAGTCCTCAAGTATTAACCCATCTTGTAGGGACTGGATCAAGGCTTCCAGCCGCCGGGTCTGTTCTTGGAGACGCATATCACTGCTTGCATATAAGGCAGCGTTTTCGATCGCCATAGCCGCATGGTTTGCGAAATTTGTGAGCAGGTTGATCTCGCTTTCTGTAAATGTATGTGGATCAGGCCTGTACACAACAAGAGCGGAGGCAGGAGCATGCAAGGTTTGCAAGGGAACTGCCAGCAATGAACGGTAGCCCTCTTTGCGTGCCCTGGACCGCACGGCGGGAAAGCTCTGGTCCTGCTCGGTGTCGCTGATTTGAACCGGCATCCCCGATTTGATTGCCAGAATCGTAACGGAGAGCGGCCCTGCCGGATCGATTGTGAGCATCTCTGCATATTGCTGGGAAAGACCACGGCTTGCTTTTACCCGGAACAGTCCTTCCTGCTCGTCCAGTGCGACGATAGTACAGCGCTCGATGCCCATGAGTCTCTCTACCTGCTCGAGGATCAGGTGAAGTAAGACATTCGAATCGAGGGAAGACACGACGGCTGCGCTGGTATCAAGGAGCGTGGAAAGCTCTTTCAAGCGAGCGGCTATAGAGCTTTCCATCCTTACCAAACTGCGGCAAAGGTCCCCAATCTGGTCAGAGCGTTTAGAAAGGGCTTTCATTCCCTTACGCTCTTCGAAAGGCATGTTATCATCCAAACCGATTGTCTGGCTGAATGAGCCCAAGCGCTCTAAAGGCCTTAACACCTGGCGTGAGAGCGCTAACCAGAAGAAAAGCCCGATGACCATGAAGATGGTAATGGAGATGATCACCCCCTGGTGCAGATAACGCGGTGTGGTGAAAGCAGCCTGGATTGGGCGGCTGACAATTACACCCCATCTGGAACGTGAAATCGGCACAAAGCTGTACAGCATCTCCTTATTATTTTCATCACGATCGATCAAGTTGCCCGACTGGCCCGAGAGAACGGATTTCGTTACCGTGGATAACTCTTCGTTGAGACTTGTCAGCAGAAAGCTGGGGTTGGGATGCGCGATGATATTGCCTGCCACATCTAAAATTACGACATTAAAGCCTTCTTCCGGGCGATGCTCCGCTGCAATGGCTGCTAAAGTGTGGCTGATGGTCTGGAGCTTGATATTGGTGCCCACTAAGCCCAGGAATTTCCCATCTGAGCTCCAAATCGATGAAACCGCGGTGGCTACAGGTTGTTCTGTTGTTGGAGAGATGCGACCTTGTGAGAGTATAGGGTTTCGGGTGGTCAAGGCTTGTTGGAAGTAATCGCGGTGCGAAAAGTCCCAACCGACGGTCGTTCCAGGCCCAGGAGGGTAATGGTAGACCATTGTCCCATTTTCATCCAGCCTGTAGATCAAATTGACATCCGGCCTGACGTTCAGGAGTACCCGGAATAATTCTTCCATTCCCGAGGTATTCGATTCGATCACGGCCGGGTAGGTTGCTAACTGGCGAACGGCTTGGAGAGCCCCATCGATGACCGTATTGGTCTCTTCAGCGATTGCCCGCGCCAGGGCCAGGTCAGAGGCTTTTACATCTGCCTGTAAGCGTTGAGAAGTGTAATAGTCAAAATAAAGCGACCCAAGCACAACAGGGCCTACAAAGAGTAGATAGAGGCCTAGCAGTTGCAAACCCAGGTCACGGCGGATGGCAGAAAACATATTCTCCCAGAGGACTGGTGTATCTGGTCCGGTTGTTGGCAGATTGGTTTAAATTTGGCTGCCGAAATCTTTTAATATCCTCAAGATATGCTTGGCGCCCTTCAAATATAAGTCCAGGCGGATATTCTCATTGGGAGCGTGGCCCTGAGTTCCTGGGTAGCCGATTCCAGAAGTGACGATGGGCAGGTTCAGGTGGTGTTGGAAGGCATAATTGGGGCCGGAGCCGCCCGTCATTGGTACGATATCCATCGGGCGGCCGTAAACGTCGCGCGCCGCTTCGACCACCAGCTGCACGAAGGGATGGTCCGGATCGGTGCGGGCCGGTGGAACGCCGCCATGATAAATGATCTGCACATCCGGGAAGCCTTCCGAATCCAGGTAGGTCCGCAGGGATTTGAGCACCTCCTCGGGATGCTGGTCGGGAACCAGGCGGAAGTCTACCTTGGCGGAGGCGCGCGCCGGCAGGACGGTCTTTGAGCCGGGGCCCTGGTAGCCAGAGTCCAGCCCGCAGATCGTACAGGTCGGCTCGAAGACCTCCGCCAGCTTGAGCTCTACGCCCCCGGTCAATCCTTTCAAGAAATAATCCACGCCATAGCGGCTCTTGTACTCGTTGGCGATCTCTGGCAATGCCGCCATCAGCTCGCGGTCCCTTTGGGAGGGCGGCCGGACCTTGTCATAATGACCTGGAAGATTGATGTACTCATCCGAGCCTTTCAAGCTGCGCAGCGCCCAGACCAGTCGCCAGGCCGCGTTCGGGAATATGGAGCCGCCGGTTCCTGAATGCACATCGATCTTGGCTGTTTCAATCACCAGTTCAACATAGCAAATTCCCCGCAGCCCCAGGTATTGCAGCGGCGCATCCCTATGATCGACGTAACCGAACTCCCACACGCAGGCGTCGGCAGCCAGCTTCTCGCGGTTGGCCAACACGAAGGGTTCCAGGGAGACGCTGCCGGCCTCTTCTTCCCCTTCCACCGCGAATTTGACGTTGCAGGGCAGCTCTCCATCCAGGTCTAGAAGGGCATCGATGGCGAAGAGCCGGCTGACCAGGTGGCCTTTATCGTCGCTAACGCCCCGGCCGAACAGCTTGCCCTCGCGCAGGGTGGGCTCGAAGGGAGGGCTGTCCCACAGCTCCAATGGCTCGGGTGGTTGGACGTCGTAATGGTTGTAAAAGAGCAGCGTTTTATCCGTGCGGCCTTTCCGCTCCGCGTAGACAACCGGAGCGCCCCCCGTGGGCATGATTTCGACGGAAAATCCACGCTGCGCCAACATGCCGGCCACCATCTCGGCGCATTCACCCAGGCCGAGCTTTTGGGCGGAAACGCTGGGCTGGGCGACCAATTGCGAAAGTTCAGCAATGCTTTCGTCTAAATGGGAGTCCAGGTAAGCATCCAGTTTGGATAGGTCACTCATCGTATTTCTCCAGTTTGTTCTTGTAGCAGATGCCTGTCTAAGAATTGAAAATTAAGGGAAGTGAGAAATAACCTGCGAAGGCAAAGATAAGCATCTTGATCGTAACCCCGATCCACACCCAAAATAGGAAGCGTGGTAGGGGCATCTTGAGCATACCGGCCGCGATACCGGCGAGATCGAAAAACGGGTTGGGTATAGCCGCCAATAGAAGGATGGTGATTGGGCCGTTGGCCTGCATCCAGCGGGTAAGACGGAGATGGGTCTGGCTGCCTTCGACGACAGCCTGCCCGCTAAACCCGGCCAGGTAGCCGGAGATCTCTCCCAAAGCCCCACCTGCACCCGCGGCCAGCGCTACTCCCAGAGGGTTGAGGATTCCACCCATGGTGAAAACGATCGCGATGCCCGGGGCTGGAAGCAGGACGGTGCCGTATGCCAGGAAGGCGATCAGGAAGACGCCCGGGTAACCGTAAGCGGCCCATTGACTGGCCTGATCGCGGATCGAGAAGATAAAAACGCTGACGGCGATCACGAAGATCAATGCCAGGAGGCGCGCCAACGTAATTTTCCATTTTCCTTCCATTTTGAGAGCGAGCCTCGCAATCATGTCGCCGGATCAGGACGGGCTGCCGGATTACTCCCCTGTGCTTTCCTCAATGTTAACCGAATTCAGCTTGACTGCCGGAGCGTTACGCTGTTGAGGGTCGCGTGGGGGGATTGATAAGAGCACGTCCATGCCTTGGGTGACCTCCCCGAATACGCTGTGCTTATTGTCTAGCCATGGGGTAGGGACGTGCGTGAGAAAGAACTGGCTCCCATTCGTGCCAGGCCCGGCGTTAGCCATCGAGAGGATGCCGGGTTTATCGTGGCGCAGGGAAGGGTGGAACTCATCCTCGAAGCGGTAGCCTGGACCGCCAGTGCCTGTGCCGGTTGGATCTCCACCTTGGGCCATGAAATTGGCGATTACCCGGTGAAAGATGGTGTCTTTATAGAATCCTTCTTGAGCCAGGAAGACGAAATTATTTACGGTTTTCGGGGTCTTCTCGGCATGCAGGCGCACGACGATATCGCCTTTATCGGTATGGAAGGTCGCGTGATAGGTCTTTTGAGGATCGATCGTCATAGGTGGCGGTGAGTCCCATTTTTTTTGTTGAGCAGGCATCAGTTTTCCTTTCAAGGATCGGGGTAGGTGAACCAGGATCGGGGTGCAGGCCGCTCCTGGAACGGGTTTTGACTGGCTTTCAGCTCTCTCTGGCAGCTCGTAAACCGGGCTCAGGCTTTTTCGCCAGGCGACACTTTATAATTGTATTTTTCGTCTTGCAGTAATTTCTGGATCCGGGCTACGACCATGTCCATGGCCACCTGGTTCCATCCACCCTCAGGAATGATTACATCGGCATAACGCTTGGACGGTTCGACGAATTCCAGGTGCATCGGCCTGACCGTGGAGAGGTATTGCTGGATAACCGATTCTGTGGACCTGCCCCGCTCGCTGATGTCCCGGCTTAAACGGCGGATAAAACGCAGGTCTGGGTCAGTATCTACGAAAATCTTTACACTGAACAGCTCGCGCAAAGATTTTTCTGCGAAAATCAAGATGCCCTCGACGATGATGACCGGCTGCGGCTCGATTCGGATGGTATAGGTAGTTCGGGAATGCACCTTGAAATCGTAGACCGGCAGCTCGATAGCCTGCCCTTCGATCAATTGCTTGATCTGGACCGAGAGCAGCTCGGTATCCAGGGAGGCCGGGTGATCGAAGTTGATCTCCGCCCGTTGGGCTTCAGGCAGGTCTCTCAAATCCTTGTAATAGGCGTCGTGGGGAAGGTAGGCGATATGCTGCTCGCCGACTTGCTGGAGAATTACATTCGCGACGGTGGTCTTGCCGGAGCCAGAGCCGCCGGCGATGCCGATCACAAGGGGGGTTGTGCGTTTGGGCATGTTGGAATTATACTGGATGTGTATGGATTGAGGAACACAAAAAGCAGCGCCCGCGTGCGCTGCCAATGAACTGCTTTAATATTTATTAAAAGCCAACGATGGGAATCGAACCCATAACCTATCGCTTACGAAGCGATTGCTCTGCCGATTGAGCTACGTTGGCAAGAACTGTAGGCCTGGGGCAAACTGCCGGATAGGCTCTGAACGAATGTGAGCGGATTATACCAAGAGAGGCAATGAACGGCAAGACAATGGAATGTCCGGCCTGGAGAGATAAATGCGCATAGCTATGATTTCTTACCATACCTGTCCCCTGGCTACCTTGGGCGGTAAAGATACCGGGGGAATGAACGTTTATGTACGGGATCTGAGCCGTCACCTGGGGCCATTAGGGGTCAATGTGGATGTATTTACGCGTTCCCAGGACGAGCATGTCCCGCACGTCTTGCATGACTTGGGATATGGCAACCGTGTCGTGCATATGCCGGCAGGGCCAGAGGTGCCTCTGCCCAAGGATGAGCTGGAAAAGTATATCCCTGCCTTCGTACAGGGCATCGACGAATTCGCCGACTCCAAGGGTATCCGCTATGACCTGGTCCATAGCCATTACTGGATGTCAGGAGTAGCGGGCTTGGAGCTCAAGAAGACCTGGGGTGTCCCGCTGGTGCATATGTACCATACCCTTGGGGTGATGAAGAACCGGGTAGCGCAATCGCCTGGTGAAGTCGAGGGAGATTACCGGGTGCAAGGCGAACGCCGGATCCTAAAGGAAGCTGACCGGGTCGTGGCTGCCACTCCCGCCGAGCTGGCTCAGCTTCAGTGGCTGTACCAGGCAAATACGGATCGAATCGTGGTCATCCCGCCCGGTGTAGATTTGAGCCGCTTTTATCCTATCCCCGATGACGAGGCCAAGGAGTTCATTGGAATCCCAGCCGACCATCGCATGGTCCTGTTCGTTGGGCGTATCGAGCCCCTTAAAGGCCTGGATGTGCTGATCGAAGCGATAGGCCGTTTTTGCCAGCACAGCCATATCGAGCAGAGGAAATTGGACCTGGCTATCATCGGCGGGGAGCCTGAAGTCAGCCCGGAACATATGACAGAGGAGATGGCTCGCTTGAAGGACCTGCGTGAGAAGTACGGGGTAAAGGATATGGTGACTTTCCTGGGCAAGCGCGCCCAGGATACCCTGCCTTATTATTACTCGGCTGCCGAAACGGTGGTAGTCCCCTCTCATTACGAATCCTTCGGTATGGTGGCTTTAGAAGCGATGGCTTGCGGCACTCCCGTTGTGGCCTCCCAGGTGGGGGGGTTGGCATTCCTGGTCAAAGACGGTGTAACCGGATATACCGTTCCAGTCGGGGACCCGGAGGCTTTGTGCTGCCGGCTTCGATCCTTGATGAGCGACCCTGAGCTGCGCGCCAGAATGGGACAGCAAGCGGCTGAGTTCGCCCGGGAATATTCCTGGGATAAGATTGCTGCTCAGATCGTAGAGATATACAAGGACGTGCTCCTGGATCGTTAATCCAAGGAAACAGGCTTTTCTTGCGGATCGACGCGTGCTTCCACGATGACCGGACCGGGTGTGGCGAACGCCTGCTCGAGGACCGTTCTGCAATCCTCAGGCTTATCGATGACAAAGCCGGTTGCCCCGCAAGCCTGCGCAAACAGGGCCAGGTTGACCGGGGGAGAAGTAAAATCATATGCCCGGCGCTGGTGCAGGGTGAGGGGGTCACCCTTGGACTGCCATACATCTCGGTCGTTGATCACGATCACCTTGATCGGAAGCTCATATTTTACACAGGTGGTAAATTCGGCCATAAACATAGAGAAACCGCTATCCCCTTGGAAGGCGACGCTGGTCCTGTCTGGGTAAGCGATTTGAGCAGCAATTGCATACGGCAGGCCGGAGCCCATGGAAGCCATATTGCCCGAGATGGCGTGCATTTGGCCGGACTTCGCCCGGATCTGGCGCGCCCACCAGGCCGCTACCGTCCCGATATCACAGGACAGGATAGCATTTTCATCCAGGTATTCGCTCAACTCCCAGGCTACCCTCTGTGGTTTGAGCAGTTTATCCACCTGCAATGCTCGCTCCTCCATCAGCCTCATCCAGCTGCCCATTTCTGATTGCGTTTTTTCGAGGAATCTCCGGTCTGGGTTATGCGCAAGCAGGGGAAGGATCTCTTTCAACGTGCGCTGGGCGTCTCCGATCAAGCCTACCTGAACGGGATAGCGCAATCCGATCCGCTTAGGATCGATATCGATTTGGATGGCGCGAACTTTTCCGGGCTTGGGCAGGTAATCTCGATACGGGAACGACGTGCCAACCAGCAGGAGAGTGTCGCAAGATTTCATTACTTGCCGGGAAGGTGCAGTGCCCAAAGGCCCCAGCCCTCCGGTGGTATTAGGGTGGTCATCCGGCACGGCAGCCTTCCCCATGAAAGCTTTGACGATCGGCGCGCCGAGTATCTCGGATACAAATTCAAGCTCAGCAGAGGCTCCCAATGCGCCCCTGCCTGCCAGGATGGCAACCTTCTTGCCTGAATTCAAGATCTCAACTGCCTGGCGTAAATCCCCCTCGTAGGGAAGAGGGCCACGTTGGGCAGACAGGCTGGCAGTTTGCCGGGCCACGTCTCGCAGGGTTGCTCCCTGCTTTACTGTTTGCGGTTGGAGGTCGACCGGGAATGTGATATGCGCTACTCCACGCTGGGTAAGGGCTGTCCGGCAGGCCAGGTTTGCCGCCTGCTCTACATGATTTGGCCCCATGATACGGGTGTTATAAACCGTCACATCTGAAAAGAGCCTGTCCAGGGGTACATCCTGCTGCCCGTAGGTATCGGACAGATCGTGTACCTGGTTGCCGGTCAGCGCAAGCACGGGTTGGCCATCCAGCTTGGCGTCGTATAATCCGTTTAACAAGTGTATGCCGCCGGGTCCAGAAGTGCCCAGGCAGACCCCGATTTTCCCCGTAAATTTGGCGTAGCCGCACGCCATCAACGCCGCCGCTTCCTCGTGCCTTACCTGTACGAAGCGAATCTGGTCCCGTCGCCTGTGCAAGGCCTCCACGATCCCCAGGATACCGTCCCCCGGCAGCCCAAAGACAACTTCTACACCCCAGCGAGAAATGGCGTCAATCAATAAGTCGGCGGCCGTGGTCGGCATATCGTCTCTCTCTTCCCTAAACCAATCAGGGTTTTTATTCTATCACTAAGCTAAGTATCCCCTTTGCTTTATCCATGAAGAAAACCTTAACAAAAATGAAGTACCAGGCTCAAAACCTGGTACCTCATCAGGGATTGGTACCGATAAGTTACGCTTTAATAAGTCTTTAACCAATAACCATAACCAGGAACAGCTCTGATTCTGCTACTGCTTTCCTGGTTATGTTCGAAAACCTTCTTCAGGATATAGATATGCAGGCGCGCTTTATCCTGGATGTCTACCTGGGAGAGGAGAGGACCTGGAGTAGCCTGCGCCAGATCCACAAAGGATACCGGTTTTGGTGAATTTCGTACGAGCAAGACCAGGCATTCAAATGCACAGCCCGGAAGCTGGATCTGCTTATTGTTGATGGTGACTTGTTGGTTAACCAGGTCTATGATGAAAGTGCCCCTTCTCAAAAATCTGCTGCTAACCGGCCAGTATCGCCCGTTCAAATGAAAATCCGATGTCATGGTGCCCTCCTTAAATAATCCCCCCTATCAGCGCAACCCTTATCGATTTTTTCATTGTAGCGAAAAAAACATCCTGGGAAATATGAGTTAATTGAAACTTGTAGGGATTATTTCAATATTAATCGCGCAGGACAAAAGATTGGTTGTGGAAAGCTTACGCCACCCAATCTAATCGATCCCCCTTGGGATTGCTTATGTAACCAGCCTGTAGCCTACGTCTCGTACGGTGATGATATAGGTAGGGTTGCGAGTATCGGCCTCAAAAGCTTTTCGCAGCTCATGGATCCGCCAGCGGGCCATCTCACGTGCTTCTACCGGGGTGGTTTTATATCCTTGTGACTCCACAACCAGTGTCTCGTAGGAGACCGGGTTGGGGGAATGGCGAATCAGTGTAACCAGGTAATCGAATGCAGTGGGTGAGAGGTTGATGACCTGGTCGCCCAGGGTGGCGAAACGAGCGTGCAGGTCCAGGGTGAATGGCCCACGGCGCAGGACACGTGCCGGGTCTTGTGTAAGGGATTGTGTAGACCCTTCAACTGCGGATGATTCAGAACCCTCTCCCTGGTTTAGTTGCGCCAGCAGGTTCTGGATCTCCCCCACAATTTCACGCTTGCGCTTTTGCTGCTCTTGCTCTGCCAGAATCTGCTTCACCCGATTTAAGATCTCTTCCGGATCAACCGGTTTTAGTAAATAATCGCGCGCTCCTTTTCGGACAGCTTCGATAGCTGATTCGAGCGTTGCATGTGCAGTCAGGATTAATACCGGCATTTCCGGATATATCTGGCGTATCTGCGGCAGAAGCTCCATTCCGTTTACTTCAGGCATCTTCAGATCTAAGAAGACGATATCGTAAGCGCCAGCAGACAGATAATGTTTTACCTCGCGATCATTTTCAGCGGTATTGACAGAATAGCCTGCCCGCTGCAGGATCAGGGCTAAGGACCGTCGCAGGTTGGGCTCGTCGTCGATGATCAGAATCGATGCGGATGTCATAGGCGTATCTCCTATCGGCATAAGTAAACCGCCAAAAATTGGCTTTTATACACTTCACAGAAATCGATTTGTGCAAGCAGTTGGAGCAATTGAGTTAATTATATCCGGTATACGGCATATACGGTAATAAAATGTCCCGCCCACCGGTTGAGGGGGGCAACCGGCAGGAGGGACACCTGTATTATCACACAAAAAGCAAGAGAAAGCAACCTACACGCGGTTCAACTCTTCAAAAGCTTATTCCAGGCTGGCGTCCAGGTTAATTTCTTGAACTGCCAGGGCCCTTGAAACCGGGCAACCGCTTTTTGCTCCCTGGGCTAACTCCTTGAAAGCCTCTTCATCGATCCCCGGCACCTGGCCCCTGGTGGTAAGATCGATGCGGGTAATGGTAGCTTTGCCTTCTACTCTCTCGAGGTGAACACGCGCCTCGGTTTGGATGCGGGTGGGTGTGTAACCGGCACTGGTGAGATCCCCACTTAATGCCATCGAGAAGCAGCCCGCCAGAGCTGCTCCAATCAGCTCTTCGGGGTTTGAGCCCTCCGCTTCTTCGAACCGGGAAGCATAAGTATAGCTTCCCTCGTATGTGCCGCTGCCCAGGCGCATTTTCCCGGCGCCATCTTTCAAAGTGCCTTCCCAAACAGCGTTAGCCAAACGTGTTGACATATTACCTCCCTATAAAACTAGATACGGATGATGGGGTTGGTTTTTCCCACGAGGCCGGTCTGTGTTGGGTGCAGTTAATGCCCCTGAGAACTGTCTCCCACGGCACGCCTTTCATGCCTAACCCCCGTCTGGATCATTACCGGCATATTATATCAGACGCCCATCTTACCTCGGCCGGGGAAGGCTCCTCATCATCCGGACGAAAACCCAGCTTACCGACATGATTGGAAGCACCTGCGTCCCGGGTATCAGTACCCAAAGCAAGGTCACGCCTCGCAGTGGGCGCAAGCCGAGATATGTAAGCAGGGTCCACGCCAGGGGAGCAGCCAGGAAATCTAACGTCAGGTCGAGCAGATCGAGCAAGACCACAACTCCCAGGGGGGTAACCAGCAGAGCAGAGATCGGGTCGGCATCCGCTGGAAGATTAATCCGTTTGACCTTCCAAATTACCCAAACCAGCAGGATCAAAGACAGCACCAACCCGATGCTGATGACGATTAAGAATAGATAGAGCAGTTCCCTCAGCTCGTTACTCGCCAGCCAATCCAACTCTATCCTGCTCCATTTGTATGGGAAACCAGATTCGCCGGTCAGCCAGGGACCAACTCGGGTAGGGTTCACCGAATAGGAAGCGCCTGGCATACAATCCCGCCAGTTTTTCGTATCTCTGGCTGGCTTCTGCCTCTGTGACCAGCGAGGCTAGCCTGTATAACAGAGCCACCTGGGCTACGTCAGCAAAGGTCCGTAACGCATCTTTACTATGCCACTCAGCTTCCTGGCGTGAGATAGAGCCCAGCTGCTGCATGGCCTCCTCTAACCTGGCAGATGCATGGCGGCTTTCCAGCGTGCCCGCTTCAGCCAACATGGGGAGGAATTCATCCAGGAAGGGCTCGTGGGCGCCTTTCTTGTGCATTGCTTCCAGCATGTCTAGAGCCTGGATATTGCTGCTGCCTTCCCAAATGGCAGTTACCAGGGATTCCCGGTGCAGGCGTGAAATCGCATAATCTTCCATAAAACCGACCCCCCCGAACAACTCCATGGCCAACTGGGTAAGATGGGTGGCATGCTCGGCCGTCCGGTTTTTGGTGAGGTGGGATAAGAAACGCGCATAATGGTAGGCGTGGGTATAGGGTGGAGTGTCCATCCAGGCAACGTCGAAAGCCTGGATGGTATGGTAGAGTAAGGCCAGTCCAGCCGCAGTCCGGACGGAAAGATCGGTCAGGTCATAACGGACCAGGGGATGCTCAACCAGAGGTTTCCCGAAAGCAGAGCGAGCTTGCACGCGCAGCAATGCTTCCAGGTGAGCTTTGCGGGCCAGGCCCATTGCTCCGGCAGCATTTGCCAGCCTGGAAACAGTCAAATTTTCAAGGGTATAGTAAATGCCCATTTCAGCCTGTCCTACCAGGTAGGCAAGGCTTCCGTTCAACTCGACTTCGCCCGTGGGGACAGCCCGCGTGGCGCTTTTCCTCTTCAGGCGCCGCAGGGAATAGTTCAAGTGGTTTTCTTCATCCAGGCGCGGGACGAGGAAAAGGGCAATCCCCTTCGGGCCATCTGGTGCTCCTT
This sequence comes from uncultured Anaerolineaceae bacterium, assembly GCA_964486825.1. Taxonomy (GTDB): domain Bacteria; phylum Chloroflexota; class Anaerolineae; order Anaerolineales; family UBA4823; genus CAZAQS01. Next base: position 1,077 of record CAZAQS010000091.1, on the reverse strand, counting down.
CTGGCCTGGCAGTGACAATGGCAATGTCGGCCAGCCCGGCATTGCTGGCAAAATACTTGTCCAACCCATATAAGCGCCAGCTGCCATTTTCGAACCTGGCACAGGTCGTATTCGCCCCCAGGTCGCTTCCACCTTGGGTCTCGGTCATCCAGGTAGCCCCCCAGGCTTGCCCGCTAAGCAAAGGCTCGAGCCAGGCTTTTCGATCGGAGGCGTACTTGTAAATTGCATAGGCGGTTTGGTTGGTTACAATGAGCGTGCAATACAGGCCGGTATCTGCCAGCAGGTATCCCAGGGTGAAGTGATGGTGCCAGGAACCTCCTTCATAAGGAGGCCTGTTGATAAAGGCCATATCCTGGAGCAGTTGAGCGTGGCTGGGATCCAGGCGCACCCGGTCGACCCGTTTTCCATCCAGATCATGAGCCACAAGTTCAGGTAAAGCCAGCCGGTCTACCTGGTCGGCGATCTCGTACGCTCTCCCTCCTGCCAGCTCCCCGAATGCATGTAAACCCGGTTCTTGATCTTGATAATCCTGCCAGTATAACGGGAGGATATACTTCAAGTCTGGTTCTAATTGCCAGTGGTTTTTTCCGTAGGCATAAGATTGGTACTTCATCTTGCACCCTCCAATATCTTTAGGGAACCGGATTCTCGAATTTTTAGCAGATGCTACAGTCAGGTTAGCTCAATCGCCAGCTATTGGCCACAGCTTGATTTCTCCCTCCCGTAGATAAATATAGCATACTTCTAAAACAACGGGAGGTTAGAGCGACAACGGCTCTGTCATCTAGAATTATCCCATCGAAAGACCCACTGAGAGAATGAGTGCGAGACATTGCATGCATAAAATCTCAATCGACAGCCAGCAGTTCTCAGTATGGATAACCAACCGAAATGAGGATATCGACAACGTCGAATGGAAAGCCAGTCGATTCGGCGGAGTGGGCAGAGAAGGTATATAGCCGGGGAACCTGCAGAAGAGTACCGGAATCGGACAAAGGGCGTTTGCGCATCCTGTCAGGCGACGCCCAGGGTCAGCTTTTAATGCTGGCACTTTCCAAGGAGCCCGGTCTCGATCAA
>CAZAQS010000090.1:0-17504 GCA_964486825.1 uncultured Anaerolineaceae bacterium | reverse complement strand
CTCCGGACCGGGCACGGGGGTTGCGGGGCGAATGGGCAGCTCTTTCGATTCCCCCGTGCCCCTACCAATGTTGGGCGGCCTGTTGATCCACCCCATCCTGTAAATGAAAAATTCGGCCGGCCGGTACCCGGTTCCATCCCCACCATCGTCCGTTCTTTTAAATCTTCAGTGAACACCCGGGTCAATTCGGCCAGCGACCATCCACCCATCCCCTTCTGGCAGCGCAATTATTACGAACACGTCATCCGTGACCAGGCTGAACTGAACCGCATCCGTGACTACATAGAGAACAACCCCGGCCGTTGGGAGGCGGACCAACTGCACCCTCTCGGCCCCTCCAAGCCAATTAACCGATCATTTCCAACCATCAAGCTACCGCCAAAAATCTAACCATGAGTAAGATCGAAAAAAGGAACCTGCTCTCGTCCATATTCGTGACCTTTATGATCGCTCTTGCTTATCAAGAAATGGTGACTCCGGTGCGCGATTCCCTGCGTGCGGCCGGGTTCACCTTCGAGACCATCGCCCTGTTCGCCATCTTTTTCCTGACCTCGATGCGCTTCTTCATCGGGTCGCAGCTGCACTTGTTGAGCGAAGGCCTGCTGAAAATGAAGGACGTTATTGCTGCTGGTCAACGCGGCCGCTTTTTTGATCGGCGTCTTTCTGGTGGATTATTTTGAGGTACTGTAAGGCTGCTGCCCCCCAGCAGTTAGCTCCACTTCTCCTGGCCGTTCTAACTAAAACTATGCCCGCGGCTGCTGCTGGGTGATGCAGTGGATGTTGCCTCCACCTAAAGCGATCTCATGCGCACCGGGGATGCCAATAACGCTGCGATCGGCAAAAACCCGCTGCAGGGTTTCGATCGCCGGCGCGTCCTGCTCATCTCCAAAGGCCGGGCAAATGACGCCGCCGTTTACAATATAGAAATTGATGTATGATGAGCACAACGCATCGCCTGCTTGCCGCGGTTGTGTCCCTGGGACGATGTCCACACCATCTGCTTCTTCCTTCGTAATCGTTCTCGGCGCAGCGCCTGTTACCTTGTGGATTTCCAGCCGTCTCCCCCTGGTGTCCCGCTCCTGGCTGAGTCGCTCAAACGCCTCATGGACGATTTCATAATCCGGGTGGTTGGGATCGTCTGTCCAGTGTAACAGTACCACTCCTGGCCGCGCAAAACAACATAACGCATCCACGTGCCCGTTAGTTTCTGCCGGATCTAACCCCTTCCCCAGCCAGATGATTTGCTGGACGTTGAGATAATCTGCTAAAAGAGCCTCGATCTCGCTTCTTGTCAATTGTGGGTTGCGCCCAGGCGAGAGCAGGCATTCTTCTGTGGTCAGTAAGGTACCTTCACCATCCACGTTAAATGCGCCGCCTTCCAGGACCATCGGCGCATCATAGCGGTCCAATCTTTCGATTTCAGCCACTTTGACTGGCGCCTGGTCGTCCAAATCCCAGGGGAAATACAGCCCATCGTAGAGGCCGCCCCAGGCATTGAACTGCCAGTTGATCACTCGCACTTCGCCTCGATCATTCTTCACAAAGATCGGGCCGCAATCCCGTATCCAGGCATCGTTAGAGGATATTTCCACGACGCGAATGTAATCGGGTAATTGGTTGCGTGCATTTTGGAACTGCCGCGCCGATACGCCCATGGTTACCGGCTCGAATTGAGCAATGGCTGTAGCTGTCGCTGCAAACACTTTTTGCGCCGGTTTGGCCCCCAGGCGCCAGTTATCGGGACGCTCTGGCCACAGCATCCAGGTTTGCTCGTGCCGTTCAAATTCTCCCGGCATGCGGAAGCCATCCTCCCTGGGTTTACTCTTGAGCGTTCTGGCCATGGTAATCTTCGCCGACCTTTGTATAACCTTAATGCCAACCGGTTCCTTGGCTCACTTCTTTCAATGTATCTTCGAGGCGGTCCAGCACCTCGTCGATCAGTTCCTTGGAAATAACCAGGGGAGGTTCGATGCGGATCGTGTGCGCGTTGGTCAAAGTGCCTGCCACCAGGACATTCCGGCGGAACAAGCCGGCTGCCACCTGGTAGCCGGTCTCCGCATTATGGAAGTGTTGGCCGAGCATCAATCCCCTTCCGGTGATGCGCGTATAGATTTGAGGATAACGGCAGGCGAATTCCTGCAGTTTTGATTTAAAGTAAGCTCCCCTTTCAGCGGCATTCTCCCACAATTTCTCCTCGAGCACAACTGAGATGGTAGCGATGGCTGCGGCGCAAGCTAATGGGTTGCCGCCCGTGGTGTTGGTGTGCATGAATGGGTTAGGGTGCATGAGCACTTCCCAAATTTGAGCCGTAGAGCAGAAGGCGGAAACGGGCATAACGCCTCCCCCTAAAGATTTGCCACTGCACAGGATATCCGGCGTAACCCCCCAATGGTCGACCCCCCACAGTTTTCCTGTGCGCCCTAAACCTGTCTGGACTTCATCGGCGATCAGCAGGACGCCGTAGTGGTCGCATAACTCCCTCAGCCGGGGCCAGAAATCATCCGGTGGGTCAATCGCGCCGGCTTCACCCTGGATTGGCTCCATCATCACGGCCGCGATGTCGATCCCCACGGTCTTACAAATCTCCAATTGTTGTTCGACGGCATCGGCATCGCCATAGGGCACGTGGTAAATCGGGCCTCCATACAGCGGCAGAAGCGGTTTGCGAAACTCAGCCTTGCCAAGCATGCTGACCGACCCCATTGTCTTGCCGTGAAATGCTTTGACCGCCACGATGAACCCGCTTTTCTGCGTGTAAAGCTTGGCCAGCTTGATGGCGCCTTCGACCGCTTCTGTGCCACTGGCAGCAAAGAAGCTGTATTGGATATCCCCAGGGGTTATATGCGCCATCAACTTCGAAAGCATGCCACGGGCCGGATTGATTAATTCGAGCGATGGCATCGGTGTGCGGCTCAACTGGTTGCGGACCGCTTCCACCACTTTGGGGTGCGACCAGCCCAGGCTTAGCAAACCATACCCACCCAGGCAATCGATGTACTCCCTGCCGAGCACGTCGCGCAGCACTGCCCCTGCACCGGTCCATTCCGTCGCCGCCCATTGGCCGGCTTCCGTGACTGACTTGCGATATTCTAACCAGCCTTTGTTGACGTGGTTGGCAAAGTTCTCTTTAGCCTCTGTGATGACAGATTGCGCTTCTGCCTCGCTCAATTCTGGTTTCGCAGTTAATGCCAGCCATTGCCTGGATAAGGCTAAAGCTTCATCTCTTGATTTCTCCATTTTGTCCCTCAGTCCAGTAGCAGATAGAGCACAGCTTTCTCGGTGTGCAGGCGGTTTTCAGCTTCGTCGAACACGACGGATTGCTTTCCCTCGATGACCTCCTCGGTCACCTCTTCTCCCCGGTAAGCGGGCAGGCAGTGCATGAAAATTGCCTCAGCCCGGGCGCGGCTCATGACCCTGGAGGTGATTTGAAAGGGTTGAAAGTCGATCAAGCGCTGCTCTTTCGATTTTTCGGGCCCTCCCATCGAATGCCAGGTGTTCGCCACAACCACGTCGGCCCCCTCGACAGCTTCGTCCAGGTTGTGGGTCAACACGATGGTCGCTCCGCTATCGTCCGCAAACCGTTTGGCGTTCTCAAGCGCCTCAGGATAGGGGTCATACCCGGCTGGATAAGCAAGATAAAAATCCATCCCGGTCATCGCACAGGCAGTCATCAGGCTGTGGCAGACGTTCCAGACATCGCCTGCGTAAGCCACCTTCAACCCTTTGAAAGTACCTTTATGCTCGCGAATTGTGAGCAGATCGGCCAGGCCCTGGCAGGGGTGGTATTGATCGGTCAGCGCGTTGATAACCGGATTCTTCATGTACTCCGCAAACTCTTCAACAATTTCTTGTCCAAAGGTGCGGATGAAGAGCACATCGCAGTAACGATCCAGCACCCGGGCTGTGTCACGGATGGGTTCGCCCCGTCCAAGCTGCATTTCCTCCGGGCGCATATACAGGCTGGTCATCCCCAGGTGCGCGCAAGCAACTTCAAAGGAGGTGCGCGTGCGCGTCGATTTCTTTTCAAAAATGGCGGCAGCAGTGTAGTTTGGGAAGAATTGGTGCGGCTCTCGCCTTTTCTGCCGCGCCTTCAGGTCGGCTGACACGTCCAACATGTAGAGCACTTCGTCCGGGGTAAAATCAGCCAATTTTAAGAAATCCCGGCCAATGAATTGTGATTTGTCCATCTTCGCATACTCCTTCTGATTCAGGTTAGCCTGAAGAAAGCCCCTATCAAACTACTCACGATCTAATTGCCTGGAAATACCACCCTGCTTGCTGATTGAGTAACCCCCCTGTGAAAAGTTAAGCCACAAAACCGTCCCTGGACCGGGACCGCGATAATTCCTGGCGATATTCTGTCGGATTCTTGCCAACAATCCTTAAAAAGATATTAAAGTAGCTGCGATAATTGGGGATGCCGACCATTTCCGCGACCTGTTGGTCAGTATAAACGCCCTCCTTCATGTATTTTGTGGCGCGTTCGATGCGGATCCTGTTCAAGTAGTTTGAAAAATTTTCGCCGATTTCTTTGCGAAAGACCGCCGAAAAATAATTGGGGTGGAAGGCAGCGATGTTGGAGGCCCATGTCAGGTCGATCCCTTCGCAGGAAAGGTTGGCCTGGATGGCATCGATAACCCGTTTAATTTCCGGCCTGACGCTTTGGTACTCCACTGCGGCGGCAAACCGGCTGGCAATGGCCATCCCCCAATCCTTTAACTCTCGTATGTTGGCCGCATTGGCCGCCTGAACTGACCACAGTGATTTATCCCATTGAGAGATGTCAACGTTCAGTTTTCGACTCAGTTGCCGTAAGGCCTCGGTGACGACCAGCTTCGTTTCCTCAGGGTCGAACCAGCCTTTTGAACATATCTCCGTGGTATCCGCGATGATGTCTTGAGCCGTTTGAGCAACAAGCCGGTTCTTGGGATCACGTTGCTCGATGATATGATCCAGTTTACGTCGGATCTCGTCGCTGATCGGATTCCATGGCGGTTGGGGGGGTATCAGTTGGTTTTCTAAATAAAAATGACTGTCCAAAGCATGTTTGGCCTGTGTAAATGTCTGGGGCAAATCCAGCAGGCTGGGGAAGATCCCACTTAATCCTCCAACCAGCCGCACCCTTTGATTGAGCTCGTTTTGCAGGATATTGAAAACCACGTCCATGCAGTTATTCTCATCGAATGCATCGCCATAAGTTTTTACCATCGCGAAAATACCTGGGACTGGATCTGTCCACATCGCGTTTTCGATTTCGTTGGCCACTTTTTCAATAACCAACCTCAACAACAACGAGAAATCGCTTATTTCCGCCTCGTTATCTTCAGGGATATAACGAATAGAATTATTGGGTTCAATCAGGAGTACCTGGACGTGGTTGAGTTGCAGAGGCACGTGTAATTGGTTTACTGCGGAGGTAAGTTCAGCTAAATTCTTAGCTCCTCTAACAAGTAGTTTTGATAACCATTGGCGCTGAACCCTGGCCAAATTAGTCTGTTTTTTGATTAATTCAATCCGGTTCTTAATCCGTTGCAGCTTGGATATCATCTCCTCAGGAGTGGTGACGGATTTGACGATATAGTCAATCGCCCCAAGTTGCAAAGCGGTCTGGGCATAGCTAAAGTTTTCGTGGCTGGTCAAAATAACACAATTGCAATAGGGGAGCTCTTTTTTTATCAGGTCCAGCAGTTCCAACCCCCCCATGCCCGGCATAGCAATATCGATCAAAACCAATTCAGGCTGAAGTTCTTTACATCTTTCTAACGCAGAGATCCCATTGGAAGCGGTGCCTACCAGCTGCATACCGATCGATTCCCATGGAAAGACCCTGGTATAAAATTCCCTCACAATCTTCTCGTCATCGACGACAAAAGTAGACAACATACCCTATCAATGTGCCTCAATTTCTGAATGGGTCAATTGGAAAGGTATCACCAGGCTGATAATGGTCCCGGCAGTTCCATTTTCTAAACCTGAATTACTATCAATGGTCAGTCTGGCCTGTTCGCCACAATGGAGGATCAGCCGTTCCCGCACCATGCGCAAGCCCATCGATCCCGATCCATTTACGGGAGATAAATCCTCGAGCTCTTTCAATCTCTGCGCCGGTATCCCCGGACCGTTATCGATGATTTGGATTACCAGCTGGTTATCTTCTTGATGGGCTTTTATTTTCAAGACGCCCTCAGCAGATCGGGCGGCCAGCCCGTGAAAAATCGCGTTCTCAACAATTGGTTGCAGCGTTAGCTTTACGATTTCACAGTTGCCCAGCCCAGGTTGAATGTCATAGAGGACCTGGAAGATGTCCCCGTAACGGATTTTTTGCAGCCTCAGATAGTGGTTGATGTGCTCCAATTCCTGCGCTAAAGTGACCTTTTCGTTCACCCGATCAAGGGTATACGATAACATCATCGTGATCGACTGGATCATCTTGTAAACGTCATTGGTTCTCCCCAGTGCAGCCGAATGGCCGATTGCATTTAAAGTGTTGTATAAGAAATGGGGCCGGATCTGGTATTGCAGGGCGCGGATCTCCGCTTCCTTTTTCTTCTGCTCAGCTTCTTCCAGGTTTGCGACCAGCGTTCGTATCCGCGCCATCATATTGTCAAACGCCAGCGTTAACGCCCCAATTTCATCCTTTCTGTTGGAAACCCTGATCCCCTGTAATGACCCGGTCTTTACTCGCTCCATTTCTGTTACCAGTTCTCTGATCGGGTTTGTAAACCACCTGGCCACAAAAAACGCCAAAAAAAGGCTGAAAATCACGATGCCAATGGAAAGGTAGAGGATATTTTCTCGTACGGATTGGAGCGCGTTCTCGTAATCTTCACCGCTGCTGATCAGGACGGTTCGCCAGCCAAACTTATTCGGCGCGCCGGTCATGACCAGGTAGGTATGCTCGTCAGCCTTTATCTCGATCATCGTACCAGGCGATTCACCCAAAACCTGATCGACGATCGCTCTGGTATTGTCGCTCAGCTCGTTGGTCAGGAGATTGTAGTCATAAACTGAAGAACGATGGTCGCCATAAACCGGTTTCGTATCCTGTAGGACCAAGACCGAAGCTTTTATCCCGGCATCGAATTTTGGCAATACTTCCTTATATTCTAAAAGCGGGATATCGATCGCCAGTGTTTCAATGCCATTGGCCGATTCGGATGGGAGATTCATCCCTATCGTGATCACCCAGCTGGATAAAGGAGATTTATAGGGAGGCGTCCACCAAATGCCGCCTGGCGTTTGCGAGGCGTAATCCTGAACAATAGGCATGGCCCGATTTCCAAGTACACGGACGTTTACGATGGGTACGCCAACGATTTTATCGGACGAATCGATGAAGTATAGATACTTGGCATAATCGTTAAATTTTATGTATGAAAGTAAGATTTGCTCAAATTGGCGGTCAGTAGCCTCGGTCTGTTTAATGATGTCAGATACGGACAGAAGCAGGTCGACTAATTGGTCGTGCAGGTTGTTAAGAGAATTATCGCTCTGCAAAACGATACTTCGCATGAAGGCCTGCTGGTTGTTCAGGATCATAGCAGTGCTGTTATTGTAATTTTCCCGGGCAATATAGAATAAAGCCCCTAACATCAAACAAAAAATTACAATTGCCAGTTTTACACTGATGCTGTTAGGATCGAAGCGGATCTTTAGCCGGTCTTTTTTATTTTTCATGGCACATGTTGAGTTGAGCCTTCTACAGCGATTTATCTCTTCATAAGGAGCGCTGCAGTCGATGAATAGATTATAAGCGTAAAATCATGGGTTGATTACCTTGTAGGTGAAGACCTTAATGGATTTCATCTCACTGATTATCTACATACATGGATTGAAACTGCTTTGTTCTCTACAATAATGGTGTGGTCCAGCTCTTCTGAATATTAGGTAGTGATGTCCGATTATATCTTTATTCCCCAGTTTTCAATCCGCAGGCATGCCAAGCTCGAATCCAAAATGAAAAATTATCTATGATTGGCCGGTCCCTTAGCACGAAATTAGCAGGATACGCACAGAGAAATAGAAGGCTGTCAACCGCTGCCACCTTCCAAAAATTCCGCGGCAGCCTGAGGAGGAATTTGCTCTTATACCTGATGTTTCTACCCCCGGCGATTTATTTTATTGTTTTTCATTACTATCCAATGTACGGCATCATCTTGTCCTTCAAAGATTTCGACTTGTTCAAAGGTATCCTCCACAGCCCTTGGGCAGGCTTCAAGCACTACGAGGCGCTCTTTACTGGACCGTATTTTTTCCGGATTTTCAGAAATACGCTCATGATCAGCACGCTCAAATTGGTCGTCGGGTATCCCGCCGCGGTTATTTTAGCGATTATGATCTATGAGCTGTCCATTACCTGGCTGAAAAAGATCGTCCAAACGGTCTCTGTTTTACCTCACTTTTTTTCATGGGTCATTATTTATGCCATGGCGCTCAATTTACTTTCCCCGGGCAAAGGGTTAGTTAACAACCAGCTGGCTGCCTTTGGCTTCGAGCCGATTCAATTCTTTGGCAATAATGCCTGGTTTTTAGCCACCATTGTCTTTACGGACGTGTGGAAAGAGACCGGCTTCACCGCCATTATCTTTGTGACCGCCTTATTATCCCTCGACCCATCCCTATTTGAGGCTGCGGCCATTGATGGCGCCAATAAATGGCAAATGATCCGGAATATTTCTCTCCCCGGGATTGCCGGTACCATGGTGCTCGTCTTGATCCTGTGGCTGGCAAGTATCATGAGCGCCGGATTTGAGCAAATTTATATTTTTTACAACCCCAGGGTTATGGAGGTGGCCGATATCATCGATACCTGGGTGTTCAGAAATGGTATCGAACAATTTCGCTTCTCTTTGGCCACCGCCGCCGGGGTGTTCCAATCGGTGGTGGGTTTAATGATGATCCTCATCAGTAATATGCTGGCAAAAAAATGGGTGGGTGAAGGTTTGTGGTGAGCAGGAGATTTTATGAGTAAACCTGATATTGTGAAACGTCTGACCGCCCGCAAATCGCGCAGTGATTTGATATTCGACATTGTCAACATCGTCTTGTTGATAGCGATCTCCATTATTTTCGTCGTGCCAGTATTGCAACTGTTATCCATTTCAGTAACCTCGACCGCGGCCCTATATAAGTATGGCAGGTTTCTCATCATCCCTGCGGAAATAACCTGGGATAGCTATCGTTGGATCTTGTCCAGCGATATATTGCCGGTTGCATTTTTTAACTCGGTCAAAGTCACGGTCCTGGGCACCACCATTCAAATGGTGTTGACGACATTGGCTGCTTATCCGTTATCCCGAAAGGGACTGCCGGGAAGGAAATTGATGATCACATTCGTCGTCTTCCCCATGCTGTTCTCTGGTGGTCTAATTCCCTTATTCATTTTGATCAAAAATTTGGGGATCATGGATACCCATTGGGCAGTGATCTTACCGTGGGCCATATTCGTCTGGTATTTACTGATCATGAAAAGCTACATGGAGAACATCCCCGAGGAATTAACCGATGCTGCCAAGATTGATGGCGCCAATGAATGGCAAATCTTAACCATGGTTGTCCTGCCCTTATCCAAACCGGTCTTGGCCTCATTGTCCCTTTTTTATGCGGTAGCAAATTGGAATAACTTCTTCCTGCCCTTGATGTTCCTGAATACCAGCACCCAGAAAACACTCCCCATTGTTGTTCGGGATATCTTGATTGATGCTATGTCAACTGACAAGATTGTCCGCGCCGCAGGTTATTCAGCGCCCAACGAGGCCATGAAGATGGCCGCCATTGTCGTGATCCTGCTGCCCCTGCTCCTGGTCTATCCGTTTTTGCAAAGGTATTTCACTAAAGGGATGCTGCTTGGTTCGATAAAGGGATAAGGATAAAGGGAAAAGAATGATCTTTTCGGCAGATAACCGACCTCACCATTGCCGAAATCAATCAGGAAAAGGAGAGTATCTATTGAAACTTGACAGCACGAATGTTGGAAATCCTTCCAATGTAATAAAATCTAATCACCGGAGGAACATAATGAAGCGCCCAGCGTTTTTTACCCTGTTTCTAATCGTCATCTTGACCCTCTCTTTGACCGCTTGTGGTCCCAGGCCTACGCCGGCCGTCGCGCCTACGGAGACGGATGAACCGGTTGCTCAGGAAGTGGTTTCCGAACCAGAAGAGCCAACCGCCGTCGAGGTTACTGAAGAAGGACAAACCGGCCAGTGCGATAAGGTTTATGACGTCCACTACATGCAGCTCAGTCCCTGGGGCAGAGATCCAGTGCCGGAAAATATTGAAGATAATCCCTGGAAGAAATACATCCTGGATAATTTTTGCATCGATTTGAAAATTGAATTGGGACCGGCCGACAGCCCCATGACCAAAGCCAATGCCATGATCGCCTCCGGCCTGATGCCCGACATGTTCCAAACGTACGCTACGGTTGCCGATACCAATGTGCAACTATGGATCAAGTCTGGTGTGTTGGTGCCGTTGGATGATTATCTCGACAAATATCCAAAGTTTCAGAATGTGTTATATGACCCGGATGGTTGGAAATATCTCCAGTACCAGGGGAAAACCTACGCGGTAGCGACCGCCTCTGATGAGAACTTTGAAACCTTGTGGATCAGGCAGGATTGGTTGGATAACCTGGGTCTTGACATGCCCACGACCATTGAAGAGTTAGAGGTTGTTGCCCACGCATTTACCTTCGACGATCCGGATGGCGACGGGGTTGACAACACTTATGCTTTCACTGCCGGCGCTCGCGAAATGACGACCTCTTTCGGCCAGCTATTTAGCCTGTTTGCCCCATTTGGCGCCTATCCTGGTAACAACCACATCCGCATTGAAGGGGACGAGGTCATCTTCGATGCCTTTTCGAACGAGGCCCGCAATGCCCTCGAATGGTGGAACAAGATGATCAAAGCCGGGGTTGTCGATCCGGATTGGGTGACAAACTCTTTCGAGCAGTTCAACGAGAGCATTGTCCAGGGCCGGGCCGGAATCGTAACCAACCAATTCCAGTTGACCGCCATGTACGAGGGCGGTTCTGGAGTATTGGGGAAGGCTATCCTGGATTACAACCCTGATGCACGTTGGGTTCAAGTCCCTGCTATCGAAGGACCATTTGGGAAGTATGCTGATTGGGAAGAAACACCAGTAGCAAACGCTTTCTACCTGACCCAGGCTGCGGATAGTGAGCCAGGAAAATTGGACGCCATCGTTCGTTTCCTCTCGGAAGCCATGGACGAGCACAACGAAACCTACCGTTTCATGGGCTTTGGCCCGGAAGGGTGGCATTATACGAAGGATCCCGCTACCAACGAGATCATCGCTATTGATTACGACAACTGGCAGAACTGGGAACTTCTCTATATGAATTGGAGAAAGGGGAATGAGGAATGGTGGAAAGTGGCGATCATGGGATTAGATGAAGACAGCTTCTACTTGTGGGATAATTACCAGTTGGCTGCCACTCAACCGCAAATACCCCACGTTACCCCTCTGGTTATTTCTCACGATTACTGGCCAGATTTACAGACCTATATCCAGGAAATGCACCTCAAGTTCGCCGTTGGTGAACAACCGCTGACTGATCAGACCTGGAGCACGTTTGTTGAGACCGCCATGACCACGTATCGTGGCCAGGAAGTGGTTGACGACGCTCGCAATCAACTGGTGGAACTGGGGGTGATGAAGTAAAGCAAGTTCTTAGTACAGCAACGATAAGGTAACCGGTAAAAACCTGGCAGCGTAAATAATTTTTCATCACAGAATGTGATTGAACCACCTGCCAGGTTTTTACCTGGCCGTATCGCCTGATCATCCACCAAGCCCAATCATTTCTGCTGGTGGTTGCTTATCCAACTGCTTGATTTCGCTCTTATGTGGGCGCCCAAAATATGAATGATCAAAACATAATGGTCGATTGCCTTTTCCCAGGTGGCAATATCCTGGTTGATTCGGTCATAGGTAATCATATCAAGTTGTATCAGGATCTTCGCGATACGCGTGAAGATTGGTTTTATTGGACTTTTCGGGTGCGAGGCGCTGCCGGGCGCACGTTGACAGTGGAATTCTTAAAGAGTAACGTCATCGGTGTGCTGGGGCCGGCTGCCAGCCTGGATGAGGGGCTAACCTGGCAATGGTTAGGGCAGGAATGTGTAACGGGGCAGCGTTTTTCCTACACAGTTCCTATAGAGACTGAAGAGGTGCGTTTCTCGTTGGGTATGCCTTATCAACAGGACCATCTTAAGCGCTTCCTAAAAAAATATGAGCACCATTCAGCCTTAAAAATCTCAACGCTTTGCTATTCACGCAAAGGACGTCCGGTGCAAGCGCTTTACGCCGGGCGGACCGGCGGCCAGGCCTCCCGTTACGTCCTGCTAACCTGCCGCCATCACGCTTGTGAAATGATGGCCTCCTATAGCCTGGAAGGAGTATTAGCGACCGTGCTGGCTGGCAGCGAAGCCGGGCGCTGGCTGCGGGAAAATGTAACTATCCTGGCAGTTCCCTTCATGGACATAGATGGTGTCGAAGACGGCGATCAAGGAAAAAACAGGTGGCCCTGGGACCATGTCCTGGATTACGTTGGCGCATCGATGTATCCGGAGGTACGTACCCTGCGCCAGCTTGTGCCAGACTGGTGTGATAACCGGCTGGATGTCGCCCTGGATCTGCATTGTCCCTGGATTCGCGGCCATAACAACGAGTTTATCTACTTCGTGGGTGGGCCAGAAGAGAAGCACTGGCGCGAGCTTGGGTTTTTTAGCCAGATCTTGGAAGAGAACTGCCGCGGCCCGCTCCCCTTTGAAAGCAAAAATAACCTGCCCTTTGGAGAAGATTGGAATACGCCCATTGAGGGAGGGCGTAAATCGAAAGATGAATGGGCTCGAGAGACTTTTCCAGGCTTACGGATTGGGAATTGCCTCGAAATCCCCTATGCCAATGCGAGTGGTGTTGAGGTAAATGCTGATTCTGCCAGGGCCTTCGGGTATGATCTTGCCAATGCTTTATATCTTTATCTGTCGGGTTTATAAGTCAAATAGTCAATGAAACACAAGCTTTGAGTGACTTCTCAAAGGAAATCTTTAGGAGGAGGCCAGGAATGAAACAAGAGCAGCGATCCTACGAACTGGTGGTGTGTGGCGGTGGTCTGGCCGGGTTGAGTGCGGCCATCAGCGCTGCTCGCCGGGGGGTAAAGACCTGTATCATCCAGGACCGGCCTGTATTTGGCGGCAACAGCAGCTCCGAAATCCGCGTGTCGCCCTGCGGAGCAGCCACCTTCCATGGTTACGCCAGGGAAACCGGTCTGATCTCAGAATGGCTGATCGAGGAACGCGCTCGCAACCACGAACCGGTGATCGAGAACGGTTGGATCAACAGCGTCTGGGATTTGATCTTATATGACGCCGCAGTCCAGACGCCAAACCTGGCCTTTCACCTGAACACCAGCGTGGTTTCAGTAAAGAAGCAGGATGAACGTACGCTTTCAGCGGTGGTGTGCCGGGTGGCCAACGCGGAAACCGAAATCACGATCAACGGAGAGATCTTCATCGATTGTACCGGGGATGGTCTGATCGCTCACCTGGCCGGCTGTGAGTGGCGCATGGGCTGTGAGGCTCGCTCAGAATATGATGAACCGCATGCGCCCAAAGAGGCCAGTAAAGACACCATGGGCTCTTCGTTGATGTTCAAAGCAAGAGATATGGGTCGCCCAGTGCCGTTTACCCCTCCCGATTGGGCGGTTGAATACGATGATCCAGCCTTCTTTTACGAAGAGGGGCGCATCCCTTACAACGTGCAGAGCGGGTATTGGTGGATCGAAATCGGCATGCCCTGGGACACGATCTTTGATAACGAGCAGATCCGCCACGAACTGACCCGCCACTTGCTGGGGGTGTGGGATTGGGTGAAGAACAAAGATGAACGCCTGAAAGACCAGGCCCGCAATTATGGCCTGGACTGGATCGGGCAGATCCCGGGCAAGCGCGAGAGCCGGCGGATTATGGGGAGATACCTGATCACGGAACACGACCTGCTCGACCTGACGGTCTTCCCGGATGAGGTGGCCTATGGGGGTTGGTACATCGACCTGCACACGCCCGGGGGTTTGTTATCTTCCAGCAGCGAGCCGAGTGCGGCCGAGAACTGGACGCCCGAGAGCGAATATGCCGCCAAAAGTTATTGCGGCCCTTACGGCATCCCGCTGCGGGCGTTGATCTCGAAAGACGTTGAAAACCTGTTGATGGCCGGTCGCAACCTGAGCGCCACCCACGCCGCCCTGGGAAGTATCCGCGTCATGCAGACGACCGCATTGCTTGGCCAGGCGGCCGGAACGGCAGCCACTGTGGCGCTCGAGCAGAAACTGCCTGTCCACCAGGTGCCTGAGGCGGCCATTTTTGAGGTCAAACAGCTGCTGTTGAGAGATGGGTGCTTCCTTCCTAATAATAAGAACGAAGACCCGTTGGATCTCGCCCGCCAGGCGACTGTTTCTGCCAGCAGTGAGGCCTGCCTGTTTGGCGTAGGACCGCACAGCCAGAGCCCGTCTGAGAACCTGCTGCAGTGGGGGGAAAATCCGCAGCGCAGGACGGCGCCCAACCCGTTGAAAAGCCGCCAGGGGCAATGGATTGCGATCAGCGAGGAGCAGCTGGAGAGCGTCAGCATATGCTTGAACAATCACTCCAGCGAGCTGCAGCAGGTGGAGGCGCGCCTGCTTCCCGTGGAACACATTTGGGATTATCGCTCGGAATCGCTCCAGCCGCTGGCCAGCACTGTCCTTGCGGTTCCAGCCGGGTTGGAGCAGTGGATCGAGTGGCCGGTTGGGTTAGGAGCGGAAAAAGGACTGGTGAAAGGGCAGTACTACCGGCTGGACCTCCTGCCCAACCCGGCGGTGGAGTGGTGTGTGGGCGGCGCGGTGGAAGCCGGCCACCTGGCTGCGTTTGAAATCGCCCAGGATAAGATGAGGCGCTTGCGGACGGGGGTGACGCTGAGCTTCCGCCTGGATCCTCCCCAACATTGCTTTGGGCCGGACAATATCCTCAGCGGCGTGACCCGCCCCCACCGTTTCACGAACCTGTGGCGTTCGGATCCGGCCCGGCCCTTACCGCAATGGATCCAGCTGGAGTGGGAAACGCCGCAGGCGATTGGGGAGGTGCAGCTCACCTTTCCGGGGCACTTGCTGCGGGACCATTATTGCTATCCACCCTTGTTTCACGATCCGTTGTGCCCGCGGGATTACAGCATCGCTGGATTTGTTGAGGATCGCTGGATAGAACTTGTACGGATCACCGGCAACTACCAGCGCCTGCGCCGCCACTTCTTCAAAGAGAGCGTCACCACCAGCCGGCTGCGGGTGACGGTGCAGGCCACTCAGGGTGACCCGGCGGCTTCGATCTGCGAAATCCGCTGTTATCCTGGCGGTTGACTAACGACCAGATCCACCCCAAAAGGGTTCCAAAGCGCTGGACGAGATTGGGATCTTGCCCAGGCGCACAGGCTTTTTGCCAGATTGCGAAAAATCCATCCATCCACTCAAGGAGCTCGGAATGTTTAACCAAAAATCACCCTTAAACTTCAGCGGCGTCGTCCCTTCGCTGTGCTTGCGGGCAGAATTAGGACCCCCGCGGACCGAATATGCACCCGGAGCCATGATGGCCTGGGCAGACCGTCTCTGGATTGTGGCCTACGTCTCAGACGGAACTCACTCTGGTTTAGGCGTCAGTTTATTCGAGATCGATCCTGACCTGAATCTGATCCCCCATACCGGAACACGTGTCGGGACACATACTAATCGGATGGTACATTGGGAGTCTAATCAGTGCATTATCGGCCCGTTTGTCATTGATGCGCACCGGAACATTCGCACAGTTGCATCCCTGGTTGACATTCGCGTCTGTTCAACCATGCGCCATCTGATTGAGCCAGAAAATAAGGTTTATATGCTTGGAATGGAAGGTGAGTTCCTCGAGATGGATGTGCATACGTTAGAAACTCGCCAGCTCTTCGATTTGAACGAAGATTTTGAGCTGGGTGGACGTGCGGTTGTACACTTTAAAGCCGGTTATTCAGGTTTTGGCAGAGTTGTAGTGGCCAGCAACAGTTATACCGAAAAGGATTTTCTCGGTGAGCGGTCATTGGGCAGGTTACTCGAGTGGGACGGTGAAACATGGAGGATTTTAGAACGCAAGCCTTTCGTTGAGGTGACAGGCCATGGTGATTTCATGAATACCATCTTCGCCACCGGCTGGGACCGAGCTTCTGCCATTCTAAAAGTCTTCACGCGCGGCGACGAGAGTTGGTCTACGTATCGCCTTCCCAAGGCCAGCCATACCTTCGACCATGCCTGGCAAACCGAATGGCCGCGCATTCGCCAGACAGAACATGAACGTTTCCTGATGGACTGTCATGGCATGTTTTATGAGCTGTCTCCCTGGGCTTATGGCAACAGGGTGTGGGGTATTCGCCCGATTTCGACCCATCTGTGGGTTTTGGGTGACTTCTGTACCTATCGTGGCATGCTGGTCTTAGGGCCGGATAATGCCAGCCCGGCGGGTAGGACCAATCACCTGTCCGGGGAACCGATGTCGGGCCTGTGGTTTGGCAAGACCGACGATTTATGGCACTTCGGAAAACCTTCCGGTTGGGGTGGCCCCTGGTGGGATGATCCTGTAAAACAAGGGGAAGCCTCAGACCCCTATTTAATGACCGGTTTCGATAAAAAAGTGCTGCACCTATCTCATGATTCCAATCGGCCGGTCAATTTCAGGGTAGAGGTGGATTTCCTGGGTAACCAGACCTGGAAGACGTACGATATTTTTCAAGTACCGGGCAACGGGTATGTGCACCACGAATTTCCAAGCGGATATAGCGCTCATTGGGTTCGAGTTATCCCCGATTCCAACTGCGTGGCTACGGCTTATTTCACCTATACGTGAGGAGGCATCAATCACCATCCTCCTGTAGGGGCATAACGGTGAATCGCCCGCCTCAACCACACCCTCTTGTATAGTGGCAAGACGGTGCGTCGCCCAGATCTCCTACCGCCCGTCTGTAGAGGGGCACGACGGTGAATCGCCCCGCTCTCCTACCGCCCGAATCCAGTCGTGCCCTGTCAGGCAGCACCCATGACGGTGTTCCGGCCGGAGAGGCGGGGGATGTGGAGGGGGATGGCGAAAAGGACGTTGACTCCGGACCGGGCACGGGGGTTGATGGGCAGATCGGAAGCGATTTCGATTCCCCCCGTGCCCCAACAAATGTTGGGCGGCCAGGCGATCCACGCCAGCCTGCATCCGAGGATGCAGAGGGTACCCAACGTGGCACCCGGCGAGGACGGGTAAACAGGTCAGGGAACCCCTCTCAGTTGAGTTCCCACCAGCGTCCCGCAGGGTTGATTTTGACAGTCCAGCTTAGGGCGAGCGCCTGCGGGACGGTAAGGGTTGATCTGTCGGCGGTCGGCGGTCGGCGGTCGTCCGTCGTCCCTCATCCAACTCCCCCAACCACCGAGGCCTTCTCCA
>CAZAQS010000089.1:0-17595 GCA_964486825.1 uncultured Anaerolineaceae bacterium | reverse complement strand
GTATAGGTCCTGCGCCTCGGCAAGTCGACCTCTGCCGCTCTCGAGGTTCGCGAGGTTGCCAAGGGCGTTCGCGTGGTCGGGTTGGATGGCGAGAGCCATCGCTGCAGCGGTTTCCCATCCCTTAGGCGTAGGAGATGCTTACTACCGCTATACTGGCTCCGCCAGGCCGGTGGATACGGTCCCTTTCGGGGCTTTTCGCAGGGCTTTGGTTGACCGGATCGGTTTATTTAATGAAACGCTGCTAACGAATGAAGATTACGAGTTCAATGTCCGAATTCGACAGGCCAATGGGCAGGTCTGGCTTGACCCTGCTATCCGTTCGGTTTATTTCGCCCGCTCTACCTGGTCCTCTCTCATCCGCCAGTACTGGCGTTATGGATTCTGGAAGGGGCGTATGCTGCTTCGTTACCCTCACACCCTGCGCTGGAGACAAGCTCTGCCACCGTTATTTGTATTAAGCCTGATTGGCTTCGCCTTGCTCGGCCTGTGGTCGCCTTTGGCTCGGATTTTGCTGGCTGCTGAAATCGGGCTATACGCCTTATCGCTATTCATTGTCGGGAGCATACTGGCTGTAAAAAAACAGGATATTGGTATGTTGGCTGGCGTTCCCCTGGCAATTGGTTCCATGCATATTTCCTGGGGAACAGCACTTTTATGGAGTCTGATCAGCTCTCCAGGAAAATTTTTCATGCCAGCCTCAACCAGGAAATCTTGATTTTGAGGCCTACTTTATCGAATGGCTACAACGATTAAAAAACTGGAAGCCAAAACCCATACCTGGCTGTTACGCCCTGGCGAACGGCGGATTTTGCTGGTTATCGTCGATTTTTTGGTAGCCGTGACAGCCCTGATCGCATCCTTGCTTGTTTGGGCTTGGGTGGATGAATATTACGAATTCACAATGGAATTCATCCGTACCATCCCCAGCTGGTTCTTCCTTCTGCCGTTTTTCTGGGTCATCTTGATGGTCGAGTTATACGATGAGCACCGGGCAGGAGATTGGAAACAGACCATGCGCAATATTGCCATGACGGCTTTGATCGCACTGGGTCTCTACCTGGTTATCTACTTCTTCTACTCCACACCCAAATCGCTGAACCGGAGAGGTGTGGCGGGTTTCGTCGTAGCCGCAACCGCATTAACCTTTATATGGCGCCTGCTCTATATTCGCGTTTTTACAGCTCCAGAATTTATGCGCCGTGTCTTGCTGGTAGGCGCAGGCGAAACAGGGCAAACCCTGCTCAGATTATTCAATGAGATCTCACCACCGCCCTTTTTCTGGGTCGGGATCGTGGACGACGATCCCGAAAAGATTGGAAAAGAGAAAGAGGGCTATAAGGTTCTTGGAGACTGCGACAAGCTACTGGAGATCATCAACCTCGAACGTGTCTCAGACATCATCGTTGCCATTTCCGGGGAGATGCAAGGACGCATGTTTCAGTCCTTGTTGGATGCACAAGAAATGGGAATTGCGATTACCCGCATGCCCGTCGC
This sequence comes from uncultured Anaerolineaceae bacterium, assembly GCA_964486825.1. Classification (GTDB taxonomy): domain Bacteria; phylum Chloroflexota; class Anaerolineae; order Anaerolineales; family UBA4823; genus CAZAQS01. Next base: position 16,101 of record CAZAQS010000089.1, on the reverse strand, counting down.
TTACGAGGAGCTCATGGGGCGGGTACCCATCCGGCATTTGGAAGCAGACTGGATCTTGCGCTCCTTCGTAGACCAGGCTCGCCAAAGCGGTTTTTACGAGCTCGGTAAGCGCCTGCTGGACATTGCTGGTGGGTTGATTGGGAGCGCCTTTTTCCTGGTTTTCTTCCCCTTGATCGCCATTTCAATTCTGCTCGATAACGGATTCCCTGTTTTCTATAAGCAGACCCGCTCAGGTCGGGGTGGGCAACCCTATAAGATATTTAAATTTCGCACCATGGGTTTGGATGCAGAACCGGACGGGCAACCCCAGTGGGCTGAAGAAAACGACAAACGCGCCACGCGGGTAGGGCGTATCCTGCGCAAAACTCACCTGGATGAGCTACCCCAATTCATCAATGTCCTGAAAGGCGAAATGAGCCTGGTAGGGCCGCGCGCCGAAAGACCAGAGCTGGTTGATTGGTTCCAACAACATGTCCCCTTTTACCGCGCCCGCCTGCTGGTCAAACCGGGCATCACCGGGTGGGCCCAGGTCAACTTTGGTTATGCTTCGACGATTGACGAGACGATCACGAAACTCGAATACGATCTCTACTATATTAAACACCGCAACCTCATCCTGGATTTTGTCATTCTATTGCGTACACCCGCCACTGTTTTTGGCCTCCGGGGTAGATAAGGAAAACAGGCATGATCGCTCTTAACCCAGGCCAGTCTGCCTGTCCCTGAATTCTAAGCATGGTCGAACTCAACACCAACGAATGGGATGCATTCATCAACCAGCGCCCTCACGCTCACCTGCTCCAAACCGTGCCTTGGGGTGAGCTGAAGTCTGCTTTTGGCTGGGAGCCGGTCCGCGTATGCGCGCCTTTCACGGATCTGGCCAATTCAGGACCAACTGGCGGAGAAAGTGCAGGCGCACAAATCCTCTTCCGCCGCTTACCGCTCGGTATCCGGTTGGCCTATATTCCAAAAGGCCCGGTCTTGCCCGCTCTAGCCAGCGGCGCTAAAATCCCACCGCCAGGCGCTTATCAAGATCTATGGAAGGCGATCGATGAAACCTGCAGAAAACACAAGGCTGTCTTCCTTAAAGTCGAGCCGGACTTATGGGATCTAGAAGGCGAGGAACTGCCAGGAAAACATGGCCCTCCCCCGGGTTTCCTGCCCGGCCGGCACGCCATCCAACCCTCCCGCACCCTGGTAGTTGACCTTAAAGCGGACGAGGAGCAAATCCTGGCCAGGATGAAACAGAAGACCCGCTACAATATCAAGCTGGCTCTGAAGAAAGGGGTGGTGATTCATACATCCAGCGACCTGCCTGCTTTTTACCGATTGATACAGCAAACGGCAGGCCGGGACCAGTTCGGCGTCCACAGCCTGGAGTACTATAGCCAGGTCTACGATCTTTTCTACCCTCGAGGGGCCTGCGAGCTGCTTGTAGCAGAGTACCAGGGACAACCCCTGGCGGCCTTGATGGTCTTCGCACAAGGGCAGCGCGCCTGGTACTTATATGGCGCTTCCGCCAGCGACCACCGTGACCGCATGCCCACCTACCTGCTCCAGTGGGAAGCCATGCGCTGGGCACGCTCACGAGGCTGCACGGAGTATGACTTATGGGGAGTTCCAGACGAAGACGAGCAGGTCCTCGAAAGCCAGTTTACTACCCGTAAGGACGGCTTGTGGAGGGTCTATCGCTTTAAGCGCGGTTTTGGAGGACATTTGATGCGCTCGGTTGGCCCGTGGGACCGGGTCTACCAACCGGCCTTTTATCGGCTCTACCAGTGGTGGGCGGACCGGCGCGCTTCATGAAGCCGCTAACAGATTTAAACAATATGGACCGCTCCACCTGGAACAGCCTGATCACGAACTTGCCTGACCCGCATATCCTTCAAACCTGGGAATGGGGCAAGGTCAAGAGCCAGTTTGGATGGCGGCCGTTTTACAAACACTGGCAGGACGGCAGCCAGGCAGCCGGCCTGGTATTGCAACGGACGGTTTCCCTGGGCCCGGTAGCAACTCCCCTGCGCGTTCTTTACGTCCCGAAAGGCCCTTTATTGGATTGGCGCGACCGATCCTTGCGTAGGCAGGTATTGGATGATTTCCAGGGACTGGCCCGGGCGCAAGGGGCGATATTTATCAAAATCGATCCCAATGTCCCTACCGGGACAGGGCCAGGCGATGAGTGCCGGGATCCATTGGGAGAACACGTAGCTGGAGACCTGAATGACCGCGGCTGGGTGTATTCTCAGGACCAGATCCAATTCCAAAATACTGTTGTTGTGGACCTGGCATCCTCGCAGGATGAGCTGCTCGAGCAAATGAAACCTAAAACCCGCTACAATATCCGCCTGGCATACCGGAAAGGTGTTCGCGTGCGGGCTGGAAATCAGGATGACTTTCCCATGCTATACCGCATGTATGCAGAAACATCGGTAAGAGATGGTTTCACGATCCGAGAGGAAGCATATTACCGGACGGTATGGCAGATATTTACTCAGCAGGAGATGGCAGAAGCGCTAATTGCCGAGGTGGAGGGAGTACCCGTAGCCGGCCTGTTCTTGTTTTATTTCGCCGGGAAAGCATGGTACTTATACGGGATGTCGCGTGAACTGCACCGGGACAAGATGCCGAACTACCTCCTGCAATGGGAGGCCATGCTCAAAGCGCAGGATAAGGGTTGCAAGCTTTATGATCTGTGGGGAGCCCCAAACCGCTTTGATGAGAGCGACCCCCTATGGGGGGTGTATCGTTTTAAAGCCGGGCTGGGTGGCCGGGTGGTCCGCACCCTGGGCGCCTGGGATTTCCCCGCCCATCCTTCCCTATACCGCTTGTACACGCATACTTTACCGCATATTTTGAGCGCCATGCGCCGACGCGGGGCGAGCCGTACTCAGGAAGGTTTGAGGGGATCCCCTTGATAACCCATGAGGGAATCCTGTACAGCAATCGATAGGGGACCAGGAGAAATATTTATGAAAACGATACCCAGGCTGCGTTTTGCTCATTTACCTACCTCGATCGAAACGCTACCGAACCTTTCGGCAGCGCTGGGGGGACCGGCTTTGCTTACCAAAAGAGATGACCAGACCGGCTTGGCGCTGGGCGGCAACAAAACCCGTAAGCTCGAGTTCCTGATGGCGGAAGCCCAGGCGCACGGCGCTCGCACCATCATTACTGCCGGAGCCGTCCAATCCAACCACTGCCGTCAGACGGCAGCCGCCGCCGCCCGCTTTGGGATGCATTGCATCCTGGTCCTCTCAGGGGATACACCGACTTCCCTTTCTGGCAACCTTCTCTTGGATGAGCTGTTAGGAGCAGAAATCGTGACCACGCCAGGCGACAGCCGCGACTGGACCCTCCAAGAGACATTCGAGACGGCCTGGAAAGACGGACGCCGGCCTTACCTGGTCCCCTATGGCGGCTCCAACCCAACAGGAGCAACCGGGTATGTTTTTGCGATGCAGGAGCTGCTCGAGCAGTGCCAGACCACATCCCTGCCCGGCTGCCCTCCGGATTGGATCGTTTTTCCTTCCTCATCCGGGGGAACACAGGCCGGAATGCTGGTGGGAGCCCGCTTGTTTGGGTTTAAAGGTCGAATCCTGGGTATCAGTGTTGATGAACCATCAGATAAATTAAAGGAAAAGGTAGCCTCTCTGGCCAGCTCCACTGCTGAATATCTGGGGGAAACATTTACCTTTGATCCCAGCCAGGTCCTGGTTAATTCCGATTACCTGGGAGGCGGGTATGGAGTAATGGGTGAGCCCGAGCGAGAGGCCATGGGCCTGTTTGCACGAAATGAAGGTCTCATCCTGGATCCGGTGTACACAGGGCGAGCGGCGGCCGGGCTGATCGACCTGATCCGCAAGAAGTTCTTCCCCCAAGATACCAGCCTCCTGTTCTGGCATACAGGAGGCTCTCCAGCTCTTTTCGCAGAGCGGTACCGGCAGTTGATCTAAGGGGTACGACCCGACCGGGAGGCTATCTCTCTAAAACCTCCAACAACTGCCCTACAGTATCCGGATTAGGCAAATGGATTTGAAGCACCCGCCGGCCGGCAGCCTGCAGAGCTTCGAGGTCGCCTAAAGCCTGGGCCCTTTCCAAAGTCCCAAAAGTCAACTTCCATCCTGGTATGGGTAGGTCCTCGGACGGCTCGGCTGTGATTTGCAAGAACAGCCCTCTATTCGGGCCGCCTTTATGAAGCTGCCCTGTCGAATGCAAAAAGCGGGGACCGAAACCAAGTGTGGTAGCCAATCCCGTGCGCTTCCACACGGCTATGCGAAGCTTTTGGAGCATGTCCAGATAGGAAGCTGTGCGCGGTAGATAGGCGTTCAATGCAATATAATCTCCCTCCTGCCCCAACTCCAGGAAGCTATCCAGTATGCCTGCCAGGCTTTCACCTGCCCCTATCCGCACATTCCCATACAACTGTACCTGCTCCCCTTCCCATATTGGAGCGCCTTCACCCAGGACCCCATTTTCATGGAAATTCCTGATCTTTTGGTCTGTGCGCGACTTGCTGTCCTGCACATCAGGTTGGTCGAATGGGTTCACGCCTAAGACCGCGCAGGCCACAGCAGCAGCCATCTCCCAGCGAAAAAACTCTCTCCCCAGTTCATAATCGTCCTCAACCGGCAGGCTGATGACTGGATAACCAGCCTCTATCAACCGGGCCACTCCTTCCTCATGCTTACCGCTCCTTTTTAGATAGACGAAGATCCGGTCCATGCCATACTCAGAAGGCCCTGCCAGAGGCTCTAAATCCACCGGGACAATACCGGTACCATCCTTGCCGCTGCTTTCTGCGATAAGCTGCTCCAGCCAGGAGCCAACAGGTTTTAGCTCGTCGTCCGCAATCAAAGTGAGCTTGTCCCGACCCTGGACTGCTGCCTCTCCCAGGACAGCTCCCAACACCAGGCCTGGGTTGCGACCGGCAGGCACGTCAGTCGTCGTTTGGCCTGCCATACGCGCCGCGCTATTCAACAATCGCTCCAAATCGACGCCCGATAGGGCCGCGGGGACCAGGCCAAAAGCAGTCAAAGCAGAATATCGCCCACCCACTTTGGGATCAGGATAGAACACCTGCCGGAAATTTCGTTCTTTGGCAATGGTAGCCAAAGGAGTCTCGCGGTCGGTAATGGCAATAAAATGCTCTCCCGCATGGTTCCCGACTGATTTGTAAGCGCAATCCCAAAAATAAGCCAGGAAGGCTTTCACCTCCGCCGTGGTCCCTGATTTACTCGACAAGATAAAAAGCGTGTCTTTTATGTAGCAGTGGTCGGCTGCTGCACGAACCTGGGCCGGATCGGTAGAATCGAGGACCGTCACGGGAATAGCTCGCCTTGCCTTCTCGTTTTGAGGCACATGATCTTTAAATACCAGGCTCAACATCTCTGGAGCAAGGGTGGAGCCCCCCATACCTAACAGGAGAACTCGCTTAAAGCCGGCCGATAGTACCTCTTCTCTGAAAAACGAGATTTCCGGGAGAATAGCCCGGCTTTTCTCAGGCAGGTAGAGCCAGGCCATGCGCTTGCGGATTTCATGTCTCCCAGCAGGCTCATTCGTCCAAATCGTTGCATCGATGGAGCGGATTCGCCTGGGCAGGTCATCCCTCTGTAACAGGGTAACCCGCTCGGCGACGGAATCCGCCAGGGGTCCCAGGCTTTTTACAGCTGCCGCTCTTCGCTCCTCAACCGTTCCCAATAACTCTTTATATGAGTCGGCAAAAGCTTTGACTCCCTCCGCCTCTAACTCATCCGTCACTTCATCGACAGATATGCCCAGTTCATCGAGCTTCTGAAAAACCTGCTGCGCCTTCTCCAACCCCTTCTCGACGGTCAGGCGCGGGTTTCCAAGCCTGCGATAGGCCTCATAGGTCTGCGGGGGAACCGTATTGACCGTATTGGCTCCAATCAGCTCATCCACATACAGGGTTTCAGGATAGGCGGGATTCTTGGTGCTGGTCGAAGCCCATAAGGGTCGCTGGACCTTAGCGCCTTGATCCTTTAGTGGAGCAAAACGCTCACTCTCGAATATTTCTCGGAAACGAGCATACGCCAGGCGCGCATTCGCCAGGGCGGTCTTCCCTAATAATTCAGATGCGATGGGAGCGCGCTGGTCTTCTCTACGAATGATCTCTTCCAAACGCGCATCGATTTTGGTATCCATTCGAGAGACAAAGAAAGAGGCCACCGAAGCTATCCCACTGACCGGTTGCCCTGCCGCCAGTCGCTGCTCCAACCCTGTCAGGTAAGCTTCCATAACATCTCTATAGCGATCCAGGGAAAAGATCAGGGTGATATTGATATTGAGACCCTGCGCCAACGCCTGCTGGATGGCAGGGATTCCCTCCCGAGTGGCAGGAATTTTCACCATCAAGTTTGGCCGGTTCACTTGTTCCCAGAGACGGTGCGCTTCCAGCAGCGTCCTGTCCGTATCATGCGCCAGGGAAGGATCGACTTCGATGCTTACGAAACCATCCGATCCTTTAGACCGTTTATAAAGGGGGAAAAACAGGTCTGCAGCTGCCCGGATATCCTCAATGACCAACCGGTCAAGGATGTCCCCGGCGGTGTACCCGGCCCAGGCCATCGCATTCAAGGCGTCATCGTAATCGGTGGAACTGGCGATAGCCTGGTTGAAGATACTCGGGTTGGAGGTCATGCCACGCAGTTCTCCCCTTTGGATCATTTCTGCCAGCGTTCCATCCTCCAGCATCCGGCGTTGGATATTGTCATACCATAATGACTGGCCCAGCTTGTGCAGTTTTTTGATCGGAGTGGTCATTGATACCCCCTTTCTAAGGTCTAGGGATTTAAAGGATTACCGGTTCTCTTCCAGCTTTTTAATCTTACCGACTCGCCGGGCGTGTCGCTCTTCACCCGAATACCGTGCACCGAGGAAGGATTTAACCAGCTCTTTTGCGAGCTCTGGGCCGATAATGCGCCCTCCCAGGCAAAGCACGTTCATATCATCATGTTCAACCCCCTGGTGAGCCGAGTACGTATCATGGCACAGGGCAGCGTAGATTCCTTTCATTTTATTTGCAGCGATGCAAGCCCCCACTCCGGACCCACATACCAGGATGCCGCGCTCAGCCTCCCCATTCCGGAGTGCCAGGCCAACTTTTTCAGCATAATCGGGGTAATCGACGCTATCATAGCTAAATGTCCCCAGGTCAACTGGATCGTGCCCGGCTTCCACCACAGCTTCGATAACAGGCTCTTTCATCGAAAAGCCAGCATGATCAAAAGCAACAGCTACTTTCATTATTCACCTCTCAACTTTGTTTCGATGTTCGATCACCGGTTGAACCGGTGCGCCAATACCTGTTTTGCACGAAAGATCACATTTTCCACGGTAAACCCGAGCTCTTCCATGACGACCTTTGCCGGCGCAGACGCTCCATAATGTTCCAGGGAGAGCACGTCGCCCTGGTCGCCCACCCAGCGATCCCACCCCAGACGCACCCCAGCTTCTACAGCCAGTCGCGCCCTGATCGACCTGGGCAATACCGATTCCTGGTACTGGGCGTCCTGTTCCAGGAAGAGCTCCCAGCATGGAAAGGAAACCAGGCGCACATTTACGCCATCCGCAGCCAGGCTTTCGCCAGCTTGAACGATGAGGCTCACCTCTGATCCTGAAGACATCAGGATTAGCTCGGGTTCGCTCTCGCCCAGATCGCCCAGTACATAGCCGCCACGTTGGAGTCCTTCTGCGGAGGCGTATACCGACCTATCGAAAGTGGGCAGATTTTGCCGGGTTAAAAGGAGGGCTGTCGGGCCACCCCTTCTCAGGATAGCCGCTCGCCAGGCTTGGGCAGTCTCATTGGCGTCTGCCGGGCGGATTACATACAGGTTTGGGATAGCCCTCAAGGCTGCATAATGTTCAACCGGCTGGTGGGTTGGGCCATCTTCGCCGACTCCAATGCTATCGTGGGTAAACACCCAGATGCTAGGCGCATAAGAGATGGCGGACAGGCGGAGAGCCGCTCGCATATAATCAGAAAATACCAGGAAGGTGGCGCCAAAAGGGATCAATCCACCGTGCAGAGCCATGCCGTTGACCGCTGTTCCCATGGCGTGTTCACGAACTCCAAAATGGATATTTCTACCGTGGTAAGCGCCAACCTGGAAGGCAGGACTGTCATCGATCCATGTTTTTGTTGAAGGGGTAAGATCGGCTGATCCACCTGCCAGCTCTGGGATCCTCTTCGCCAGGGCATTCAAGACTTTACCCGACGATACGCGCGTCGCCATTCCCTTGGCGTCTGGTGGAAAATCTGGCAAGCCTTGTTCCCAGTCTCCAGGGAGTTCCCCACCTATCCTTCTTTCGAACTCGGCAGCCAGCTCGGGGTGAGACTCCCGGTATACGTCAAACCGGGCCCTCCATTCATCTTCCAGTTCCTGGCCTTTGGGAACGGATTCCCGGTAATGTTCAAGGACTTCGCCTGGGACGTAGAAGTCGGGCTCTAGCGGCCAATCCAGGCTCTTCTTTGCTGCCTGAAGCTCATCCTGCCCGGGCGGCTCCCCGTGGGCGGCTGCAGTGCCTTGCTTGTTTGGCAGTCCATAACCTATCACGGTTGGGCAAACGATCAAGGAAGGGCGTGGATCTCCTTTGGCCTGCTGGATTGCCCGGTCAATCTGGTCGATATCGTGTCCATCTTCTACTCGGATCACCTGCCAGTGATAACTCTCAAAACGACCTGCCCGGTCTTCTGTAAACGCCAATTCAGTGCTACCGTCAATGGAAACATTATTATCATCGTAAAAATAGATCAGCTTTCCCAACCCCAGGTGCCCAGCCAGCGAAGCAGCTTCAGAGCTTACCCCCTCCATCAAATCCCCATCGGTTACGATGGCATATGTGTAATGGTCGACAATAGAATGTCCAGGCTGGTTGAACTCGGCAGCCAGGTGAGCTTCTGCAATGGCCATCCCAACTCCATTGCCAAAGCCCTGGCCTAAAGGACCGGTGGTCACCTCTACCCCAGGAGTAAGGAAGGACTCTGGGTGACCGGGCGTGCGGCTTCCCCACTGCCGGAAATTTTTCAGCTCATCCATAGGAAGCTCGTACCCCGTCAAATAAAACATGGCATATAAGAGCATCGAGCCATGCCCCCCGGAGAGCAAAAAACGGTCCCGATCCGGCCAGCGCGGATTTCGAGGATTGTAGCGCATATGCCTCATCCACAGCGTATAGGCGATGGCCGCTGCTCCCATAGGAAGCCCTGGATGGCCTGAATTTGCCTTTTGGACTGCATCCGCAGCCAGGAATCGGATCGTATGGATCGCTTTCTCTCGGACATCACTGGCTAATACCATGAAGATTTCCCTCCTTAACGCTTATCTCGGGTAAAGGTTTTCGTAAAGATCCAGAGAAGCAGCATTCATTTATTGTACCGCGGAAGTTCACCGGGATTGTTTCCTTCAAGTAGATGGTGACAATTGTATAGGGAGAACTACCCAATAACTTGGACTTCATTGGTGACAATTATCACATCATATTGTGTGATTTGCCACTTATGTTTAGATTGGCTATACAACATAATAGACTGTGTAAAAATCTACCGTTCCTTACTTGCCAGGCCCTTGAGAGGGTTATGCCTGGCATTGCGCCAATCGAGGTGCAGGGGTCATTCCAACAGGTTTAGGCGAATGAACGAGTCTCCCAAAGGTGACTTGGCAGAAATTATCATGTGACGAAGGAGGATGTTATGACAATAGTCGCAACCCAAGCACGTGCGCCAACATTCTTTAAACAAGTGATCGCTGCGACCCCGGGAGAATGCCACCTCGAGCGATGCATTCAATGCGGCACCTGCGGCGGTTCATGCCCATCAGGGAATGACATGGATCACACCCCTCGAGCCCTCTTCGCGATGATCGAAGCTGGTATGAAGGATGAGGTCTTGAAGAGCAACACCCCCTGGTATTGTGTCTCTTGCTACTATTGCATGGAGCGCTGCCCTCAAGAAGTGCATATCACAGATATTATGTACACCTTGAAGCGTATTGCCGTACAAGAAAAGCTCTACGACAGCTCAACAGCACCGGATTTTTCCAAAACCTTTATCAATTGGGTAGAAAACTACGGCCGTGCTTTTGAGTTAGGCCTGATGTCCATGCATATGCTGAAGCACAACCCATTTGGGGTCTTCAAGATCGCAGGCATGGGTGTTGGGATGGTGACAAAAGGGCGCATGGCTTTTACCCCTACCCGGATTAGGGATATTGATGGCCTGAAGAGCATCCTCGAGAAGGCCAAGGAGTTGGAGGTGACGGCATGAAATACAGCTACTTTCCCGGCTGCTCTTTAGAGAAGAATGCCGCCGCTTACCATACCTCCTCCCTGGCAATCACCCACCCTCTCGGCATCGAGCTTGAGGAGATCGATGATTGGAACTGTTGCGGTGCAACGGAGTATATCTCCCTCAACCTGACAGCCTCCTACGCCCTGGTCGCCAGGAACTTAGCACAGGCTACCAAGAATCCCAACACAAAACAGGTTGTAGCGCCATGTAGCGCTTGTTTCCTCAACCTGAAGAAATGCGACCGGTATATGGCGGAAAGCAAGGCGCTGTCGGAAAAAGTCAACCAGGCCCTGGCAGCCGGTGGTCTTTCTTATAAACCTGGCACATTGAAAATTCGCCACCTGCTGGATGTCGTAGTGTCAGACGTTGGAATGGAGGCGGTAGCCGCGCAGGTTAAGAAACCCCTGTCCGGCCTGAGGATCGCCCCCTACTACGGTTGCATGATCGTCCGTCCCCAATTCAAACCCAATGGGAATTTCGACGACCCGGAATATCCCACCACATTAGATGAATTGCTGAAGGTATTGGGAGCAGAGGTAGTCGATTTTCCGATGAAAGCGCACTGTTGTGGCGGGCATATGACCCAGATCAACGATGGCACCGGCTTCGAGCTGATCCGCCGCCTGGTTAAGGGCGCTGACGATTACCATGCAGATATGATTGTCACCTTATGCCCGATGTGCCAGCTTAACCTGGATGCATTCCAGGGCCCTATGAACAATTACTTCAAGACCGATTATAAGATGCCGGTATTGTATTTCACCCAGATGATGGGTATCGCATTTGGCCTGGAACCGGCTGCTTTGGGGTTTGGCTCCGAGCTTGTGGACGCCCGCCCGGCTTTAGGAAAGATCGGTATGGAAATTCCTGAACCGGAAGCGCCGCCCAAGAAATCAAAGAAAGATGACAAATCCCTACCCATGCCAGCAAGCAGCAAGAGGGAGGTCAAGCAATGAACAACGATAATCCCCGAGTTGGCGTATATGTATGTCACTGCGGCAGCAATATTGCCGGTACAGTGGATGTAGAAGATGTATCCCGCTGGGCTGCTGACCTTCCCAATGTAGTTTCGAGCCGGGATTATAAATTCATGTGCTCCAGCCTCGGCCAGGAGCTGATCGAAAAAGACATCAAGGAAATGGGCGTCAACCGTGTCGTGGTGGCTTCCTGCAGCCCGCACCTGCACGAGCCCACCTTCCGAAATGCCTGCTCCCGGGCCGGTCTTAACCCCTACCTGTTCGAGATGGCCAATATCCGCGAGCAGGACTCCTGGGTAACCAGCGATAAAGGCCAGGCGACGGACAAGGCCAAGGCCCTCACGGCTGCGGCAGTTGGGCGCGTATGCTTCCAGGAGCCGCTCGAATCCCTGTTCGTGCCGATCGACCCCAACGTACTGATTGTGGGCGGCGGTATTACTGGCATCCAGGCTGCCCTGGAAATCGCCGACAGCGGCTACCATGTCTACCTGGTGGAGCGAGAGCCTTCTATCGGCGGGCATATGGCCCAGTTCGATAAGACCTTCCCAACCTTGGACTGTTCGGCCTGCATCCTGACTCCGAAGATGTTCAATGTTGGCAACCATAAAAACATCACCATGCTGACCTGGAGCGAGGTCGAAAAGGTAGAAGGCTTCATCGGCAACTTCACCGCTACCATTCGGAAAAAGGCCCGTTATATTACTGAAGATCTCTGCACGGGTTGTGGAGTTTGCCAGGAAAAATGCCCCAAGAAAGTGATCGACGACGTTTATGAGGCCGGGTTGGGTTACCGGAAGGCCGTCTACACCCCCTTCCCCCAGGCCGTTCCCAAGTACCCGGTCATCGACAGGGAAAACTGCACCTATTTTGTCAAGGGCACCTGCAAGGCATGTGAAAAATTCTGCCCCACCGGAGCCATCGACTTCAAGCAAGAGGACACCGTCTTTGATATCAAGGTCGGTAATATCATCCTGGCTACCGGTTATGACTTGTTCGACTCTCGCCAGATCCCTCAGTATGGTTACGGCAGGCTGGCGAATGTGTTTACAAGCATGGAATTCGAGCGCCTTACCAATGCGGCCGGGCCCACCGGTGGCAAGGTCTACATGCGCGATGGTGTAACTGTACCTGAGTCGGTCGGGATCATCCACTGCGTGGGAAGCCGCGACCACAACTACAACAGCTACTGCTCTGCCATCTGCTGCATGCAGTCCCTGAAGTTTGCTCACCTGGTTCAGGAAAAGACAGGCGCTGAGGTTTACGAATTCTACATCGATATGCGCACGCCCGCCAAGACATACGATGAGTTCTACCAGCGTATCCTGAAAGAGGGCGTTCATTTCATCCGCGGCAAGGTAGCTGAGGTCACGGATGCCGTCCGTGGACCTGGTGAAGAAGGCAAGCTGATCATCCAGGTGGAAGACACCCTGATCGGCAAGCAACGCCGCATCCCAGTCGACATGGTTATCTTATCGGCTGGATTGCAAGCGCGCGCAGATGCGAAAGAAGTGGCAACCAAGTTCGGAATTTCCTGCAGCGCAGATACCTGGTTTATCGAGAAACACCCCAAGCTGGATCCGATCGCTACCATGACAGATGGCGTCTTCGTGGCTGGGGCCTGCCAGGGACCGAAAGATATCCCTGCCTCTGTGGCCCAGGGCGCTGCCGCCGCTACCCGTGTCCTTTCCATTATCAGCCAGGGTGAGATCGAAATCGATGCCGCCACAGCCATTATTGATAAAGAAAGCTGTGTTGGCTGTAAAGAATGCATTGCCACCTGCCCGTACACGGCCATCGAATTCCTGGCAGCCGAGGGTAAGGCGCACGTGATCGAAGCTCTTTGCAAAGGTTGTGGGACTTGCGTAGGAGCATGCCTGTCCAAGTCCATCAAGCTGAGGCACTTTACAGACGAACAGCTCGTGGCTGAGATGATCGGGGCCATGCAGACGATGAAATTCTTTGAATTGGCAAGCATGGAAAGCCATGCCGAGCGGGAGGTGGTCTGATGTATGAGCCAAAAATTATAGGCTTCTTATGTAACTGGTGTTCCTACCGGGGAGCCGATACGGCCGGCATGGCCCGCCTAAAGTATCCTACCAACGTAAAGATCATCCGGGTGCCTTGCAGTGGGCGTGTCTCTCCCGAATTGGTGTTGCGCACCTTCCGTGAAGGCGCCGATGGGGTGATGGTACTGGGCTGCCATATCGGCGACTGCCATTACAGCACCGGCAACCACCGCACAGCCAAGCGCATGCCGGTCTTGAAGAAGCTCCTGGAATACAACGGCATCGAGCCAGAGCGGCTTTACGTGGATTGGGTATCGGCTGCTGAAGGCGAGAAATTCGCCACCGTCATCAAAAACTTCACCGAAACAATAAGTAGCCTGACGCCCTTCGAGGAGGTGATGCGATGACCGATCGATTGACTGCCCTGCGTACAGCCGTTGAAACGACCCTCCCTACCGTAGACGGTGTGGTCGGCTTGAAAAGCGGGCCCAGCGGGATAATCGCTCCCCACCTGTACGTCAAAGAACGCTGCGAGGAGCTTTCTCTCATAGCCCTATGGCCCAAGGAGCCCCTGCCCGATGTGATGAGGCGGATCCATAAAGCCCACCCGGAAGCCAAGCTGGGCATCGTTTGCAGAGGTTGTGAGGAGCGCGGCTTGGTTGAACAAGCCAAGCATGCCCAGATCGATCTATCCAAAGTTGTGTTGATCGGCTTGCAATGCACCCAGGAAGAAGCAGAATTTTGCCGTTGCTCCAAGCCTTATACTCAGCATTCAGAGGTCGTGATTGGGGAGGCCATCGAGGGTGTCGCTGATCCTTTAACAGATAGCATTGCCGCCATGAGCCAGCCCGAAAAGTTGGCCTTCTGGAAAGAGGAGTTCAACCATTGCATCAAATGCTATGGATGCCGGAATATCTGCCCCCAGTGCTTCTGCAATGTCTGCACTTTGGAAGACGAGAAATGGGTCGAGACCGGACATTTACCAATGCCCAACCCTCCCATGTATCACCTGATACGGGCGATGCATATGACGGCTAAATGTGTGGCTTGCCGTGAATGCGAAGAGACCTGCCCGGCAGGCATCCCCATGGCGGTCCAATTCCGGTTGATCGCTCAAGACGTGAAAGACATGTTCGGCTACGAAACCGGAGCTGTCATTGAACAGAAACCGCCTCAACTACTGGTCCTTGAAGAGGGCGAGTACGAGCGGACAGGCTTGCCGCACTAAAGGAGGCTGATGATGATTGAGTATAAAAATGTTCTAACCATCTGCCCTTACTGTGGCACTGGCTGCGCCCTCAACCTGCAGGTCCTCGACATGCAACTGGTCGGTGTGCTTCCGGCGAAAAACCATATCATTGCTGAAGGTGGGCTGTGCATCAAAGGTTGGAATGCCCATTCCTTTGTCAATCACAAGGAACGCCTGACGACGCCCTTGATCCGCAAGAATGGAGAGTTCGTACCGGCAAGCTGGGACGAGGCTCTATCCCTTATAGCGGAGAAATTAGGCACGATCAAGGCTGAAAGCGGGCCAGACAGCATTGCGGTGCTGTCCTCCGCAAAATGCACGAATGAGGAAAATTATCTACTCCAAAAGTTTACCCGCGCTGTGATTGGAACGAATAATATCGATCACTGCGCCCGTCTCTGACACGCTCCCACCGTGGCCGGTCTGGCCGCATCGTTTGGGAGTGGAGCAATGACGAACTCAATTCCAGAGTTCGAGAAGGATACGAATTGTTTCCTGATCATTGGATCCAATACCTCGGAAGGTCACCCACTGATCGCTACCCGAGTGCTGAAAGCGAAAAAGCGCGGCGCTAAAGTGATCGTCCTGGATCCACGCCAGAATCAAATCGGTCACTGGGCAGATATTTACCATTCCTTCCAACCCGGCACCGACGTAGCCATTTTCAATGGCCTGATGAATATCATCATCAGTGAAGGCCTGGCAGATGAGGCCTTTATCGCGGAGCGAACGGAAGGTTTCGAGGAGCTGAAAGCCCTGGTTGCCGAATATACACCCGAAAAAGTGGCCGAGATCAGTGGCATCCCGGCGGATGTTTTACGAGAAGTAGCCAGGACATACGCTACCCACAAGCCTTCAGCAATCATATACGCCATGGGCATCACACAGCATACCACCGGCGTCGACAATGTGAAGTCGACTTCCAATCTGGCGATGCTGTGCGGGAATATGGGAGTGCCGGGCGGTGGTGTGAATCCATTGCGAGGCCAGAACAACGTGCAGGGCGCCTGCGATATGGGTGCTCTACCCAATGTGTATTCAGGCTACCAACCGGTGATTGTTCCCGACAACCAAAAGAAGTTCCAGGAAGCCTGGGGAAGCACCGGGCCGTTGACCGTCGGCTTGACGGTGACAGAGATGGTCAACCTGGCCGGAGAAGGGAAAGTACGGGCCCTGTACGTCATGGCAGAGAACCCCATGGTATCGGACCCCGACCTCAACCATGTCAGGGAGTGCCTGGAGAAAACCGAATTCCTGGTTGTCCAGGATCTCTTCCTGACCGAAACGGCCCAACTTGCGCATGTCGTGCTCCCAGGAGCATCCTTCGCCGAGAAGGACGGCACTTTCACAAATACAGAACGTCGTGTCCAGCGAGTGCGCAAGGCGATCGAGCCTGTCGGCAACTCCCGAACGGACTGGGAGATCGTGTGCGACCTGGCCAAAGTGATGGGCGCCCAGGGCTTTGATTTCGGATCGGCTGAAGAGATCATGCAGGAAATCAACCGGTTGACTCCCAGCTACGGCGGCATTACCTACGAACGCCTGGAAGAACTTGGCTCCCTG
>CAZAQS010000088.1:0-17734 GCA_964486825.1 uncultured Anaerolineaceae bacterium | reverse complement strand
CGTTGAAACCCCAGTCTCTGGGAGTTCTCTTGGAAGAGGAATAAATTCCACCTCGCGGTAGAGCTTATGCTGCAAGGGCTCATTCACCCAATCCAAAAAATGCCGGCTGCTGTGCAGGCTTTTCAGTGAGTGTTTTGTGGACTCGTGATATGTAATGGCCAGCCGCGTTTCGGAGTTTGGCATGCGTGTATCCCCTACTCCTCCCTGAAATCGGGGGATTCTATACGACCAGATTCATCCTAATCCTTGAGATGATACCATCATTTAACGATAAATTATAGAAGATGGTTGGATTATGGATAGGGTTCTTTCTTATGAGATCGTAAGGCGCGCTTGATTTTTTCCCAGTAGTTGTGGACATGCCTGGCGCGATCGGGAGTGATAATATGCTGACTGTACCGAGCTTCGACAAATGCATCCGTCATCGATTTCAAATCTACGTCAACCTCAGGAAGGTTATTTTCCAACCTATCTTCATATTCAAAAGGGGTTTGAGAAGGCTGGCGCGGGATACCGCTCTCCTGCCCACGCCTGAGCATCATCAGGTAAAAAAACACAACCTGTTGGCGAGGAGAAAGCCGCCTTGGGTTTATAAATCCGCCTGAACGGAGCGAAGTATCCGCCTCCCTGGAGAGACGTAACCTGTCCATAACACCCTTGGCAAGGAAGCGGGTTTGGCGATTAGCCCTTGCGAAGCCAGAGGATAGCCACTCCCAAAACGCGACCAGGTACTGCCAGCCGGGTATTTTACGCAAACTATCTAACAGGTATTGATTTTGGCGGAAAAAAGTGATAAAGGCATAGGCCGTGATGGTTAAGAAAAGCGTCCAGAAGAGGATCGAACGGAACACCTCCCACCAGGCGATTGGCCCAGCCCCACCAGTTGGAGGCTCGAATGGGAAATATTCGGGAGGGGAGGGCCTCTCCAGGTTTTCAGCAATATTGGTGAGATTGAAAAACAGGTTCAGAAGATAAATGAACGGCAACGATAAAAGATAAAACAGGAACGAAATCACTGCGAATAAGAGATTAAAGAGGTAAGCAAGAGTAGCGAGCAAGCCCATGGAATACTCAGTTGGCAAAATAAATGCCAGGGTGGTTACAACCAGCAGGAAAATCAAGCTGTATGCAAGCCATTGCCTGCTTAAAGTGCGGCTTAGGGAAATATGTTCCATAGCCCATAACGCACGCCGAGCAGCAAAATGCGTCAGGGTGAGCAATCCAAACCCACACAAGAAATACACCATCACGTACGACAAGCTAAAGGTTGGCGCCGGACGGCTACCCCATAGAGATTGGTAATCCCAGCGCACAAGGGCAGTGAAAAGTACCATCACCATCCCAATGGAAAAGATTCTTCCCGCCAGTTGCCTTCGAACAGCAGTTCGATCGCTGAAAATGCCAACTTCGATATCCAACTCCAACAGGAATTTATCCCCCTCGAGCTTCAGGAGCTGTCCTGCGTACCCTCCACTAATCGACCAGATGAAAAAGGAAAGCAGTAGGACAAAGACATATTCCCCATCAAAAAAATTGATAAGGAAGTCTTCTCTCCATAAAACCAGCTCAATCCCAAGCTGATCAATGCCTCTGGAGAGGGACAGGATAAGTTTTACGAGCAGTGCAATTACCACCCACTCGATTATGCGATAGACCAGGCGTGAGGTAATCAAATCTGATTCCCGGCGAACCAGTCGCCGGCTGTGCATGGCTTCAATGGATACAAGAAAAGCCAGCCAGGGGATATAGCCAGGCTGCCAATCCGGGACAAAGCGTTGCGCCAGGTGCTGTATGGATATTGCCAAACAGACCATCATCAAAGCGATCAAGCAATGGCTGGCGAGTAAGCCAAATTTTTCATTGACCTGGAAGGATTCGAGAAGCGGAGAACGGACCATGTTTACAGCCTCCACATATCCAAGTCTTTAAAAGTAATGATCGAATACAGCGGGAAATGGAAATAACGCGCCTTGGCTTGAATATTGGCAAAACCCGGGACGCGGCCCACCAATACGAGACTTAAATTCAGGCCGTAACGCCGGAGTTGGAAGAGCTCATCGAATAAGGCCTCATCCATATGTCCCGAGATCAAGATCAGCGTGGTCCCCCAGGATAGCTTCCCATGCTCCTGGCGAAGCCGCTCGATTGCCGGGATCGTTTCTGCAACCTGCACCCGGGCCAGGATTTCCAGTATGCGCATCAAGTTCCCGCTCCCTTTTGCCGGTAAGACGGGGGTAAAAATTCGCAGCCTGTCCACCTGTCCTGAGGCTTCCGGGTAGCGATCAACAGCCGGGTCGATACCGTTCGTGATCAACCCAACCGGTTGTTTCTGAGCACTGATCCAGGTAGCCAGGGATGCAGCTACGACAATCGCCAGTTCAGTCGTGTCGAGACGACGCCGTTGCTCGTATTCCGGCGAGTGCAAGTTGAGGAAGATCGAAGTCTCCAGAGCAATGGAAGGCTCGAACTGTTTAACCTGCAAACGCCCTACGGCTGCACTACCCTTCCAATCAATCCTTCTCAAGGAATCACCGGAGTTATAATCGCGTTTGCTCCATACTCGACTTGGATCCTCATAAATCAGTTGGTTAGAGCGAAGCGTCCCTAAGGGTGAGCGGGAGGGTAGTTTAACGCTCGATAACGGAACGATCTGCGGGTAAACTGTGAGATAGCTACCGCTATCCTCCCAGCGTTGGTCTTTTAAAAGGCCAAAAAGATCCCCCGAGGATACAGACAGTGGCCCGATCCTGTAGTACCCACGCCGGTGAGCCTGAAGGCGATACTTAACCTGGGCATTTCCCTTGGGGCCAAGCGAAATGACTTTTTGAATATTCTTATCGAGTGATAATCCAACTGGGATACTCTCGTGTAGCTTTAACCAAAGCACAGGCAACCAACCCTGGTTTGAGACCTCGACGGTTACGGGGATCTCATCATTCAGGAAAGCATGTTCTTCATACTGGCGTAGGAAGCGCAGGTTTGCAAAAGCCTTACGGCTCCACCAACCTCCAACCAGATAAGCTCCTACCAGGAGATAGATGACCTTCAAAACAAAGTCTTCGCCTAAAAAAACTGCCAGGAAGATCAGGCTTATCAGAGATATCCAGAATTCTACCAACATAAGGATTAAGCAGAAATATTATCGTATGAACCAATCTCTAAAGGCGTCTCCTTGAGAATGTCATGTAAGACGGCGGTCGCATTCCTCCCCCTCAACTCTGATTCAGGGCGTATGATGAGACGGTGAGCCAGGGTGGGCACGAACAGGTACTTGATATCATCGGGGAGGATATGGTCTCTCCCCCTTAAGGCAGCCATTGCCTGTGCAGTTTTGTATAATGCCAGGCTCGCACGCGGGCTGGCGCCTAAGGCAATATCAGGATGGTTGCGGGTCGCATTGACCAGTTGGATGATATAGGAGCTTAAACTCTCATCGACATGGATATCCCAGACCTGTGGTTGGAGGGTTAATATCCTATACAGCCCTTCCCCGTTTTCTATGCCACTCGATATGCTTTTTAAATCGACGATCGGATGACGGCGGCGCAGGTTGCCCAGTAAGTGCTGCTCATCGTTAGCTGATGGGTATCCCAAAGAGATACGTATCAAAAAGCGGTCGAGTTGGGCTTCCGGAAGCGGGAAAGTCCCCTCATATTCGATAGGGTTTTGTGTGGCCAGCACGATGAACGGGCGGGGTAAAGATCTGGTGATCCCATCTACAGACACCTGCTGCTCCTGCATGGCTTCTAAAAGTGCAGACTGGGTGCGAGGGGTAGCCCGGTTGATCTCATCAGCCAGTAAAACATTCACGAACACCGGCCCTTCCCGAAACTCGAACTGTCCGTTCTGCTGGTTGTAGACAGAAACCCCGGTGATATCATTGGGAAGCAGGTCTGGAGTGCACTGGATGCGCTTGAAGGAGCCCCCGATGCTGATTGCGATCGAGCGGGCCAGCATGGTTTTCCCCACTCCGGGCACATCTTCAATCAGGACATGCCCTTCACACAGCAGGGCAATCATTAAAAGCTCGATTGAGTCACGTTTACCAACAATGACTCGCTCAACGTTATCGATGATCTGGGTGATATAGTCTTGTAGATCTGTCATGGCATATGGGGCTTTATGTACGCTTTGCACGCTCGATTTTGAAACTATTGATTAGCCTTAACAAAGCCCTCAACGTATTATACGCCAGAGCTACGGGCAAATCGACAGATCATTGCGATATCCGAGGACAATCACTGGAATTGTGCCGGACATGACGATCTCACCAGTGGTCTGTATGCAGACTCCCGGGCGAGCCTCCTCCCAGACCCGGTCATAAGAAAGCAGGTAAAAATTCCCCCAGTCTTTGCTGAAAGTGATCGAGAAGACTCCCTCTTTCAGCTCGGCCCGATAGACCTCACCAGTGATACAGAGAGTTTGGCCCGCGTACTCAGCAGTAACAGATAGTGCATTCACACAAGCGGGCGCCTCCGGTGTCCTCGTCTGTATGTTTAGCGTTGGCTCTTCAGAGGGAGTGGGTTGCAGGGTTGCTGTGGGTAAGGACGCCCTGGTAAGAGTTGCTGCAGGGGATTGGATTTGGGCTTGTGTTGCAGAAGGCACCGGCTGCACGGATGACGATTGAAGGCTCCGGCCATCCTGATTGAGGGCTGCTTCAGGCTCAAAAAAATAAACCAGGCTAAATCCGACCAGGACCAGCGCTCCAATGAGTGGCAACAGGCTGAAGAGTTTTCGGATAGGAGCACCCAAGCTAGGCAACTGTTTCGAAGGCATGTCAATCTCTGTCGAAACCATACCAATACCCCCTCGCAGAGGAGATATTTCGACTCGCTCCTGGGAGGCTTGAGCAACAACAAGTGTTCCACTGGCAATTTTTTCGCCTGCTCTCCGGCATTTTTCACAGATTTCTGCCGGCCCCCCATGCAAGCCAGCTTGATCGACGGAATATGCATTTTTCCCTTGGGCCTGATACTCCAGCACCAGCGTCTCAACCAGGCTGTCCTCCAGATCATGCCCATACAATACCAGGCCGCCCTTCCGATGGTCTAGGATATACAAGGCTTTCATCGGCTCTCCACTTCAGGTAACTATTATCGCCCTATAATTCTACATCTACTTCATTCCCTGGAGAAGCTTCCAGGCAGATCATTGAACCAGAACGACAAGGCCTTCTGACTAGTTATGCAAGATTTTGACCAGGTTCCAACTACACCCTTCCATCTACCCCGGCACTGGCAAATTCCAAAGGCATAGGGAATCCTTCTGATCCTGAATTCACATTAAAGGTGATTCTGGGTATACTGGGATCATCGGAGCTGGAGCCAATATCTGAGAGGAAAAATTATGACAGAGCTGCTATATCAAACGGACAGTTATCTCAAGGATTTCGAAGCGCTTGTTACCGGGATAGATCTTGACAACCATGGCCTGGTTTTGGACAAGACCGCCTTTTACCCAGGTGGTGGAGGCCAGCCGGCTGATTCAGGCTTCCTCAAAAGTGGAGGTATTGAATTTAAGGTAAGCAGGATCAAGAGGGTTTCTGGCATTCTCGTCCACATCATCGAAGGAGCAGCTCCCTTACCGGAAGTTGGATCCACCGTAAGCGGCAGCCTCGACTGGGAGCGACGTTACCAGCTAATGCGGACCCATTCGGCCTTACACGTATTATGTGGGGTGATCTTCCGTGATTATGGGGCCTCCGTTACTGGCGGCGACATGGATCCGCTGCAGGGGCGCATGGATTTCGAGTTCGAGACCATGCACAGGGATCTCGTGGACAAGATCGAATCAGCAGTAAATGAGGAGGTCGGCAAGTCTCATGACATCAAGGTGGCCATCTTACCCCGCCAAGAGGCCTTTCAAATCCCCGACCTGATCCGCACTAAGATCAACCTGCTTCCTGAAGGGATCCAACAGGTACGCGTGGTGGAGATCGAGGACCTGGATCTGCAGGCAGATGGTGGGACGCACGTCAGCAACACTTCAGAAATCGGTCGCATCCGGGTCGTTGATTATAAGAGCAAAGGCAAGATCAACAAGCGGATTTATATCGAAATTCAGGACGCATGACTGTACTACTCAAGAAGCCGGCCCTTCAAGTCGTATTCCTGGCTCTCTTCCAATTGTCTGGCCAGGGATTCTGGCACGGGTGAGACCGGCCGTGTCTGGACAGAAAAGCTTCCATCCTTTTCCTGGCGAATTGTATAGTTAAGCGTCAAGGATTCGTCTATCCCAGGGAAATCCTGGCGCTGGTGGGCGCCACGGCTTTCCTTACGTTCGAGGGCAGCCAATAATGTAGCTTCCGCTACGGTCAAAGAGCTGCGTAAGTCCAAAGCCACCCACAAGTCCCGGTAATTCTCGCTTCCTGGCTGGAGATCTAAATTAGCAGAGCGAGTCCAGATCTCAGACACCTTTTCCAGTCCCTTGCGCAAGCGCTGCTCGCTTCTAACGACGCCACACAATTCCCAAAGCGCATCGCGTAAACTTCTCTGCAACAAGCGAGGCAATTCGTCGCCTTCGTGGATCAAACTATCCAGCTCATCATTCGCGGCAAGGACAGCGGCAGGAGAACGCATCTGCTTGTTGATGGCCCTGGAGTGCTCTGCAGCAGCCTGTCCAACCCGCTTACCAAAGACAACCGTCTCCGCCAATGAATTCCCCCCCAAACGGTTGGCTCCATGCAACCCACCTGTGACCTCTCCGACTGCATACAGGCCCTCCACCTCGGTGGCGCCTGTATGCGGATCTACCAACACACCACCCATGGAGTAATGTGCAGAGGGAGCCACCTCCATGGGGTGTTCGGAGATATCCAGCATCTGTGCTTCTAGAAACTGACGGTAGATGCGCGGGATCTTGGCCCTTATGAACTCGCGCCCACGGTGGCTTATGTCCAGGAAAACCCCTCCATTGGGCCCGTGGCGGCCTTCCATGATCTCTGTATAAATCGCCAAAGCCACTCTGTCACGAGTAGAAAGCTCCATATGCTCAGGGTCATAGTGCTGCATGAAGCGGTCCTTGTCTTTATTATAGAGCTTGCCTCCCTCGCCACGCACTGCCTCGGTAACCAGGGTGCCGGCCCATTCCTCCGGGGTGACCATTCCGGTAGGATGGAACTGGACAAATTCCATATCGATAAGGGAGCAGCCTGCTCGCAGGGCAAGATCCATCCCGTCCCCGGTGTTCTCATCCCGCCGGGAAGTGCTTCGCCGCCAGATACGGGTATGCCCACCGGCCGCAAGCACAACTGCGTCAGCGTAATAAACCTGGCGGTCTCCAGTATCTGCATCAAAGGCAAACGCCCCAAAACAGGTTCTATCTTCTACCAGCAGTTGGGACACATATTGGCCCTCGATAACCGGAATACCAAGCCGAGCAACTTTACGGTCTAGGGTGTATAAGATTTCCCGGCCTGTAAAGTCGCCCGCATAACAGGTCCGCCGGTAACGGTGGGCTCCGAAATAACGCTGGTCTAGCTTTCCATCTGGAGTACGGTTGAATCGGCAACCCCAATCCGCCAACTCAAGGATAGCTGCGGGGGACTCCCTGGCCAGGATTTCGACCATGCGCGGGTCCGGCAGCCGGTAACCCTCCTGAAAGGTATCCAGGAAATGGGCTTCCCAGGAATCTTCAGGGTCGACGCTGCCGAGAGCAGCATTAATCCCACCAGCGGCCAGGACGGTATGCGCGTCTTTACGCATACGTTTGCCGATCACAACCACTTCGAAACCAGACTCATAAGCCGCGATGGCAGCCCGCAATCCGGCTGCCCCTGAGCCAATAACCAGGACATTCGATACCAATGTACGGTTCATAGTCATCCATCCATTTCTTAAGCCACGAGTGAAGCTTATTCAGCAGTAAGAGTTTCCAGACTCAAGACACCATCAAATAAGAACCAACATCAATATAATGCTGGTGAGGATCATGAGGGTAAACCCTGGCAGGATATACAGGCGTAGCTTTCCTGTCCCTGCGGCTAGCACGATGGCGCCCTTGGCAAAGGTATTCGCTGCGGCAGCCAGGACGATCCCCCGGCTAGCTGTGGCAGGGTCGATCCCACCGGCGTCCCGGCTCAACTCAGCCAGGGACAGAACGATCGCATCGACGCCCACCAATCCGGAAAGGACACTGGAGATATAAATACCTGCATCACCCAGGTAAATTTGAGCAGCCCGGGCGACCAGGAAAATAACAGTAAACGCCAGCCCGAACTTGAGCGCCATGCGCAGATCAAATGGGTTGCTTAGGGCAACGTCTTCTTCGCGCTGACCGCGCTGGGATATATAGAGATAAATACTGTAAGCAAGCCCTACACCTATGGAGGCGATAATTGGAATCCATAGCAAGCTCAATAAAGAAGGATTGACCACCCCGGCTTCTACCAGAACCCTGACGAACATGACTGTCGAGGCCAGGATGATCCCCAAAGCCAGCGGCCTGACCAGTTTACCTTCTTCACGGCTGCGTTGGGCAAACGTAATCGTAACTGCCGTCGAAGAGGCCAGCCCACCCACCAACCCGGTCAGACCAATCCCACGGCTGGCACCCAGCACCTTATTGAGGACATAGCCGATGAAGCTAATGCCTGAGATCAGGACGACCAGAAGCCAGATCGTGAAGGGGTTTAGGACATCAAACGGCGGAGGGCCTAAGGTTTCATTTGGTACAAGAGGCAGGATGATGGCTGTGATCACAGCAAACTGTAGTGCGGCAATGATATCCTCCTGGTTAAGGTGCCGGACGAAGCGTTGCGCCTCCACCTTGATCGATAGCAGCACAGCCATAGCTACACCGATCGCAACAGCCAGCAACACCTCACCCAGGTAAATCAAACCCCCTATAAGGACAGTCACGATCGCCGCAACCTCGGTTGTCAATCCCACTGCTCCTCTTTGGGCATCCACGTAATGCGTAAATGCTAAAAAAGAGCCGATGATGAGTAAGACAGCGAAAAAAGGAAGGGGAGAACGTGTTATGTCTGACAACATAGCAGCCGCACAACCTGCGACGGCCATTAATGCAAATGTACGCGTGCCGGCAAAGATTTCTCTGTCGCGCATATCAAAGGCGTATTCCCGCTGCAGTCCGACCAGGACACCGACGAACAAAGCTACCCCAAAACGAAAGTACAAAGTTGGCTCTTCCAATTTCCTCCTTCTCTACTCTAAAAATATTAATAATATGCTTTTATTAGTTTCAAATAAATATCTCGAATGGTCATCATCGATCTACCTCGATCCGCTCCTTATCGTACATCAATCCAGCCATCCTATCCAACAGACTCTGACTGCTGTTCTCCGTACCACGCTCAGGGAAGGTCTCCGCACCCGATGGAATATGGCAGCCGGTACATACAGCGTTGGAATAACCTACATGGTCGGGTGGGAAGGGAACGATACGATCCAGGTTATGGCAGCTAAGGCAGTCCAGGTAACCGATGACAGGATGGGGAATGATGGGTGGTTGGGTAGCCGGTGGCCCTTGCGTGATACCCAGGGCTCCAGTGGATTGGATTAAGGCAAATATCATCGAAACAACCAATACCAACACTCCGATCACTACCGCTAATTGGTTTGCAAACAATTGTCTCATCGCTCTCTCCTTCCACCAAGCCTAAACCAGGTTGAACCTCTCCGCTTGGGTCTGCTCAAGGGAAATACCCAACTGCTTCAAGCCATTTTCAACAGCATCCATCATGAGCGCCGGTCCACATATGAAGTACTCTAAATCCATGCGGGTTTCCGGAAGATAGCGAGCCAGGAGCTGGGGAGTGACGAACCCAGTTTCACCTTCCCATTCATCAGGAGCTTCTTCCAACACGTAAACGACCTCCAGGTTGATGGTATTTTTAAGTTCATCCAATTCCTCCCGAAAGGTGAGGTCCTCCCAGGTTTTGCTGCCGTAAATCAAGAGCACAGGCCTCTGGTCGTTACGGTCTGCCATGGTCCTGAGAATGCTGATGATGGGGGTAATACCAATACCGCCGGCCAGGAATACATACCCTGGAGCGGGGTGGTTATCGATGCTAAAGACGCCGTAGGGACCATCTAAATATGCAGTTGTACCCGGTTGAATGGTTTTGATCTTGGAAGTGAAGTCGCCTAGTTCCTTGATAGCCATTTCATATATGCCATTCTTCATCGAGCTAGAGGAAAATGAAAAGGGATGCTCTTTGATCGCAAAAGGTGAGTTCCAAATGGTCAACCAGGCAAACTGCCCTGGTTTGAACCGCATCCCCTTATGACCATCTGGTTTTAACACCAGCGTATAAACATCGCCCCGCTCTTGCCTGACTTGCTCGACTTTATAAGGCCTCCTGAGCATGTTGACAGGTTTTATAATCCGGATATATAACAGCGCCCCGATCCAGATTGCCCCCAGGATAAGCCAGACGGCCTGTTTTCCAGGGCTATCCACGTAATATCCAACCAGGACGACATGCCCCATAGCCAGCACGATTGCAAGAGTTGCAAACATCCCATGAGTAATCCGCCAGGGTTCATATGAAAAACGGATGTTTAAACGATATACGGAGGTAATTATGACAATCAGCAGGGCTATCAATGACACGACCCCCAACCTCGCCGACCAGGGAGCTACCGCAAGGTTCAAGAATTGGATCGTGGTTGGGCGGGTGATAAACAGGATGACAGGGTGCGCCAGGATTAACATGAAGGCGATAATGGAAATCTGGCGGTGGAAATGATAAACCACATCGATCCCGTATGGCGTTGTAAGCCCCCTGTAGCGGGCGGTCAGCAGAAATTGCAATCCCATCATAGCCAGGCCGGCAAAACCGAGCGCAACCGAGAATTCCGTCCAGAAGCCTCTTCCAGGGCGTGTAGCGCTTACCATTAAGACCATGAGCGGCGCCAGTGCCAGGGTTAAATACACCAGGATCCAAAAAACGGCATAGATTAAACGCGTCATCGTGAAAATACTCCTTGAGCCCTTTCCCATCCACTTGGACGATCTATTTATTGGAACAGGACATTCGTCTCCCCCTGGACGGACCGGTATCCCCCTTATCTTCAAATTACATATTTATCCTCATTTTACTGTATTCTGTCGGATATTTCCTCCCGATTGACATCAACTGGTGAACGGCCGGGGCTCTCCAAGGTATGGGTGGCGGCGTCATAACGCCCTCGTAACTCATCCATAATGGTATGCTCCCATAACGGAACACCTACGAAGTAGGCTGCCCTACCGATCATATGCGCAGCGACCGGTTGTGTAAGGAACAGGAAAGCGATTACCAACAAAGCCCGTACGGTAATACCGAGATCGACAAAGTGGATAGCTAAGGCGAGGATGATGCAGCCAACACCCAGGGTAGCTGCTTTTGTAGCCGCCTGAATGCGTGAGTACAGGTCTGGCATTCGTACGATACCTACTGCAGCTAACAGGAGGAACGCCCCTCCAATAATAAGCAATGCCGACATGATGAACTCACTCATCGTGTGCCCTTCTTTCTACATATTCTGCAAATGCTACCGTACCCAGGAAGGCGATCAAGGCTAACACGATAGCAACATCCAGGAAGACTTGTTGGTTCGTGCCAATCGAATAGGTTCCAATAATGCCGACAGTAAGGGCCGCGATCAAGTCCAGGGCCACTACCCGGTCAGGCAGGCTGGGGCCGCGCACCAACCTGCCTAAAGCCAGGAACAAGGAGATCCCGAGCAAAAGGTAAATAAAGTTGATCAGCCAGGTCAGGTGCCCGAAATCACCGATCGTAAGGATCACCTCAGCACCTCCAAAACGCGCCGTTCGAAGCCCTCTTTGATCTTGCGGCGGACTTCATCGGCGTCATCGATATACATTGCGTGCACGTACAATACTTTCCGGTCGGCGGAGACATCCAGGCTAAGCGTGCCGGGCGTCAAAGTCAGCAGGTTCGAAAGCATTGTGATCTCATTATCTGACTTAGCTGCCAGGGGCACTGCAATGACCCCTGGACGCATATAATGGCGGGGGGTCAAAACATCATGTGCTACACGCAGGTTTGCCAATACCAGCTCCCAAACAAAGAACGCCAGCAAGCCGATTACTTTCCCGATCTTGTTGAAATAGCGTGGTGCACCCACCACACGGCGTGAGGCGTACAAAACCAGGCCTCCCAGTATGAACCCTACCAGCAAATTATTAAAGCTGAAAACGCCCGTGGCGGCTACCCAGGTCAAAGCCAATAGCAGGTTCCAGAGCAAAGCGTTCATGCTGGATCTCCCAATACAGCCTGAATATACAGGGCAGGGTTCATCAATTGTTCGGCAGCCTCAAGAGCCAAGTTGAAGAAAGGTTCAGCAAATAAACCGATGATTACTGTGACCAGCGCCAGAGCCACGATGGGGACAACCAGTGGCTGGAGATTGCCTTTCATGATTTCCTGGGCAAGGCTCAGTTCACGGGGTCTGGCACTGGGCGGGGATGGGTTTCCTGCCGTAAGGGGAACAACGTCCGGAAGAGGCTTCCAAAACGCTTCCGTCCAGATCTTGATCATCGAGAATAGTGTCAATACACTCACTCCTAGAGCAGTCGCGACAATGGCATATTGTCTGGCAGCTAAGCCGGCCTGAACAAGGGCCAGTTTCGCAAAGAAACCCGACAACGGTGGAATACCTGCCAGTGATAAGGCCGGGATCATAAAGAGGATCGCAAGGGTTGGATAAACGGTGTAGAGTCCGCCCAGCTTCTTCAGCTCGTAAGTCCCTTCCAGGCGCTGCACCACACCGCTGACCAGGAAAAGGGTAGATTTTGCCAGGATTACATGCGCCATGAAATAAACCGCCCCTGCCAGCGATGATACCGTAAATAGGCCCAGCCCCATCAGCAAATACCCGATCTGGCTGACGATATGGAAAGACAGCAGGCGCCGGAAGTCATATTGCGCCACTGCCCCCAGAACACCTGTAACCATGGTCAAGCCTGCCACCACCAGGATCAGGTTATGAGTAAAATTCACGTCCTCCAGGAACAATAAAGTGAACACCCTGATTAATGAATAAACACCTACCTTGGTGAGCAACCCCGCAAAAAGAGCTGAAACAGCCACCGGTGGGGTATGGTAAGAAGCCGGCAGCCAGAAGAAGAGCGGAAACATGGCTGCCTTGATACCAAAGGCGATAAAGAACAGCATCGCCAATACGGTAGCCAGGCCGGGGATCTGCAAAGACTGAAGTTTAACAGACAGGTCAGCCATATTCAGCGTACCTACCATCCCGTAAAGGATCCCAACCGCAGCCAGGAATAATGCCGAGGAGAGCAGGTTTAAGGTAACGTAATTAAATGCCCCTTCGATTTGAGCTTTTTCACCCCCCAAAGAAAGCAACACAAAGGAAGCGATCAGCATGACCTCGAACCACACATATAGGTTGAAAATATCACCCGTCAGAAAGGCTCCGGAAACTCCCATCAGCAAGATATTCAAAAGAGGATAGTAACCGAACATGTCTCGCTGTCCATCGATGCTACCCAGTGAGTAGACCGCAATCGCTAACCCCATCAGGCCGGTCAACCCCACCATAATCGCACTGAACAAGTCTGCCACCAAGGTAATGCCGAATGGCGCAGGCCAACCTCCGATTTGGGTGGCGATGATCCCGTCCTCATTCACGGTGAAAAACAGCCAAAGAGAAGCGAGAAAAAGCCCGCCCGCACCTACCACTCCCAGGACCCTCTGCGTCTGACGGGAACGCCATGCCAAAAGGGACAGCGCCGCTGTAGCAAATGGTATTAGTATCGGAAGTACGATCACTTCAATCATGGTCACTTGCCCTCAGCGCTTCAATATCATCGTAAACGACAAATTCGTAATAACGGTGAATCAGCACCACCGTAAAGGCAACCACCCCAAACCCGATCACAATCGCAGTCAGGATCAACGCCTGCGGAAGCGGGTCGGCAAAGGGAGGTACAGGCGCCTGAGCCCCTTCTGGCACTAAGGGAACGCGCGCTCGTACCAGGCCGCCAGCCGTAAAGATGAGCAGGTTAGCGGCGTGTCCTAACAACACCAATCCAATGATCAGCTTGACGATACTTCTGCGCATCATCATGTATAAACCGGCAGCATACAAGCCACCGACAACGACTGCCAGGGCAATTTGCATCCTACTCCTCCGCCAGAGAAAATATAATCATTAAGACCACTCCCATTACCACAAGGTAGACGCCGATATCAAAGAAAAGCGGCGAGCCAATCTCTATTTCTCCAACACCTGGCAATCTCAAGTAGGTCCAACGGCCGGTAAGGAATTCCTGACCGAAGAAAAATGGAACGATCCCATCAACAAGCGCTAAAAGCAGCCCGGAGCCGATCAGGAGATGGGGGTCCACCTGCAGTGCATAGCGGGCCGCCTCGACGTCTGCAGCGAGTGCATAGAGGGCAAAAGCTGCCGCGGCAACCAATCCTGCAACAAAACCACCTCCGGGCTCATTATGCCCGCGGAATAGCAAAAATATAGAGAAAAGGAGCAGCAGGGGCAGCAGATATCGGGCAGCCGTGCGCAGGATCAACGAGATCATCTCCTGGTACTCCTTTCCTTGCCCAGGCGTAGTTTCAGTAAGGCGAACACCCCTACCCCTGCTAATGACAATACCGTGATCTCACCCATGGTATCTAAAGCCCGGAAGTCTACCAGGATGACGTTGACGATATTCCGCCCGTGCCCAAGCTGGTAGCTATTTTCTGCAAAATATCCGGAAATAGGAGGGAATTGCTCGACGCTGGTGGCTACCAGCACCAGGAGCGTCATCATCGCTCCTGCAGCCAGTGCGATTACCGCATCCACTCGCCTTTGAGTGCGGGTGGATAGCCGGGCAAAGCCAGGCAGGTGATAGAGCACCAGGACCAGGAGGATGACCGTCATGGTCTCGATCATCAGTTGGGTCATAGCCAGGTCAGGAGCGCCAAAAAATACGAATGTCAGGGCTACTCCAAAACCGACAACCCCTACTGCGGCGACAGAAGCCAGGCGGGATCTAGATCGTACGGCCGCCAGAGCTGCCAATAGGATCAATATAGCCAGGCCAGCCTCATAAAAACGAAGCTCCGGGAAGGTACGGAAACTGAATACTATACCGCGTGTGAGGTAGGTATAACCGACCAGGCCTAGTGTGGTAAAGATGATGATGGTTATATAGTGGTGCAATCGCCCACTTTGAATCAGCCGCGTCAAGAAGCGGGCAATACTATTCAAAAGGTCTAGAGAACCGTCATACCACAAGGTCGGACCCCAACTCAGGTACCTTTCCAGGCGCGAGCTGCCCCTACGCCAGGCTTCCCAGGTCCTGAATAAAACGAAACCGGTCAGAACCGAGAAGGTGCTTAATAGGAGAGCTGGATTTACACCATGCCACAAAGCCAACCCGACCGAGATTCGCTCGCCGTAAACCGCGTGCACGGCTGGAGCAATCAGGTCTGTGGAGACCAGAACCGGGAAAATGCCGATCCCAATGCCCAGTACGGCAAGCACAGCTGGACCAAGCCATAAGCTCAAAGGGGCTTCATGGGCATGTTTGGGGGTTGTGCGTTCAGGCCCAAAGAACGGCTTGTAACCCACCACGAAAGCCATGGCGACATTTACCGCGCCCGCCACTACCGCTGCAATCGTAAAGAGCAGCCAGAATTGAGGCGACTCCAGGACCACCTCTAGCAACAGCTCCTTTCCGATAAAGCTTAATACCGGACCGAACCCGGCCAGGGAAACCGCAGCCAGCCCGGCGACGAGAGCTGTAACCGGCATAGCCTTTCGCAGGCCTCCCAGCTCATCCGCATCCTGGGTACCGGCCTCGTGGTAAACAGAGCCTGCGATCATGAATAAAGCCCCCTTGTATAGAGCATGGGCCAGCAAAAATACCATCGCCGCTTTGATCGCCCCACTCGTACCGATCCCTAAAAGCAAGACCAGCGTGCCTAACGAACTGATGGTCGTATAAGCCAGGATGCGTTTAAGATTTGAATTATAAAAGGCCAGATAAGCGCCAACCAGCATAGTTACTGCACCGACCAGCGTTACGATGGTGGTCCAGGGAAGCGTGCCCCCCAATAGCGGGCTCATCCTGGCTAACAGGTACACCCCTGCCTTAACCATAGTTGCAGAATGGAGATATGCACTCACCGGGGTAGGGGCTTCCATGGCAGCCGGGAGCCAGAAATGGAAAGGTGCCTGTGCAGATTTTGTAAAAGCGCCCACCAGGATCAAAAGCAGGATGGGCAGGTACAGCTCATGAGAGCGCACGGCTTGCCCTTGACCAATAAGCTCGGAGATTGTATTCGTCCCGCCAATCATGCTGAGAAGTACTAACCCGGCCAGCATGGCCAGGCCGCCACCCCCCGTTACCAACAAAGCCTTCAATGCGGCGGAGCGAGAGGCTTCCTTCTCGTGGTCGAAGCCAATCAGAAGGTAGGAGCTAAGGCTGGTCAGTTCCCAGAACACAAACAAGCTCAGCAGGTTATTGGCGAGCGCCACACCCAACATGGAGGCCATGAACATCAGGATATAAGTATAGAAACGTCCTAGCTGTGGGTGACCCGCCAGGTAACCACCTGCATAAATCACGATCAGTGTACCAATGCCGGAAATCAACAGGACGAAAATTAGGCTCAACCCGTCCAGGTAAAAAGATAGATTTACTCCCAGGCTAGGAACCCAATTGCGTGAGAAGCTAAACGTGAACCCTTCCCCAATAGGACCTGCAAAGCTGGCAAAATAGATGAATATACCCAGCGGTAAAAGTGCAATCAACCAGCCGGAAATCCCTCGCGCGAGCTTATGCAGCCAGGGCGCTGCCAATGAAGCAACGAACCCTGACATGACAGCAATCTCCATACCTTATTCCTCTCCTGCCAACAAGCGAATGAAATCCACTCTTGAGATGATCCCTACCAGCTTTTTGTTTTCCACAACTGGTAGTGTACGGAAATCGTGCTTGAACATCAAGTAAGCTGAATGACCCACGCTATCATCCGGCTCCACGGTAACGACCTCTTCCGTCATGACATCCGCGGCTGTATGCTCACTTGCAGCCATGTATATCTCGGAAAGATGGGAAGGATCTACCCATTTCTCGAACAATGCTGGGAGTTTAACCGCTGAAAAAGGAATACCTTTCTCCTTCAAGAACAGGTCGCTCTCGGTAATGATACCCACTACCCGGTTTTCTTCATCCACCACTGGGAGCGCACGCAGATGGTGTTCGGTCATTAACGCGGCTACATCTTGTATATGTGTATCCGGATGTACCGTAATCACATTCCGGCTCATCACATCTTTGACATGCATGGGACGAGTTTTTTCCACACCTGAGCTCCTCGTTTCTTGTGGTGAAGATGAAAAATTCGAAAAGGGTCAATAATCGATCGGCTTCCCCGCACTTGGTCTTATACTTCTACTGCTGTAGGATCAGTCCAAGTAAAAATACCGCTACCAGTAACAAACCCCCGGACAGCAATCCAGCCGCCCACTTTGGCGTCACGGGCAAGCCTTCACGTTCCAAAACTTCGGATATCTGATTGAATCGCCAGTAAGCTATCGCACACGTACCAGCACCCAGAATGACCAAGATTATACCCATAATCCGCACGAAAATACTTGATTCCTCTCCACCAAGGAACTCAGCGATTGCAATCCCGCCGCCCATCGCAGACATCCCTGTACGCAGCCAGGCGCTGAAATTACGCTCATTCGCCAACAGGGTGCGGTGCTGAGCCCATTCCGTGCGCTCTTCA
>CAZAQS010000087.1:0-17800 GCA_964486825.1 uncultured Anaerolineaceae bacterium | reverse complement strand
GTGGCGAGGGCGGGACTCGATCCCGCAACCAACGGCTTATGAGTCCGCTGCTCTACCTTTGAGCTACCTCGCCGTATAAGCGGCATGATATTACTATGCTATGCCCGTTTTGTCAACGGATAGGCATGCCCATTCCACGCATATCAGCTTGTTTTTTTAGCGACCAGGCTTGCAACCGCCTTGGAATGCCCTTTATCATCGACCAGCCAGTCTTCGCGGTAATCCAATACTTTCAGATCCCGGAAACCTTGCTGCAACTCACCGGGAGCAAGCAAGTACTCGGGGTCGATATCTGCGCTTTGCTCGAGCATCTTTAGGGTAAGGCTCTCGAAAATTAGAACCCCTCCCTGTCTCAAGGAGCGTGAATAGACAGGCCATAAATCCCTCTGCAGATAATAAAAGTTAATGATGACTTCAAACGTGTTCGGGGGAAGTTGGACGCAAGTCAGGTCCACAACAGCAGCCATCAACTCCGGGTACCTTGATTTTGCATTTGATACGGCAACACTGGAGATATCCAGGCCGATCACTCGGAGACCAAGTCCGATTAGGAAACCGGCGTTTCCCCCCAGACCCATAGCCATATCCAACGCCAGCCCGCCGGTAGGCAGGTAACTGGCATTCTCTACCAAAAAAGGACGCGGCCGCTCGAAGGATTTAAATTTCTCTTCTTGGTAGCGTTGGTTCCATTTCCGGGCATCCGAAAGGGGCATGCTTATCCCTCCAACTCTACTCCAGAGAATAAGTTTTACAGTGTCAAGACATTACCGGTGAGGGCATCATGGATGCCGGGCATCACGGATGCCGAGAATCATTGGTGCCTATAAATGATGTACTCCGCCAGCTCCTCCAACGCCGTGCGCTCCTCGTTACAGGGGATCTGTCGTAAAGCGGACAAACCTTTGCTGGCAAACAGCCTGGCTTCATCCAGGGCCTGGCGAATCGCGCCACTTTCACGGATTGCTTGAATCAACCTTTCCAGATGTTTCCCATCATGGCGGTTGCCATTCAGGATGGCTTTGACATCTGGATCATTGGGATGGTTCTCGAGATAACACAGGGTAGGTAAGGTAATCAAGCCCTGTCGCAGGTCGCTTGCGACCGGCTTCCCCAGGTGCACCTGCTCACCGGTGAAATCCAAGGCGTCATCCCCGATCTGGAAGGCCATGCCGATCCCGTAGCCGTATTTGGAGACAATCCGGATGGTTTCCTCATCAGCCGGGCTGAGTAGAGCAGCGGCTGAGGTAGCCAGCTC
Source organism: uncultured Anaerolineaceae bacterium (assembly GCA_964486825.1). Classification (GTDB taxonomy): domain Bacteria; phylum Chloroflexota; class Anaerolineae; order Anaerolineales; family UBA4823; genus CAZAQS01. The sequence goes on along the minus strand of CAZAQS010000087.1, from coordinate 16,545 downwards.
GAACATAGAGGCGGTTTTGGCATGTATCCGGCTGTAATAATCGACGCGGCTGGCTAAACCCCGGCTGGCAAAGAGCTGTATGATCTCTCCATTCACAATGGTGGCCAGCGTTTCGGAAAAAATTTTAATGACTTCAACCGACTTTGTTTGGGCTGCCAGGACAGCCGCACGTGCGAAAATAAAATCCCCGGTCAGTACAGTTGCAGCAGGGGACCAATTGGCATTCAGAGTTGGAATACCACGCCGCAGAAGAGAGCCATCGATAAGGTCATCGTGGACGAGGGTAGCCGTATGCAAAAGCTCGATGGCTGCCGAGAGGGTGATTAAATGCTCCTCATCCGCCCCTAGCATGCTACCGGTTAACAAGGTTACTGCCGGACGAACGCGTTTGCCGCCTGAAGAGAGCAGGTGCTCCAGGGCAGCCTCCAGCTCCGAATGGTGTCCTTGAGCCTGGACCTGCATCAGTTCCTCGACCTTGTCGATTTGTTCCTGCACGGACGCTAAAAAGTGTATTTTATTCAAGCCGTTACTCGCCAATTAAATAATCGATCTGCATTCTTTGTGGTCGTAGCAGCGACATCTACCAGCTTGCTGGAATGCAGCTCCGCAATCTTCTCAGCCACCTGGCGTACCAGAGCGGGCTCGTTACGCTTTCCCCGCCTTGGATGGGGGGTCAGGAAGGGAGCGTCTGTCTCGATCAGCAAATGGTCCAGCGGTAGCGCAGTAACCACTCCCTGTAAGGCACTCGCGTTCTGGAAGGTCACCGGCCCGGTTATGCCGACGTAAAAATTTAACGCGACGGCTTTCAAGCCATTCTCTACGTCATCGGAGTAAGAATGAAGCACGCCGGGCGCCTCCGCTAGTGGGGATGAGGAGCTCGAAAGCTGGGCCTGCCATTCTGACAATATCTTCAACACATCATCCGTTGCCTGGCGGTTATGGATAATAACCGGCAGGCTTAATTCTGAAGCCAACTCGAGCTGCATCCGAAAAATACGCCTTTGAACATCCTGAGGAGCCCGATCGCGATAGTAATCCAGCCCAATCTCTCCGATCGCCACTACTTTTGGATGGGCGGCAAGCTCGGTGAGCTGCTGTAGAGTATGATCATCGAATGTCGTGGCGGAGTTTGGGTGAACGCCTACCGCGACAAAAACTTCCGGATGGTTTTCAGCTAATTGTAAAGCAGTATTGCTAGACTGCAGATCGATACCTGGGTTGAGAATCCTGACCAGCCCTGTTTGGCGCGCCCGCTCGAGTACTTCTTCCCGGTCCGAATCAAAAGCTTCGAAATCCAAATGGCAATGCGTATCGGTAAGGGCTGATGCTTCTCCAGAAACCACTTATTTCAAACCTGCAATCCTCAGTCCGTCATCCAGGATAGCCTGCACTTTATCCTGGTGTGTCGTTTCGGTATAAACCCTGATAATAGGCTCAGTGCCAGAAAATCTGATCAATAACCAGCCGCCATCTTCCAAATTGAACTTAAAACCGTCAGCTGCATCCAGGCCAGTTACACCCAGGCCACCAATGGTATCCGGTTTGGCATCCAGGATGGTCATTTCTCTGAAGGAACGGTCTCCACTGAATTGGGTATCGATACGGTCGTAATAGTGCGCACCGACCTTGTCAAAAAGCTGCCCGATCAGCTCGGATGGACGGGCATTCAATTGAACCATCATATCCAGGAAAAGAAGGCCTGCCAGGATACCATCCCTCTCCGGAACGTGGTTTGCAAATGCATAACCTCCAGATTCTTCTCCTCCGATCATTGCTTTTGTTTCAACCATCTTTGGGGCCACAAATTTGAAACCGACGCCTGTTTCATGAACCGGCACGCCATACATTTTACCCAATTTATTCAACATATTGGTAGTAGATAACGTTTTGACGATTGGACCACGCTGGCCGCGGATTTCCAGCAAGTAGAAAGCTAATAACCCAAATACGCGCAGCTGGTCGATAAACCGGCCGCGCTCGTCACCCAGGCCCAGGCGATCGGCATCTCCATCCGTGACAACCAGCACATCGGCGCCCTTCTCCAAAGTAGCGCGTAGGCCCGCGTCAACGTTCGGCGGTATGGGCTCAGGCCTCGACATTTCGGGGAATATGGGATTGCGTACGTTGTGGATCTCCTCAACAGTCGTCCGCCCTCCAGATAAGAGCCGGGGAAACCAGCCCGCCCCATTCCCCCACATCGGGTCTACCAATACTTTAAGCCCGGCATCCTTGAGTGGCTGTAAATCGATTAAGCTATTCAACTGTTCGATGTACTCTGGGGCCGGATCAAAACGTAACACCCGGCCTTGCTGTTCAGCATCCTGGATCGGGAGACTCTTCACATTGGAGACATCGGAAGGGATGAATGCCTCGATCTCTTTGAGCCCAGCCGGATCGATCGCTCCACCAGTGGAGTCGCGGACTTTGAAACCATTATCGTTTGGAGGATTATGGGAAGCAGTGATATTGACAGCTGCGACTGCTTTCTTATTTACGACGGAGTAGGCAATGGCCGGTGTGGGGGTCGCCTGTTGGGTGAGATAAACCCGCAACCCATTTCCTGCTAAGACTTCTGATACTGAAGCAGCAAAATTCTCCGATAGGAAGCGCTTATCGTAGCCTACCACCACCCATTCGTCTTGATAGCCCTTGTCGATCAAATAGCTGGCAAAACCCTGCCCACAGCGGCGTAAATTATCGAAGGTATAGTCGGCAGCTATCTGTCCTCGCCACCCATCCGTGCCAAAACGAATTACATCAGCCATCCATCTCCTCCGAAAATAGTGAGAATAAGTACAAGGTTATTATATCAGTGGATAAGAAGCGGGGGGAAGAGTAATTTCAGATAAATTTGCTACAAATAGGTTATCAAAAACCTGTTAATGTAATTTTGATAATATTTATCATAATAAAAACCTCACCAGGAGTACAAGCGTGCTATAATCGCCCTGGAAATCGCTGGCCTACGAGGTAATGTATAGGCTTGCCACGCATTGGTTCTCATGAATAGGATATGGCAATGACAGAAAGTATTTCAGAAAACCAACTCAAAAGAATTTACTTCGATTATGCTGCAACCACCCCGGTTGACCAGCGGGTTTTGCATGCTATGTTGCCATTTTTCTCCGAGGTATTCGGTAACCCGTCTTCTGTCCATACCTTTGGCCAACAAGCTGAGGCGGCTCTTGAGGGGGCGCGCGAGACCCTGGCGGAAGTGCTCGGTTGTTCCCCCAAGGAAGTGATCTTCACCTCCTGTGGATCGGAGAGCGATAACCTAGCATTGAGGGGAGCAGCCCTGGCAGCTCGAGAGAAGCGAGCGGCTAACCATATTTTGATCAGCCCTGTTGAACACCACGCCGTCTCCCGGACAGCTGAGCAACTAGCCGATATACACGGTTTCGAGGTCGAATACCTGCCAGTGGATGAGACCGGAAGGGTATCTGCGGATGAAGTTGCCAGGTTCTTGAGACCGGAGACAGCCCTTGTTTCGGTCATCTATGCCAATAATGAGATCGGGACGATCAACCCCATCGCCGAGATAGGCCAGACCTGTAAAGAGAGAGGCGTGCTTTTCCATAGCGACGCTGTCCAGGCGGCAGCCTACCTGCCGGTTGGGGTAGACGAGCTGAATGTAGACCTTATGTCCCTGGGTGCGCACAAATTCTACGGGCCAAAGGGCGTGGGGGCGCTCTATGTTCGGGAAGGTGTTCCACTGCTGGCTGTCCAAACCGGTGGTGGTCAGGAAGGCGGCCGTAGAGCGGGGACCAGCAATATCCCCTATATCATCGGGATGGCGGAAGCCTTACACCTAGCTCAAGCAGAACGCCAGCAGCATGGCGAGCGCTTGCTACCTTTAAGGGACCATTTGATCGGCGAAGTCCTGGAGAATATCCCGGAAAGCCTCTTGACTGGTCACCCCTCAGAGCGCCTTCCAAACCATGCCAGTTTCGCCTTTCGGGGGGTAGATGGCAACGCGTTGTTAATGATGCTAGATATCGCTGGATTCGCGTGCTCTTCTGGCTCGGCCTGTAAGACAGGGGATCCAGAGCCATCAGAGGTACTGGCTGCCCTGGGATTGCAACCCGAGTGGGCCTTGGGATCCCTACGCGTCACTCTGGGAAAAAGCACAGAACCTGAGGAGATCGAGACTTTTCTGGCTACCCTCCCCGGCCTGGTCGAGCGCCTGCGAGAGCTAAGCAATCAATGATAAAAGGAAAGAGTTAATACTTCGAGATGGAAAGCAAGCCAAAGGTGGTCGTCGCCATGAGCGGCGGTGTAGATAGCTCGGTGGCAGCAGCATTGCTGGTCGAGCAAGGTTATGAGGTCATCGGGATGATGATGCGCCTGTGGAGCGAGTCGGGCAAGGAAGCCGATAACCGCTGCTGCACGCCCGATCAGATGGCTTTGGCGCGCCGGGTATCGGCCCGGCTGGGCATCCCTTTCTATGCAGTCGATGCACAGGAGATATTCCACCGGCAGGTAGTAGGTTATTTCATCGAAGGATATTCCCGCGGTGATACCCCGAACCCCTGCCTGGTTTGCAACCGGCACATCCGCTGGGAATTCCTGCTGAAGAGAGCGCTCGCAATCGGGGCTGACTTTATGGCAACGGGTCATTATGCAAGGTTAGGGAAGGATGATCAAGGCCATATCCAGCTTTTGCGAGCTGCCGATGCCTCCAAGGACCAATCCTATGTCCTGCACGTATTGGGCCAGGAACAGCTCGCCCGTGCGCTTTTCCCTTTAGGAGAGTATACCAAGCAACAGGTGCGACAGATGGCCCGCGAGAAAAAAATCCCGACTGCCGAGCGGCCTGACAGCCAGGACTTGTGTTTCCTGGGTAATGGGGATTACCAGGGATTCCTGTCCAGGCATGCCGGGGAGCATGTACAAAACAGGGGATTGATCGTCAACAGGGCGGGGCAGGCGCTTGGACAGCATCAAGGATTGGCATTCTACACCATCGGGCAAAGGAAAGGCCTGGGGATCACGTCACCTACGCCTCTGTACGTACTGGAAAAGGATTTGAAACAGAACCTGCTTGTGGTTGGCAGGCGAGATGAGCTCGGTTCAAGCGAACTAACGGCGATGAATGTAAATTGGGTGTCTGGCCAAACCCCTGCCGAGACCTTCCGGGCACGGGTGAAGATCCGCTATAAAGCGCAGGAGGCCAGCGCGCAAATAACTCCTATGGAGGGCAACCGCGCTTTCGTAAGCTTCGATGAGCCCCTGCGCGATATCACTCCCGGGCAAGCAGCCGTTTTTTACCAGGATGAGGTATGTCTCGGTGGGGGTTTGATCACGAAAAACTGGTAGAATAGACCCTGGTGAGCCTTATGACATTGCCAGCTCTGATCCTTGGATTTTTAGTAGCCAGCCTGTATGGGGCAATATTTCACCTGTTCTTAGGAGGGGGACTGGGCCGCTTGATGCTCTTCTTACTCCTTGGCTGGTTGGGTTTTATGGCTGGTCAAATCCTGGCTTCTTACCTGGGTTGGAACTTCGATCAGGTGGGCGCCCTCCACCTGGGCACAGCCAGTGTGACCAGTTTTATGTTCCTGGGCGTGGGTTACTGGTTGAGCTTGATCGAAGTCGAGAGGAGCTGATAAAGGAGAAAAAAATCTCCCTCGAACGCATCGAGGGAGAGGCAGAGGGCGATTCGTAAGCCGGCTAGATTGCTACGACGTCAGCAGCCTGGAGCCCCTTCGGACCTTGCTCGATCGTAAATTCCACCCGCTGGCCTTCCTGAAGGGAACGAAAGCCTTCGCCTTGAATGGCGGAGAAGTGGACAAATACATCCGGGCCGTCCTGCCGCTCAATAAAGCCGTAGCCTTTACTGGCATTGAACCACTTGACCGTTCCTGTTACACGTTCGCTCATTTTGTACTCCTTATCACACTTAAAAAAAGATTGAGTGATGGCGATCATGTAGTCCTTCAGCGGTCGTGGAACGCCGGTACAAATGGACAGATCTACCGGCCTAAACGGATTTCCTGTTCAGACCGGCTCCCTACGAATTCCTAGTGAGAACACACGTGCCACCTAATCTGCGCAGTTTATCAGTCAAAAAGATTTTCGTCAAGGTATTTTGCCCGTGCCTGCAGCTTATTTGAAAGTACAAAACAGCATATTATGAAAGGAAAGTATCCGATGGTAAGGATTGAATCGCTTCTAACCGCCCGATTGTTCCTCGTCCCACAACTTGTCGGCGAGCGCATCTACTTCCTCAGCAACCTGAGCGGCCATTTTAGCCTGTATGGGATGAGATATGGGGGAAGTGTGCCAGAACCGCTTATCCCTCCCCAAATCGCCCTTCAAAACCCACACTTGATCGACGGCAAGAACTTCTATGTCTTCCAAAAGCTTGGAAAAATCCTGGTGATGATCGACCAGGATGGAGACGAAAACTACCAGCCCATGCTGGTCCCTTTAGAAGGCGGTTTCCCTGAACCTGCCTTCGAGAACTTCTTTGCAGACTACCGGGTACACCTGTTGGAATGTGATCCTGAGAGGAATATAGCCTATTTAAACGCCGAGTCACGCAGCGAACAGCTTCAAACAGCTTACCAGGGAAACCTGGAAACTGGCGAGTTGGTATCATTGGGCGCCAGCAAGTGGGGTAGTTATCCCGTTGCTCATAGCTCGGATCATGGCAAGGCTATCCTGGTGGATACTTACACGGTTGGCGACCATGTCGTATACCTGTGGCAGAAGGATCAGCAGGAAAACCGGCTGCTCTATGGAACGCCCCTGGAAGAACGCCAGGAGGGTCAGGATGTCCCATTCAACGGGATCATCGATGGGCGCTTTACGCCGGATGAAAAAGGCATTCTCATCGTCAGCGCCATCTTTACGGATTCGTACGACCTGGGTTATATGGATTTCTCCAATCCCGAAAACGTCAAGCCCGTCACCGTCGGCGGCTTGAAACATACCGGCGCCGGGGAAATGGTGAGCTTGAAGCAACTCAAGGACGACCGCTACCTGCTGGAATACAATATCGATGGATCCTCCTGGTTATACGAGGGTACTTTCTATACCGGTGGGCTAAAGTTCCAGTGTGATTTTGTAATTTGCGGTGTGGGACAACTCTCGGACGGGGTTCTGGAATCGGCTGGATATGACGAACCTGGAGACAGGTATATCATCTCCTTCTCCAAGGCGACAACTCCTACCCAGATCTTCACAGTAGAAGGCAAGCAGCGCCAGCAAGTGGTGTTACATACAGCCGAGAGGATAATGGGTATCCCCCAGGAGTGGTTATCTGCCGGAGAGGATGCATCCTTCATATCCTTTGACGGGACTCGGGTATCTGCCCGCCTTTACCTGCCATCTCCAGCCCTCGGATATGAGGGCGCACGTCCCTTGGTGTACTATGTGCATGGCGGCCCCCAAGGCCAGGAGAGGCCAGATTTCGCCTGGTTCTCCATGCCGCTTATCCAATTCCTGACCCTGAGAGGTTTCGCAGTTTTCGTCCCCAACGTGCGCGGCAGCACCGGTTATGGCTTGAGTTATACCAAGCAAGTCGACAACGACTGGGGAGGCAATGACCGGCTGGACCATGTATTCGCTATGAAAATCCTGGGAGACGATCCACGGGTCGATACCTCGCGAGCTGGCGTCACCGGGCGATCTTACGGGGGATATATGACGCTAATGCTGGCCTCACGGCATCCGGAGCTTTGGTCTGCGGCAGTGGATATGTTCGGTCCTTATGACCTGGTCACTTTCATGGAGCGTATACCGGAAACATGGAAGCCATACTTTGCGATAGCGGTAGGCGACCCTGATAAAGACGCTGACTTCCTTAAGGATCGTTCTCCACGCACCCTTATCGAGAAGATCGACTGCCCATTGCTTGTTATCCAGGGGAAAAATGACCCGCGTGTGGTTGAGCAAGAATCGCGGGACCTGGTAGAATACCTGCGCTCGAAAGGCAAAGAGGTCGAATACCTGATGTTTCCCAACGAAGGCCATGATGTGTTGAAATATGAAAACCGGGTAACCTGCTATAACGCCATCACGGATTTCTTCCAAAAGCATCTCAACCCATGAGCACAGCCATAGCGAGTAAATCGATAGATAGGAAAAGGTTGATCCAGCATGACTCCTGACCAGGACCGGACTCATGCGCAAGAGGGTGATCTCGCCCTCCTGGCAGGGCCACGGCAAAAACATTTTATCGTCCGCCTTACCCGCGGAGAAGCTCTACAAACCCACCGGGGTATACTCAAGCACAACGACCTGATCGGTTTGCCCTGGGGGAGCATGATATACAGCCATTTAGGTCGCACCTTCGTGCTGCTGGTCCCTTCACTATCAGACCTGCTCCAGCAAACCAAGCGCAACACGCAGATCATGTACGCCAAGGATATCGGGTTCATCCTGATGATGATGAATATTGGACCCGGGCAACACGTGTTGGAAGCAGGGACAGGCTCTGGCGCATTTACGACAGCGCTTGCCAGCATGGTCGGTCCACAAGGACATGTGACAACCTATGAAGCCAGGCCGGAGATGCAGAAGCTGGCGCAGAAAAACATCCGTGGGTTGGGCCTGGAGGACAGAGTTACATTCAAACTAAAGGATATCCGGGAAGGCTTCGATGAACGCGGCGTGGATGCGCTCTTCCTCGACCTCCCCAACCCATACGATTTCATCGAGCAGGTCCGTAGTGCTCTCAAGCCAGGTGGCTTTTTCGGAACGATCTTACCTACCATGAACCAGGTCACCCGCCTGCTCACTGCATTACAACGGGGAAATTTCGTCTTTATCGAAGTCTGTGAAATCATGCTGCGCTATTACCAGGCCATTCCTGAAAAGCTCCGACCGACCGATCGTATGGTGGCTCATACCGGTTACCTGATCTTTTCAAGGCCTATCCTGCCTCCAAAAGACGATTTGGACCTGGAAGAAGGCTTTGTGATAGCTGGCAGCGAGAGGGTAGCGGAGGGCTCAGAGATTGATGATGATGCTTCCCCACCCGCGAGGGAGGCATAGGCATGCCGCCCAGGCGTCCTCCAAGGCGAGGAAAAACGCACGGTTTACCTGGCGAACCTGCCCTGGCTGAAGTGGCGCTGAAGGACTTGCGCCGCGCCCATAAATTGATGGAAAGGGGCGAGCATGCCAATGCCGCAGTCCTTTTTGAAAGGCAAGCCCGAGACGCCGGAGACCGCGGCCACCTCCTACCCAGCGCGCACCTGCACTTGCAGGGTGGGCGGGCCAGGCTGATGGCTGGTGAGACCGAGACAGGCGAATATCATCTACGCCAGGGCCTGGAGATCCTGTCACGTGGCGCAGACCCTCAACGCCTGGCAAAGAGCGGAAACCTATTGGTGGGGGATCTGGCCCGGCTGGGGTTCGACAAGCTGGCTGGAGAGATAAAGGAGTTCCTGGAGCGGGAATTGGAAAAGCATCTCCCCGGCGCCTTTACGGGCCTGGAGACCACCCCATCTCCCCCGGCCTTCAAATGCTCGAAATGTGGAGCCATTTTGCGCGTTGAAGATATCGAAACAGGCGACAGCAGAAGCCCGGTTTGTGTGTACTGCGGCAGCCTGGCCGGTCCTTAGAGGTGTAAGGGATGCCAACGCACAAGCTCACGGTTGATGAAATCCAACGGAAACTTTCATCCACACAGGGATCTTTCTTGCCTTCGGAGCCCGGCCTGGAGGATTACCTAAATTCCGGTGTCTTCTCAGAACCACCCCGACCGGCGGCTGTGCTGATCCCATTTGTGAGAGTTGACAACGAATGGCATATCCTTTTTACCCGCCGTAACAGCGATTTACCCGAGCACAGCGGGCAGGTGGCATTCCCGGGTGGACGTGCGGACCATGGGGACGCCTCTCCGGAGCAGACTGCCCTTCGTGAGGCGTATGAAGAAATCGGCTTGCCTCCTGAGAGCGTCCGGATCCTAGGCCGGATGAATAGCTTCACGACCATTTCTAACTATAATGTCACCCCAGTGGTCGGCCTGGCGCCCTGGCCCTTCCCGATTCGCATGGCATATATCGAGGTTAGCCGGGTTTTTACCATCCCCTGGGGCTGGCTGGCCGATCCATCGAGCCACGAGATTAAGTACAGAGCTTTGCCAAGCCCTCGGGAACCCATTCCGGTGGTGTATTTCAAGCCGTATGATGGAGAAGTGCTTTGGGGAGTGAGCGCGTATATCGTCTTGAACCTGCTGGAGATTCTGGCAGGTAACTCTGCTATCAAGCGCAGCTAGCAGCAAATATTGAGGTTGGTATTGGCGGTTAGGGGCTTTATAGATTAACGGACATAAAAACGGTGTACACCGTGAAGCGTACACCGTTTTATTTTTAAGCGCTATCCTTATTCCGAATCTTCTTCTTCTTCTTCTTCTCGCTTGCCGCGTTCGATCACTTCGGGTTCTTCCAACTCTTCCTCTTCAACAACTTCTTCTTCCTCAAGGATCTCTTCCGCAGTTGGAGCGGTGATTACGAAGACGGTTTCCTCTGGATCATCCAGGAATTCCACATTGGCGGGCGGTGTGATATCTTTGACATAGATCGCATCACTAATCTTTTCCAGGCCAGAGATATCGACTACGATCCGTTCGGGCAGGTCTTGCGGGAAGCACTCTACGCGCAGCTCTTCCAGGCCCGTCATCAGAATACCAATTTCATCCTCAACTGCAGGAGAGATGCCAGTCGCTTCCAATGCCACCCCTGTGCGCAGCTTTTCAGTCCTGGAAACTACCTGAAAATCGACATGGGTGAGCGAACCGAGCAGGATATGGCGCTGGCGGTCTCGGACAAGCGCCATATGCCGGTCTCCATCCATTTCGATCGTCAACACGGCGGAGGTCGAGATGCTGCCGAGGATCCGGCCTGCTTCCCTGGCATCCAACAGGATGGGTGTAGGATCGATACCGGAGCCATATAGGACCGCTGGCAATCCTCCTGCCCTACGAAGGGTTTTTACCTGTTTCCCAATGATGTCACGTTTTTTAGCTTGTAATACAACTTCTTCCATTTTATCCTTCCTCGAAGCGCCTCTCACCTGCCGGAGTTCCCGTTTATGCAGGTTACCTTCACTTCTTTGGCTAATTCCGGTTTCCACCGGGTAGTGATAGAAAGCTGCTTTGCCAGCAGCCGTGTCCGCCCCTGGATACAGGCCACTTCTCCATCCCGAACACGCACCACATTTTAGCCGTATAGCCATCTTCCGTCAATAGCGCGTCTAGCTCATGTGGATGTTCAGCGATAGGATATTCATACAGGAGTAGTATTCTCGATTTATTTCAAAAGCGATCTAAGATAAAATATCCAGAGCAGCAAATAAGGGACTAAAACAGGTGGGTTTTCTTATCATATAGAAGTGGAGGGAGTATGAACAGTCCTGAGGTACATACCATCGATTTGAAATTCCAGGGGTTGGAAGGGTCCATCGCGGTTTACCTGGTCCCTCATAAGGATGGGGCTATCCTGGTTGAATCTGGTCCCGGCTCGACTAAGTCTGCCTTGAAAGCAGGCTTGGCGGAATACGGCTTCCGCCCTGATCAGGTGACGGATGTCCTTCTCACGCATATCCACCTGGATCATGGTGGAGCAGCCGGGTGGCTTTCCCGGAAGGGGGCGCGTATCCACGTGCACCCAAATGGAGCGCCGCACCTGCTGAACCCCGAAAAACTCCTGGCAAGCGCCGGCCGAATTTACGGTGATATGATGGACAGCCTATGGGGTGAATTCCTTTCTGTGCCGGAGGAGCGGCTTTCTATCTTAGAGGATGGCAAGACCCTTGAGATCAACGGATTTACCTTCCGACCTATCGATACGCCGGGTCACGCCAGCCATCATTTTGCATATATCTTTGAAGACATCTGCTTCAGCGGGGATATCGGTGGTGTTCGCCTGGCCAATCTTCCGCATATACGCATCCCGATGCCTCCCCCGGAATTCCACCTAGAGAAATGGCGCCAGAGCCTGGACAGGCTGCGCCAGGAAGAATTTACCAGGATCGCGCCCACCCACTTTGGAATTTATGAAGATGCTGGATGGCACCTGCAGGCTTTGGAGAGAGCCCTGGACGAAGTCGATGAATGGATCGACCGGGTCATGCCGTCCAACCTTTCGCTTGAAGACCTGCGCCGAGAGTTTATCACATGGAACGAGCGGATGTCTCAAGAACAGGGCCTAGACAGGCATCAGGTGAACCTTCACGAAGCTGCCAATCCCTCATTCATGTCCGCTGATGGAATCCGGCGTTACTGGTCGAAAGTCCGTTTTCCGGAGAGAAGCATGCCTTGAAAGCTCATGGTAACGAACCGCTTTGAGATTCCCCAAGAACTGGTCAAAGTATTGCGTACCGCCCGGCGCGTTGCCGCCCTCACCGGCGCGGGCATCTCTGCTGAAAGTGGTGTACCAACCTTTCGTGAAGCGCAGACAGGCCTTTGGTCGCGCTACAGTCCCCAGGAGCTCGCCACACCAGCAGCATTTCGCAAAGATCCACGCCTGGTTTGGGAATGGTACGCGTGGAGGAGAGAGCTTACCGCCAGCGCCCAACCAAACCCAGGTCACCTGGCGCTGGCAGAAATGGAACGTCGCATCCCTCAATTCACCCTGATCACACAAAATGTGGACGGGTTGCACCGCCGTGCTGGCAGCCACAAGATATTGGAGCTGCATGGCAGTATCCAGCGCATTAAATGTATGGAGGAGGGCAACCTGGTTGAGAGATGGAGGGATGACGGGCAGATCCCACCACGCTGTCCCAATTGCGGAGGACTTCTTCGCCCAGACGTGGTTTGGTTTGGAGAAAACTTGCCGGTTGAGGCGCTCCAAGCCGCCTGGAACGCGGCGGAAGCCGCTGAGGTCTTCTTCTCCATCGGAACATCCACCATCGTAGAACCTGCTGCTTCGTTGCCATTCGTTGCTAACCAACATGGAGCAGTCGTTGTAGAAGTCAACTTGCACGAAACGCCCTTGACCCGCCTGGCGACCTACTCTCTGAGAGGCCCTTCAGGATTGGTACTGCCAGCGCTAATTCAGGTCACCTGGGGATCCCCCTTGTAAAGAATCGCACAAATCTGACTATTATTCTCCGATAAGGGTCATGTGTACCTAAGGAATCAGATACACATGACCCTAACGTTTATGGGAAAAGTCCCTAAAATAGAGACATAAGAAAACAGCGGTTGCTTGCGAATAAAAAGGCGACCGAAAACTGGAATAAAGATACTTTTTTCTATAAGGAGATGAAAATGTCAACAATCGTTACTCGCAAAGGTCATGTTATCCAGGATCCCCCTTTGGTACAGAAGCTGTTGAACGATCCCAGGGCAGGATGGTTATGGTTTGCGTTACGCGTCTGGTTGGGATGGAGATGGATCGACTCCGTTACGGGTAAGCTAGGCAACCCTGCCTGGACACAAACCGGCGAAGCTCTAAAAGGATTCTGGACCAATGCTGTCAGCATTCCTGAAGCAGGGCGTCCCCCTATTGCCTTCGATTGGTATCGCACCTTCCTCCAATCTATGCTGGATGCCCAGGCTTACACCTGGTTTGCCAAGGTCGTTGTAGCCGGCGAGCTGCTGGTTGGCATCGCCTTGATCCTGGGCGCCTTTACAGGCATCGCGGCATTCTTCGGTGGTTTCATGAATTGGAACTTCATGATGGCCGGCTCCGCCAGCACGAACCCCATGCTGTTTGTTGTAGCAGTAGGCCTGATCCTGGCATGGAAGGTCTCCGGTTATATCGGAGCAGATTACTTCCTCCTGCGCTGGATTGGCACACCCTGGCAGCTGGCAAAGGATAGGAAACAGCCATCTGGATCTGCCAGCCTTCCCCAGACAGAGCCTGCACCAGGCGATTAATATTCCATCTTCTTCATACAAACAGGTAAACGAGCGCTGAAGAGGCGCTCGTTTTTTGTCCGTACCCCAATTTACTCTTTTCTCATCCTATCCGACAATCGGTTCTCAACGGCATAGGTGGCAAGCTCGATACGGTTCGACAGGTTCAATTTTTCGAGGATCGTACTGACATAATTACGGACAGTTTTTTCACTGAGGTTCAAGACGTGACCGATATCAGCATTTGTCTTCCCGCGAGCCACTTCTGCCAGCACCTCCATTTCCCGTTCCGTCAGGTCCCGAAAAGCATCCTGGATATGCTTACGCTCGACCTCCCGGACCCTCGAAAGCAGCCGGACTGTGGTACTCGTATCCAAGAGCGCCTCGCCACGCGCCGCCGCAGTTATGGCGCGTAATAGCTCTTCGTTGCCCACCTGTTTGAGGACATAACCAACTGCCCCAGCCTGGATGGCTCGCAAAACCAGCTCGTCGTCGGCAAAGGAAGTTAGCATGACGACCTTGGTGTCTGCAAAGCGATCTGTGATCTGCCTGGCAGCCTCGATACCTCCCTCTCCGGGCAAGCGAATATCCATTAAAACGACGTGAGGATGCAATTGCTCTACCACGCGCAGAGCTTCTGAAGCTGAACCTGCCTCACCAACCACCTGCATATCCGGCTGGTCATTGATCAGAGTTATTAAACCTAAGCGGACGATCTCATGATCATCGACGAGCACGACGCGGATCTTTCTCATTTTTCATCCTTCCAGGGTATCTTCAACCTGACCGCTGTCCCTTTCCCATTCAGTGAGCTGATCTCCAGCTCCCCTCCCAACAAGCGCGCCCGGTCGCGCATATTACGCAACCCATAGCCTGCCTCAAACTGCTTCGGCAATCCTGACCCATCATCAAGGATCTCAACCAGCAGGCGGTTACCTTGTTTTTGAGCTGTAATTTTCACCTCGTGAGCCCGGGCGTGACGCACTGAATTGGACAGGGCTTCGTGGACCACAGCAAGTACATGGTCAGTTCGGACAGGGGAGAGTGTCTCATCGATTGGAAGATCCAATTTCAGCGAGATATCCACAAGGCTGCCAAAGCTTGGGTCATTTGCCAATTTTTTTAAAGCCGAGGGGAAAGGTTCTATTAAAGGCGTGCTTCTCAACTCTCCCAGGCTGTGACGCAAGTCCGCAATGGCATCATTGAGCACAACTTCAGCCTTCAACAGGCGTGAGGATAGGACCCCACTGCTGTCCTTCACTTGTTTTTGGGCAGATTCAATGAGCAGGCCAGCGGTATAAACCTTCTGGATAGCACCATCATGTAGATCGCGCGCGATCCGGCTACGTTCGGTGGACAGGATCTGTTGCTGTTCGATAGCTTCGATCATCCGGTCCGTTTCAACATCGAAGACCTCTAAAGCACGGATAATAGCCACCGCCAGGCCCAGTCCGATCAGGGACCGGAAAACCGGGGGAGGCGCGACAAAAACCATCTCAAAATTAACGCTGTTCAAGAGATTACCTGGAAAGAAAGGTATTGGTGGGGGTATCAAACCACCAAAGATCGAGTATAAAGCCAACATCACTCCCCCAAACCGTAGCACCACGACAATATGGGGCACATTCAAAGGGGCAATGCGCTGCATGGTATGTTTTCTGAGCGCATAAGCGGATAGCATGGCGCCAGGAAAGCCCAAAAAATAGCGCGCCAATGCATCCGATGTATTATGCCAGGTTTGGAAGTCAGCTACCAAGCCCGGCAAAGGAAAATACACAACGAAAAACCATATCGCCAGGAGGACCGTTGGTACTCCGTGGATCCAACGCGCCAGGCCAAGGGGTTTGAGCAGGGCGACCCCAAACTCGAATAAAAAAGCAAAAGAAACGGCTAAAAGGAGTAGGTGAATACGGTGCAGAAAATCTATAGTAACCGGGCTGGCATAAACAGACTGGATGGGAATAAAAAGGTCGCCCCATTCGTTAAAAGCGTGCACGAATCCAAATGCTGCAAGCCACTTGAGGCTGCGGGCAAGATCCAGGCGCGAGTAATTTCTGGACTGCAAAGCGATCGCCAGGCCCAAAACGAAGAAGACCAGGCCATACCCAAAATAAATGATAACGCGGTTAAGTGAGAAAAACGTACGCAGAAAATCCATTTAAGGTTATTTTACCTTAAGGTCTCCAATTTCTCATTGAATGAAACAGCAAGCTGCTGGGAGGCGTGTTCCCAGCAGCTTGCTGTTTAGAGAATTTATTTTGGCTATCTTGCCAGGCCTACCACAAGGGCGCTTGGCTGCTGCTGATAGAAATAGCCAGGATCACGATCAGCAAAAATATGAACAATGTAAAGGTGTTAACCAACTTTTGAGCCATCTCTACCTCCCGTCTTCTCCATCCGAATACTGCTACGATCAAAGGTATTTGCTAAGGACGACCACCGTCCATTATGTTTCCTAGACGCTTTTCTTTTTATTTTGGTTCCAGGAGGGTTAATAGCAAGATTAACTATTTGTAGGGAGAAACCTTAGCTCACTGGTAGGGAAAACCCTATCTACCAAACAGGTATATCCCTAATTGACTGTAGCTACTCAGGTCGTTATAGTTAAAACAGGTTAAGCGAGACAAACGCTGAAACAACTGGAGGAGATCAATGGCAACCGTTTGCGGTTTATTTGAACGTTACGAAGATGCTGCCCGTGCGCTTGAACGTCTTAATGATATGGGTTATGG
>CAZAQS010000086.1:0-17812 GCA_964486825.1 uncultured Anaerolineaceae bacterium | reverse complement strand
TGTTTACCTGCGTGATCTGGCAACCTTCGTTGATGCTGCACAGCTAGAGAAACCGCTCCTGGTAGGTCATTCCTGGGGTGGTTTGCTGGCGCTTGAGTTTGCTGCACGTTTCCACATCGGTTTGCGCGCTCCTACAGGATTGGTCCTGGTAGATGGTGGTTTCACACAAATGGACCAGGCGCCCGGCGCAAATTGGGAAGAGACTCGCCGTCGCCTTACGCCTCCCCGGCTGGCTGGAACCTCAGTCGAGAGCTTCCTATCCACGCTTGCTCACCCCTCTCGGAAGTGGCAGCCCGATGACCAGGCGGTCCAGGCCATCCTTGCCAATTTTGAGATTTCTCCTGATGAACTCATTTATCCCCGCTTGAGCCTGGAACGCCATCTACAGATCCTTCGTTCGATCTGGGAGTACCAAACCTACGAGAGCTTTGGACAGGTGCGCTGCCCCGTTCTGGCAGTCCCTACCTCACCTCCCGGACCCTTGG
Source organism: uncultured Anaerolineaceae bacterium (assembly GCA_964486825.1). Taxonomy (GTDB): domain Bacteria; phylum Chloroflexota; class Anaerolineae; order Anaerolineales; family UBA4823; genus CAZAQS01. Next base: position 17,327 of record CAZAQS010000086.1, on the reverse strand, counting down.
ATGAAAACGAGCAGACCTACCTCGATCTCAAAAGACAGGGCATTTCCAAAGCCCAGGCCAGCATCGGGGAGTTACAGGTGCGATGGATGGAGGATACGGTTCACGACATCCCTCTCCAACGTCCAACTGAGCTGGCCGGGCTGATACTAGATTTTCACGCTCACATATCATAACCGCCATGACCACCTTTGGGGGGATACAGGTAATGGAACCGGGATAACCAGGCTCTGAGATGCATTACGGGATCCGCCCTGCCGTAAGAGAAGACCAATCCGCCATTCGAGCGTTGGTCCGTTCGGCGTTGATCAACCCATTCGGAATCCACTGGTCGCGCTTTATCATTGCGGTCGATGGGGATAACCGGGTGGTCGGTTGCGGGCAGGTCAAAGTTCACCGGGACGGTTCGCGCGAGCTGGCTTCCATCGCCGTGGAGCCGGCCTGGCGACGGCAAGGAGTCGCCAGCGCGGTAATCGATAGGCTGGTATCCACAGAAGCGCCGCCTCTTTACCTCACCTGCCGCTCTCATTTAGAAACGTTTTACGCACGCTTTGGATTCAGTGTCATTCGGGAAGCGGAGATGCCTCCATACTTCCGCCGGATCTACCGCCTGGTGAATTGGCTCAACTTAATCAGTCGGCGGGACCCACGTCTCCTGGTCATGCGCCGGCGATAGGACATCTAAAAATTTTTATGAAGGTTAATATGTGTAGAAACCTCGCCCGGTTTTGCGTCCCAGATATCCTGCATCGACCATCTGGCGCAGCAGCGGGCAGGGCCGGTATTTGTCATCACCAAGGTCTCGTTGGAGCACTTCCATCACGAACAGGACCACATCCAGGCCGATCAAGTCGCACAGCGTCAACGGTCCCATGGGGTGGTTCATACCCAGCTTCATGACTGTATCGATCGCCTCGGGGGCGCCGATGCCTTCCTGTAGGGCGAAGATGGCCTCATTGATCATCGGGCACAAGATCCGGTTAGAGATGAAACCCGGAGAATCCTTGGCCTCCACGGGTTCCTTGCCCATCTGCCTGGAGAGCGCCATGGCCGCCTCGGTTGTATCTGGCGATGTTCCCAGACCTCTGATCACCTCAACCAGGCGCATGAGTGGCACCGGGTTCATAAAATGCATACCGATCACTTTATCTGGCCTTTGGGTAGCGCCCCCAATTTTCGTGATGCTGATCGAGGAGGTGTTGGAAGCCAGGATCACCTCGGGCCGGGCCAAACGGTCGAGGTCTCGGAAAATTTTTAATTTCAGCTCAGGGTTCTCTGTAGCAGCCTCGATAACCAGGTCAGCAGTGGAAATATCGTCCAGGTTGCCTACCATATGGATGCCCAAAGCGTTCGAGGCTTGCTCCTCCGTAAGGGAGCCCTTCGAGACCAGCTTCTCGACCGACTTCCTAATGGAAGCACGGGCGCTTTCTAGCTGCTCTGGCGCTACATCCATCAGGGTGACATCGAACCCGCTGGTGGCTGCAGTTTGCGCGATGCCATTCCCCATCGTGCCAGCTCCGACAACGAAGACGTTGTTAATCTCCATGATTTTCTCCAGGATCCTTCTTTTAGTAGCTATAAATGAATTATTTAGTGGACTTTCACTGGCAATATACTAAATTACTCGATCTCAACTGCCAGGGCGACTGCCTCGGCTCCCCCCAGGCACAGCGATGCAATGCCTCGCTCCAGCCCTCGTTTTCTCAATGCGTAGATAAGGGTAGTCAGCACACGCGCACCGCTAGCCCCAATCGGGTGGCCTAAAGCGATAGCGCCCCCGTTCACATTCACTTTTTCCCAATCCCAACCCTGGTCCGCCAGTGCGTAGCCATTGGCAAGCACCTGGGCTGCAAAGGCCTCGTTGAGCTCGATCAGGTCAACGTCCGCCAGTGTCCATCCCAGTTTTGCCAGCAAGCGCGGCATGGCCTTCGAGGGGGCGTCAAACAGGTATTTGGGCGCTACAGCGCGCTGGGCATAACCTACCACCCTGGCGAGGGGTTTCAAACCTAATTCTTCTGCCTTAGCCCGGCTAGCTACGACAACGGCCGCGGCGCCGTCGTTGAGTCCGGGCGCATTCCCAGCGGTCACTTTCCCATCTGCCTGGAAGGCCGGTTTGAGCTTTGCCAGGACTTCTAAGGAGGTATCCCGGCGGGGAGTTTCATCGATATCGAAAATCGTAACCTGCCCCTTGCGTCCTGGCAGTTCAACTGGGACGATCTCGTCCTTGAAGCTGCCCTCATCGCTGGCAGCCGCTGCTTTCTGGTGACTGGCCAGGGCGTACTCGTCCATGGCTTGCCGGGTGACTTCATACTCTTCAGCAATGAATTCAGCGGCATTTCCCATACCCCAATTCTCGAAGGGGTCCCAAAGACCATCATGTAGCAAGGCATCCGTGAGTTGAGCATGCCCATAGCGCAGTGTTCCTGTACGCCCTTCGACGAGGAAGGGAGCGCGGCTCATGCTTTCCATTCCACCGGCTACGAACAGGCTCCCATCGCCAGCGCGGATAGACTGGGCTGCTAGCATGACGGCCTTCAACCCCGAGCCGCAGACTTTGTTGACTGTGGTAGCGCCGACTCCCTCAGGTAGTTTCCCGAAGATGGCAGCCTGGCGAGCAGGGTTTTGGCCCAAGCCAGCGGAGACTACGTTCCCCATGATAACTTCGTCGATTTCTGAGGGGTCTTTGATCCCTGCTCGTTCTACGGCAGCTTCCACCACCAGAGCCCCCAACCGGGGAGCCGGTATCCCACTCAGGCTTCCCTGGAATTTGCCAGAGGGGGTCCGCACCGCACTTAAAATGACGGCTTCACGTTGGTTGTTCTCAGTATTCACGGCTTTTCTCCTCAAAGCAATAGTTGGTTTCGAATTTACTCCTGCAATGATTTACCCAACTTAGACCATGCCTCCAGGACACGATTGTATGTATCTTCGAGAGTTTCCGGCAGCACGCGTGTTTGGGCCAGGGAGGACATGAAATTTGTGTCCCCGACCCAACGCGGCACGATATGCAAGTGGACGTGTTCTTTGATTCCCGCCCCGGCAGCCATTCCGATATTGATGCCCACGTTGAAGCCTTGAGGTTGGTAGGCTTCTTTTAATACCTGGACGAAATTCGAAGCTAGCTCGATGATTTCCACTCGTGTCGTAAAGTCTAAGAGCTCCAGGGAGGATTTGTGTTCGAATGGGACAACCATGAGGTGACCACTTGTGTAAGGATAGCGGTTCAAGATGACAAAAGCCCGCTCGCCCCTGTGCACGATCAAGTGCTCGCGGAAATCAGACCAACCCGGAGCCTGGCAAAACACGCATTCGTTTTCCTTATTTTCGTCTTCGATATATTCCATACGCCAAGGGGACCATAAATAATTCAAATCTATTCTCCATCAAGTATTGCTTCCACCAGCGCATTCATTAACCCCTCCACGCTGTCATAAACATACCTTCAGGTCACTTAATTTATCTCGGAAATCACCAGGCTTGTAGATCCACCTGGATATTTGCCAAAAGACGATTGCACCTTTATTGTAGCAAAGAATCTATCATGATGGAATGGTTGACAGTCCTACCTAAAAAGAGTATGCTTGCGCAAATGGCCCAGTTACCCCTTTTCCAAAACCGTACCTGGTCAGTTGGCAGCCTGACACGTTTCATTCGCCAACTGCTGGAAAGCGATTACGACCTGCAGGATGTTTGGGTCGTAGGAGAAGTATCGAACTGTTCGCGGCCTTCCTCCGGACATCTCTATTTTACCCTCAAAGATATGAACGCCTCGCTGCGCTGCGTTATGTGGCGTACGGACGTACAACGCCAGAAGTTATTACCGCGAGATGGAGACGCGGTCGAAGTGCACGGCAGCATCGGGTTGTACGAGGCTAACGGGATCTACCAGCTTTACGCTGATAAAATCCGCGCAACCGGTGAGGGGATGCTCTTTCAAGAGTTCTTGAGACTGAAGGAGCGCCTGGAGGCCGAAGGCCTGTTCGACCCGGAACGCAAGCGGTCCATTCCACGTTTGCCTGGCTGTATTGGCGTTGTTACATCGCCCACTGGGGCTGCTTTTCGAGATATCTTGAACACTTTGAAGAGGCGTTGTCCTATGGCTCGGGTCGTCATTTCGCCAACTCCTGTTCAAGGGGAAGAGGCGCCCGCCTTAATCATCGCAGCGCTTGATGGATTGGAGCGAGAGGTGGACCCGGATGTGATCTTGTTGGCACGCGGTGGAGGCTCGATCGAAGACCTGTGGGCATTCAATGATGAGAGGTTGGTACGTGCGATTGCTGCCTGTTCTGTCCCGGTCATCTGTGGGGTAGGTCATGAGACTGATTTTACCCTGGCGGATTTTGCCGCCGATCTACGTGCACCGACTCCCACCGCGGCAGCCGAGCTTGCTGCTGCTGACCGAGAAGAGCTGCACGGCGCTTTGCAAGATCTTTCCCGCAGTCTGAGTCATATGATCCGCTCTCACCTGCAAGCACCCCGCTGGCAGTTGGACGAGCTTCATTTGCGTTTGCAAATGCTTTCCCCGCGAGCGCGTATCCGCTCAGACCGACAGCAACTGGACGACCTGGCCAGGCGGGGGATGTCTGCTCTATCGACCACCATGCTGTTGAAGCGAACGCGCCTATCCAGCCTGGAGCAGAGGTTAGGCGCTCTGAACCCTGAAGCCGTTCTAAGGCGGGGTTTCGCCGTAGTTACACGTCAGGATGGGGAGCTTATCCGTAGCGTCGATCAAGTCCAGGCTGGCGATCCATTGCAAGTTCAAGTTCGCGATGGACAGTTTGGCGTAAAGGTGGATGAAAGGGAGACGAGGTAGTGGATGACCTCACGGACCAGGAGCGCCTGGAACTCTCCGAGCTGACCGGAGCCAGCAATGAGAGGCTGGAGAAGGCCGGCGCACAAGGAGCTGAACAGGCATTTGGCCTGGGGTGTGCATTGATCGGGTTGCCCATGGCTGCACTCGTCTTCGGGCTATATGTTTGGGGCGTTTTTCCTCTCATCACAGCCTTCATTGCCTGGATATTGGGTGTGATGGTGATGTTGGGCGCCATTGCATTGATCTCATTTAATGCAAAAAGACGGGCCATTGGCGAAACCTATCGTAAAGATGTTGGGCCGGATATCCAGGCCTATTTAAGGCAGAGTCAAATACAGGAAGAGCTTTTTAACTTTTATGTCTCGGATTCGCTGCCGGATGACGCTCCGTTACGAGCCTTTCACAGTACCCCTCCACTTGAGATCGAGACCACCGAGCAGGAGTAACTTATGACCTCCACAGCCTTACCCACCGGAATTGGGATAACTCCTTTGGAAGAATTATCCTACGAGCATGCTTTTGCAGAGCTGGAAGGGATTATCACTGCTTTAGAATCAGAAGAAATTTCCTTAGAAGATGCCCTGGCGCTTTATGAGCGGGGCCAGGATTTGGTCCGCTTTTGTACCGACCTGTTGGACAAGGCTGAACTGAAAGTCCAGCAACTATCAGGTAAAGAACTCGTCGACTTCAATCCTGATCAATAACCCGATGCAGCTCCCCAGCTTCCTTTCCAATCCGGCCCTCATTGCAGCGCTGGTCGCATGGGGTTTAGCCCAGATCATCAAAGTCCCGCTAGAATTTATTCGAAACAAGCGCTGGGATTGGACGCTACCCCTGCGTGCTGGAGGCATGCCCAGCTCTCATTCCGCCCTGGTAACCGCCTGTGCGCATTCTATCGGTCTCTTTCAAGGTTTTGAGACACCTATATATGCGCTGGCGGCCGTGTTTGCCATGGTGGTCATCTATGATGCTACCGGTATACGTCGCCAGGCAGGCAAGCATGCCGAGATCATCAATACCATGATTCGCGACCTTGCGCATGGTCATCCTTTAAGAGAAGAACAGCTTCGCGAAGTGCTTGGCCATACACCTCTTGAAGCGCTCAGTGGTACACTTTTTGGATTCCTTGTTGCGCAGGTTCTATGGTGGGTCAGGGTATAACCGCTTTTCCTTTTCTTATCAGGCTGTTTAACAAGCTCCTGGCTTCCGGGACGCCCGCTCCTATAATGAGGGCGCTGTAGATCCCGCTACCAATCGCCAATCCCCCGAGTAGTACCAGCCAGTCTGGCCTCCCCTGGGTGGTTGCCAGCCAGGCAAACAAGCCCAGCGCCATGAGAGTGGCTGCACCGGCGCTATGTAAACCGCCTTCCAAGACTCGCCGTCCCTCCATACCGTCCAGCCTACGCCTCATCAAGTGAAGTAAAACGAGCGCCTCAAGGGCTGTGGCAGTTGAATTTGCCAAAGCCAGGCCTCCATGCGGCGCCCAGCCAACGCGTGCGAATAAAGCCAGGAAAGTCACGCTGAGTATAATGTTTGTCCCCATTGCAGCTGCGCCTATAATCACCGGAGTCTTGGTATCGTGCAGGGAATAAAATGCTCGAGCCAGGATCTCCACTACTGAATGGCCCACGAGCCCTGCTGCATACCACAGTAATGCCCAGGAGACCAATTTTGCCCCGCCCTCGTCGAACTGCAGCAAGGCAGTCAAGGGTTCTCGCAGGAGCATCAAGCCCACCGATGCTGGTACAGACAGGAGCAGCACACTCCGTAAGCTGGCTGCAAGGGAAGTGCGCATCTCATCCAGCTTTCCGAGGGCAGCCTGCCGGGAAAATGTCGGCATAGCGGCGATGGCTATCGATTGGGCGATGGCAGCTTGAGGCATCAGCATCAATGTGAAGGCATAAAAAATTGCCGACGCACTCCCCGGATAGGGGGAAGCCAGCCGGATGTTTACCCAAAAATTCAATTGCACCACGGCCACACCAAACAGGCGTGGTCCCATCAACCGGCCTACTTCGCGCACGTCTGGAAGATGCAACCCCAAAGTAGGGAAGTAATTACCCTTTTGGCGCAGTAAGGAAGGTATTTGTAGTATCAGGTGTAAGGCTGCACCGATCAATACACCCCATGCCAGGCCGTAGATCCCCATGCGAGGGGAGAGCACTAAAACACCAAAAATCATCCCTAAGGAATACATCGAGGGGGTTAAGGCTGGGATCAGGAAGACCTGGTGAGAGTTGAGTATCCCCATGATTAGACCGCTCACACCAAATATCACCGCTGAGGGTAGCATCAGGCGCATCAGGTCCACGGTCAGTTTAAACTTTACCGGGTCGCTTGCGAAGCCGGGCGCCAGCAGGTAGCGTACGATTTGGGGAGCAAAGATGGCAGCTAGCCCGCTAAGAACAATTAAAACTAGCAGCACAAGGTTTCCGATTGCCGAAGCAAGCTTCCAGGCGGCCTGCCGGTCTTCTTTAGCGAGCAAACCTGTAAAGGTAGGGATGAAGGCAGACGCTAACGCACCGCCTGCCACCAGGTAGAAGATTGACTCACCCACCCGGTTGGCAGCAGTAAAAGCCTCCATCTCCCTGCTGGTGCTAAAAGTAGCCGCGATAAGGACGTAGCGCGCCAGCCCGATCAGCTGGCTCGCAATGAACGCCAGCATGATGGTACCGGCTGCCCTGGCTATTTGCTGGTTGGCGGAAGGAGTGGAGGTTGCCACAGAGGTTGATTATATCCGAGTTGTCTCCTGGTGGTTGAGGCGGGTCAAACGCTTGACATACAACCTGCTTGACGCCCAACTGTATTTCCGCTATATTTTGAAACCCACATAATCGGAAATTTAGGTTTTAATAGGTGGTAAGAATAGGTTCCTATTTCTTGAAAAGCGAATTGTAAGGGAGGTAGATATGCCAGTAAATTATTCTTCGCCTCGAGACCAGACTGCTTACAATATCCTGGTATGGGAGATCGTGCGACAGGTTCCAGCGGGCAACGTAACTACCTATGGACAAATCGCAGCCATGATTCCCGCGCCGGAAGAGACTGAGGCGAGCAAATACAAGGCATTTGGACCGCGTTGGGTGGGTGGAGCCATGGCAGCCTGCCCGGAAGGAGTCCCCTGGCAACGGGTGATCAATTCCCAGGGGAAGATCAGCCTTGGAAGAAAGGAAGCTGCTCTTATTCAGCGAGATTTGCTAGAGGATGAAGGCATCCAGTTCGACGAGCGCGACCAGGTGGAACTGAGTCGCTACGGGTGGTCGGGTCCACCCGAGAAGTGGCTGCAAGAGCGGGGTTTGCTGCCACCGCCTGGTTTCCCAAAGCCAAAACAGGTAGAGATGGATCTGTGAGAGAGAGCCTTAATGAAGAAACGCTGCCAGTGGTCTACCAACGACCCGCTTTATATACGCTACCATGATGAAGAATGGGGTGTTCCTGTCCATGATGACCGGTTGATCTTTGAGTTCTTGATCCTGGAAGGTGCTCAGGCTGGACTAAGTTGGTTGACGATACTGAAGAGACGGAAGCATTACCGGGAAGCCTTCGATTATTTTGATCCCCAAAAGGTCGCCCAATACGATGAAAACCGGATCGGTCAGTTGCTAACCAACGCCGGTATCATCCGCAATAGGCGGAAGGTCGAATCAGCCGTCAGCAATGCAAAGGCTTTTCTTGAAGTGCAGCGCGAGTTTGGCAGCTTTGCCAGGTATATCTGGAGTTTTGTTGGGGGAAAGCCGATCATCAATGCCTGGAATAGCCTGGCAGATATACCGGCCCAAACAACCGAATCCATGGCAATGAGCAAAGACCTGGTGCGGCGTGGCTTTAAATTTGTCGGTCCTACCATCTGTTATGCCCATATGCAGGCGACCGGCATGGTGAACGACCACCTCGTCGAATGCTTTCGCTACGCGGAGCTGTCCTGATCAGCAGGGGCTGTGGGGAAAGCTCGCAGGACGCTAGCCTGCTTCAGGTCGAAGGTCATCCGGAGAGGCTCCCCGGCAATTTTGCGAGCGTATGGACGAACGAGCGCGGCTAAGGCACGCCCTCCCGAGTCGATATCCATCCTGTCATTTTGCTGGTCTCGGCTGAAAATGGAAAGGTCCTCGACCGTTATGGTATGGTCCTGGGGAATTATGGGGCTTGCTTGTAATATACCAGGCATGTTAAAGCCTCAGTTGCCGGGTAATGGTGCGAATAATCTCATCCGCGCATGTTTCAATTGGCTTGTCGGTGACGTTGATGGTTGCATAGCCTGCCTGCCGGAAGAGCCTGCGCGATTGCTTGATTTCCTCGTACACTACCGCTGGGGCAGCGTATCCAGATTCTCCCGGAGCTCCCAGACTGCTCTGCCTGTGCTGGCGATGGAGCAGAAGCTGCCCCGGTTCGATCGTCAAGCCGATAACTCGCTTAGGATCTAGTTGCGATAAGCCACCCGGCGTGGGGATTTCTGGAATTAACGGGATATTCGCTACTTTCCAACCTAAAACGGATAGATAGAGGCTGATAGGTGTCTTGCCCGTCCTGGACACACCAACCAGGATGATGTCGGCCTGTCCCCATCCGCTGGGGTCTTTTCCATCGTCATGTTGCATGGAAAATTCAATCGCGTCAACCCTTTCGAAATAATCCTTGTGGAGCTGGCGGTAAAGCCCAGGAACGCCAAGCGGCTCTTGACCGTACCGGTCTGTAACCCAGTGGATCAAATCGCCCATTAAATCAACTGCCTCTACCCCTTCAGCCCGGGCTTTTTCTGCTAATTGGTTACGGAGTGGAGAGTCGATAAGGGTATACACGATCAAACCGCCTGATTCCTTTGCCTCGGCAACCACTTCACCAATTTGTTCCAGGGTGCGAGTGTTTCCATGTGTAATTACAGGTACTTGAACTTCGGGGAACTGGGCTAATAGCGTGTGCATTACCTGTTTACCACTGGCGCCTACTCCTCCGGAAACAACCAAGATTGGCGGGTTATTGATTGTTTGCTTATTTCCTTTCTCTGTCATGCTATCCATAGATTTCCTTTTTTCATTCCCTGTCCAGACCGGTGTCCCTCCAGGATGCCGGGTCCTCTAGTGGTTCTACATGCGTGAGGATATGGATTTGGGGCAGCCGGCGGTGGATTTCATTTTCGACCTGTTCCGCCAGGTAGTGCCCGCGCTGCACGCTCCATTCGCCAGGCACCAGGATATGCATAGAGACGAAACCACGTGCAGCGGCCGAGCGAGTGCGTACTGCATGGAATTTAACGCCCAGGTGTTCAAACATATCTAAAGCTTCCTGGATCTCTTTTACCTCTTCTTGGGGAAGGGAAGCGTCCATCAAACCGAGAGCCGAGCGACGTAACAGGCCATAGCCTGTTGCCAGGATGTTCAAAGCCACGAGCAACGCCAGGATCGGATCCAGGCGCACCCAGCCAGTCACGCCCACCAGGGATACCCCAACGATAACTCCTCCTGTTGTCCATACATCGGTCATCAGGTGGCGGGCGTCTGCTTCCAACGTGATGGACCGGTAGCGCTTGCCAGCCTGGATAAGGACTCTAGATACGCCCAGGTTTATGGCTGCCGCCACGGCGGAGACAGCCAATCCCAGTCCTAATTGCTCGACCGGCTGTGGGTTGAATAGGCGAGGAATGGCCGTGAAAGCAATGCTGCCAGCTGCAAGCAGAATCATGCTACCTTCAAAGCCGCTGGAAAAAAACTCGATTTTGGAATAGCCATAGCTGAATTCCTCATCCGCCGGGCGGGCGGCAATGGTGAGGGATACCAACGCAACGATGGCTGTAACCAGATTGACAAGCGATTCAATTGCATCTGAGAGCAGGCCGACCGAGTTGGTCAACCAGAAAGCACCCAGCTTCAGAGAGATGGTAATGATAGCGGCAAGAATTGAAAGCCATGCAAAGCGTGTCAATCCGGAGCGGTCAAGAGTGCTCATAATTACTTATTTTATCTTAATGCCCCTCTTCCGCTTATCTTTGCTGCTCTTAAAACGAAAGGGACGGTGATCGTCACTTGCAGTATCTAAGCAAAAACGCCACCTGGTATCAGATGACGTTTCTTGGTGCCCCCACGGGGATTCGAACCCCGGTTTTAGCCTTGAAAGGGCTGCGTCCTAGTCCCCTAGACGATGGGGGCGAGCGGAGAGCATTGTACCATTCACAGGCCTTCCGGTCAATATAAACTTTGATAAAAAGGCACGAATTTTATCGAATCGCTCTTTTCAAATCAATCCAGGCATGCTATAATCCTAAGCCGCGCCGCCCTAGGCGGCTTTATTATGCAGAAATTTTCCCTCTCTTTTGAGAGTACTGTGAGGTTCTAATGAGTGATCTATTGAAGGCTGTTGAGGCCCAGGAAAACCCCAATGTTCCCCAGGTGCGCTCTGGCGACACGGTTAGCGTCTTTATTCGAATTAAGGAAGGCAACAGCGAGCGTGTGCAGGAGTTCAAGGGTGTTGTCATTCGCCAGCGCAAAGGCGGCAACAATGCCAACTTCACCGTTCGCCGGATAGCCTCAGGTGGTATTGGCGTCGAGCGTACCTTCCTGGCCCGGTCTCCACGTATTGATAAAGTGGTAATCCACCGCCATGCGCATGTACGCCGTGCTCAACTGTATTTCCTGCGTGAGCGCACAGGTAAGAGCGCTCGCCTTAAGCAAAAATTCACTTCCTGACCCGGACTTTATCTGGTTTAATCAAGGGGTACAGCCCGGCTGTACCCCTTTTTCGTTCCAAAGGAATTGCAGCCTTAGCGTACCTTTCCTAACGATCCCTAACCATAAAGGAGTAGGTTATGTTGAGCCCTAGCGCCCAAAGAGTTCAGAATGCCCTGGATCAGTTTGAAGTCCCCTTAAAGGTCTTAGAATTGCCTGCTTCTACGCGTAGCGCAGTGGACGCTGCCCGAGCAATAGGATGCAGGGTAGAGCAGATTGCTAAATCCCTTGTATTCAAAACCAAGGCTTCTTCGCAGCCTATCTTGGTGATAGCCAGCGGACCAAACCGGGTGGATGAAAAACGGATTGGTGATTTGGTAGGTGAGCCGATTACGAAGGCGGATGCGGAATATGTCCGGCAAAAGACAGGATTTGTGATCGGTGGTGTACCCCCAATCGGACACGCCGAAGCACTGAATACTTTTGTTGACGAGGATTTGCTCCGGTTCGATGTGATCTGGGCAGCCGCAGGCACCCCTCATGCTGTCTTCCAACTCAAGCCGGATGATCTGGTCCGCATCACATCCTGCTCAGTAATCCGGGTTATATGATTTCTTATTTGACAATTTAGAATTAACACTGGTACCAAGGGTGTTGGAATGCATTTCTTGATTGGGTTGGAAAATGGAGATGAAAACCGCTCTCAGGCCTGGTCGCTGGAGTACCCGGGTTGCTTTGCCTATGGCCCAGATGGCAGGTCAGCTTTAGCCAATATTGCCCCTGCAATCATCGAGTATGCGGAATGGGTTGAGAGGAAAGGCGGCGAGCGATGGTTCGATCCACAAGCAATCGTCGTTTTCCTGGAGGATACCTGGCAGGTCTATTTTATCGATGAAGACTATGAGCGGGTATCGCCCGATTCGCAACCTGCCTACGCCGTGAACGCCTGGTTCCTACATGATTGGAAGCCCTTGCGGGAGCAGGAGATTGAGCGTGTATTAAACCTGCTCTCCTGGTCAAGGGAGGATTTGTTGGAAACTGTCCGAGAATTGCCACAGGAGATCTTAAGCAGGCGCTATCCGGGTGAGAAGACGGATATTGCGGGGATCTTGAGGCATGTGGGCGGCGCGGAATGGTGGTATCTCTCACGTCTTGGACTGGTTTCCCATCAAGAGCGGCTTCCCGAGGAGTACCAGGACAGGTTGGAAATGTCTCGCTCACGCTTGATCGAGATCCTGCCAGCCCTGGCAGGATCAACCCAAGTGGTTGGTATCGAGGGAGAATTCTGGAGCTCGCGAAAGTTATTGCGCCGGGCGGTATGGCATGAGCGGGATCATACCTTCCATATCCGCAAGTTGCTCGACCTGGGTTAATATGGGGCATACACAGTTAGTGTTATAATTATGATAATAATTATCTAATATCAAGGATACTGCATGGCTCTGGATCGTTTTGGACGGAAAATACATTATTTGCGCATCAGCCTCACGGATCACTGTAACCTGAGGTGTGTATACTGCATGCCAGAAGACATGGTCTTCCGCCCAAATGCAGAGATGATGCAGGATGAAGAGATTCGCCAACTCGTTCGCCTGTTTGCCCGGTTGGGATTTGATAAATATCGTCTAACGGGGGGCGAGCCAACAGTACGTGCGAATATCGTCGAGCTTGTCGGGGACATCGCTAATACCCCTGGGGTCAGGTCTTTGACGATGACGACCAACGGTGTCTTGCTTGCACGCCTTGCGAAGCCACTCGCTGAAGCCGGATTGCAGCGAGTGAATATCAGCGTCGATACACTTGACCTTCAAAAGTTCCGTCGCCTGACCCGCTGGGGGAACCTGGATCAGGTATGGGCAGGCATCGAGGCTGCCGAGCAGGCTGGGCTCACACCCATCAAGATCAATGCCGTCGTCGTGCGCGGCTATAACGAGGCCGATGTGGTCGACCTGGCCCAGCTCACCCTACAGCATCCCTGGCAGGTGCGCTTTATCGAGATGATGCCCTTCGCTGGCGCTACGGATATCCAAACCACACAACTTGTAACAGCTTCGGAAATCCAGGAGCGGATCGAAGCAACGCGGGGCCCTCTCGAGCTGGTGAATGGGGGAAAATTGGACGGAGAAGCTCGTCTTTTCCGACTTCCTGACGCTAAAGGAGATATTGGCTTTATCTCCTCGGTGACTTCACCCTTCTGCGCTTCTTGCACTCGGGCTCGCCTAACTGCTGATGGGCGCTTGCGCCTTTGCTTGCTGAGGGAGGGCGAAGTCGATTTGTTAACACCATTAAGGTCCGGGGCCACATTGGACCAGTTGCGCGAATTGATCTTAGAGGGGATTTGGGAGAAGCCCTGGGGTCATATGCTCGCCGATGGAGTGATCCCGCTCAACAGGACGATGAGCGAGATTGGGGGGTAAGATGATAACACCAAATGGATTCCGGGCCGTATTCTTCGACCTGGATGGAACGCTGCGTCACAACGACCCGTCACCAGAAAAGACCTTTTTCGAAAACGCGGTACAACTTGGCGTCCCAGACTCTCTGGAGCAACGCCGGCGGGTGATGCGATGGGTGCATTATTATTGGGCCCAATCTGAGGAGCTGCTTCAGGACAGGGAAACTTTTCTTGATTCCGAACTTGAATTCTGGCTCAATTACACCCGCTCGCAATTGGTTGTCTTTGAATGTCCTCATGAACTCCTGGATGAGGTCCTGCCAGCCATTTTTTCCCATATGAAGGATCAGTATAAGCCGCAGGGCCGGGTGATCGTCGGAGTGCCGGAAACCCTCCAGGCGCTCAAAGATGCCGGCTTTCTGTTAGGAGTGGTCTCAAACCGCACAAAATCTTACCAGGACCAATTGGAAAGACTAGAGCTGGAGGGTTATTTTGACCTGGTGGTTGCGGCGGGAGAGGTCCAATCTTGGAAGCCAGACCCTGAGATCTTTTTCCACGCCCTTCAAAAACTGGGTTTGCGAGCAGACGAAACGATGTACGTTGGGGATAATTATTTTGCTGACGTCGTCGGAGCTCGCCGGGCTGGCCTGCAACCCGTTCTTCTAGATCCGGAAGGGTTGTTTCCCGATGCTGGATGTTATGTGCTCGAAAAGATGCCTGTTTTACTGTCTTTACTGGAAGAAAAAAAGCCACAGGCTGGCAGCTACGCCAGCTCCAACCGCTGAACATGCAAAATTTACTACTTCGTTGTTGATCCATGCCACGCCGCGCAAGAATTCAGTTTGGGTCTGGCAGGTATGGCGAGGGTGGCGCTCTGTTTCCTTCAAGCAGTTAGGGCAGTAATAAATTGCTTGCAAGCTGGCCCCGAGCAAGGAATCGAACAGGGCTCCACAAACGCCTCCAAAAGTGGTGACGACCAGAACGGGCAGGAAACTGGCAGGCAGGGAAAGGATACCTGCTGCAGTCCCGATCATCAACGCGCCTCCAATTACAGCTAGGTTACCGGTAGTAGAGATGGCTCCGGATGTGCCCCTTTCTACGATTTGCCTATTCGTGATGAGGCGGGGGTCCGAGGGGCTTAATACGCCGATTTCTGTTGCCCAGGTATCAGCGGTAACGGCTGCCATGGCGCCCGCAAAAGCCACCCAAGCCAAAATTGAATTTCCTTCCAGGGCAGAGATGACCGCCAGAGTGGCTCCAAGGCTGCCGTTTGCCAGCACCTGGGCCCAGTCCCGACGGCTACCTTTGGAAAACTTTTCGTTGATAGAAGATTTTTTGGCGCCAAATAACCTGGAGAGGGCGCTCGAAGAGATGAAGAAGGCCAGCAGCAGAACGGCCCAGGAGAACCCCCCCAAACCAAAAACCAGCCCGCCTGTAAGGGTAGCTGCTACAGCTCCACTCCCATTCAGGGACCGGGCTCGCCAGGCCAATCCGGCGATCCCAGCGCCTAGGAGAAAGCCCAGGGGGATCTGCATTTCAAATTCTTTCCGGATAGATCTGTGGATAAGTGGCCGAATTCCTGTGGATAAGTGTGGTCTGTTTGGGGATAACCAGTCCTTTTTATAGAGATATTTTTTATCAACTTGAAGCCGCTCGTTGTATGAAATATACTGCCCCTAGAAAAAGCAGAACGGTCATTACGCCAGTGATCCAGAGCAGGTAAGCCATTATTTTTGCCGGGTTTGATCCATCATCCTCCCCTGCTGCATTGGCGCGCCGGAAAAAAAATAAGCCTAACAAGAAATTTGTTCCAAAAAACACCAGGTTGATAGCTGGCAGTAGCAGGATTTGAATAGACGGCACGAAGTCCAGGGGCAGGCCATCCGCGGTTAGATCCAGGGACACAAGATCGTATCTGGGGATGATCAGCGTTACCCATATGAGTAAAACCAGGCTTAGGCTTGCATATACCAGTACGATTGACCGGGCCACCCGGTTATTCCAAAATCGTGCTAGAAGAAAGGAAGGGGAGATAGATCGTGCTGGCAGGGGAGACAGGCAGCCCAATTGAGCCAGGTGTTCAAAGGTTTGTAAGAAAGCTTCCGGCTCCTCGGGGGAAATCGCAAAAACTCGTTCCTGGGTAGCTACCAGCACCAGGTTTGAAGAGCGGGCTGCAAAGAACTCGACCGGGATGCCGCTTTCGGTTCGCCTGGTTCCTAAAACTGACCCTGGCCAGCGAGTAACAGGCAAGGGAACGGCCGGCTCCATCTCACTAGCTGGATTTACCCACAACACTTCGTCCATGGGGATTTCCTCCCCTCTCAACCCCCAATTAAGCCGGATGCCATCTCGCTCCAACTCATATGTGGCATTCAGTAATGCGCGCAAACGGTATGCAAAAACTGGCGCAAGGCCGAAGGCGACCAGACCCAGGAGCAGGTAGAACAGGAATAGCGGCCCGACTTCTGTGCGGCTGGCTTGAGAGATGCTCCAACCTCCTACACCTAAGAACAGGAGCATGAATGACAAGTTGAAAAGAGACCCTGTACGACGAGGCGGGAAAAAAACGTAGATATCATCCACAAGTCGTATTTATACCATAGGTTAAAAAATATAGACTGGCACGAAATTTATTCGGGAGATTTCCCGGCACCGATCCATAAAGCCACTTTCCAGAATGGAAAATGAAAGATAAATGAAGGACCTCCCGCAAGTTGAATTTGAACCGGCGGGAGGTCGATGACCCTGGGTGCTTTTCTATATTTAGGGTCGATTAGCGTATCTCGTAAACTATGTTTACGTCCACGGTGATGGTAAGCTGTCCGGTTGAGATCGGTACGGAGCCGGCATCCATTGCAGCAAATTCACGCTGATGGGTGACAGGGATAGGGTAATTACTTCCTAGCAAACTGATGCTCTTGACAGGCCCCAGATCCACGCCAGCGGCTTCTGCAAGCTCCTCGGCCAGGCTGCGGGAATTTTCTACAGCCAGCCTGCGGGCTTCTGCCAGAGCAGTTGTCTTGTCGGCTACATCGAATTGGATCCCAGTAACTTGGTTGGCCCCTGATTCCACCACCGAACCCAAGATTTCACCGACCTGATCCAGGTCTCGCAGGGTCACAAAAACGGTGTTCGTAACCATGAAAGTGGTCTCGCGTTGCTGACCTTCTGGGGTGTAAACAGGCGTTGGGTAGATGCTGAAATTATTGGTAAGGATATCTTCCTCAGCTATGCCGAGTGCTCTCAGCGTGTTGATCACATTTAGTGCTTGAGCATTATTTCTTTCTACGGCTACGGCTGCATCGGCATTCTCAGTGGTTACACCAATGCTAATATAGGCGATATCAGGTGTAAGAGAAACCTGTGCGCTCCCATTCACGCTAACTGTCCGGTTCTGGTCCTCTGGCGCCTGTGCTACGGCCGTTCCGCAGGCTGCCAAGAAAACCGATAATATCAAGATGCCTAC
>CAZAQS010000085.1:15585-17878 GCA_964486825.1 uncultured Anaerolineaceae bacterium | reverse complement strand
GCCATGCTCGCGCGCCAGGGCTAAAGCCTCCGTATCTCGGCTGACAACAAGGACCTGTTCAATTTCGGGGGTTGCCTTCAGGGTATCCAGGGTGTGGGCTAATAAAGTTTGGTTGAGGTTGGCGCGTTCGTCTTGCGAGAGAATGCCTGCGAGGCGTGATTTTCCCCGGCGAAGGGGTTTGACAGGCACAATAGCCCAAAGTGACATAGATGATCCTCCCTGACTAATTATAACCCAACCCGTTCGAAGATGCACCTTGGACGGTGCAAGGTCTATTCCATGATGAATTTCCTGGCTTTTGAACGTTTGCCATTAATTTATATATATGATACACTAAATCCATATTTGATTACACGTTCATTGAGCGTGTATAGACCAAAACGGAGGGAACCATGGCTGAAGAAGGCTATTGTGTAAAGTGCAAACAAAAACGTGAAATCAAAAATCCCGAACAAGTCACGATGAAAAACGGCCGCCCGGCAGTACGCGGGAAATGCACTGTATGCGGCACAGGTATGTACAAGATCCTGGGGTCGAAAGAAGCCGAAAAGAAATAGATCCCTGCTGCCGGTTAGCGAGCCTCACTCGTAGCCGGCAGTATTTTTTTGGCTAAAGCAAGCACATCCTCAGCTAATTTCCGGCGCGTCGAAGCATCCAGCATCAAGGTCTTCGTCGTTAACACATCCAAGTCGATGGCAGTCAGGTCGGAAACCTGATCTGCATCTTTTCTATCCATAACGAAGCCAGACAGTAAACCCGAATAGGCCCTGGATCCATAATGCAGAGCGACAGCTTTGGCTGAAGGCTGCACGCCTAACTCCCGGTACATCTTGGCTGCTGGGCCCTTGACGGCCTGCCCGGCGATGATGGGGGAAACAGCCAGGACGGCCTTTATTTCGATAGTGGCCCGAATACCTGGCAACTTCAAGATAGGATCGATACTCACCCACGGATTAGATGGACAGATGACCACTACATCTGCAGCCTGGAGGGCTTCCAGGACACCTGGAGCAGGACTGGCTCGTTCGATGCCCTGGAAAACGAAGCCGGACACCTGGGGCTCGCAACGCTGGCGAACAAAATAATCCTGGAAAGGCAAGACCCCTTGGGTCGTCAGCACCTGGGTTGCGACACGATCATTACTCATTGGCAAGACTCGTACAGCCACATCCCAGGCCTTGCAGAAGGCGCGGGTAATCTCCGAGAGGGATTGCCCCTCACGAATGCGGCGGGTACGCTCGAGATGGGTAGCCAGGTCCCGGTCCCCCAGGCGAAACCAACCCGGACCGCCTAAAGCCTCCAGGCTCTCCATAACCGTCCAGGTTTCTCCAGATCGGCCCCAACCGGTTGAGGGGTTGGCGAGTCCGGCCAGGGTATAGCAGACAGTGTCCAGGTCGGGGGAAATGAGCAAGCCGAGGTGTTCAAAATCATCCCCAGTGTTGACCACAACGGTCAGGTTCGCCGGGGGTAGGAGCTGGGCTAACCCGTCGGAGAGGCGAGCCCCTCCGACGCCTCCTGCCAGGGCAACTACTTTCAAATCTTCAACGGGCTGCGAAGCCATCTCCATTTTCCTTATAGATAACGTGTAACGCTGGCCAGCGCTCGGCGCGGACGGGGCTCAGGGATGCGTGCCGGATAGCCTGTCAAAACCATCCCTTGGGGCTCCCAACCGGGAGGCAAGTCCAGGGCTTGCAGGACAGCGGTGGGAGCGAAGAGCGGCGCGCAGATCCATACCGAACCCAAGCCGTGTGCGTGGGCGGCAAGCATGAGCGCACTTCCAGCCATGGCCACGCTCTGGACTGCCATGAGGTGCTCGGCCCGGCAACGAGCGGGATCGGGGTATACATCCAACTCGGATGGATCGAGACACAACACGATCACGAGCGGGGCATCCAGAATGCGGCGCCTGGAACGTTCTACCTGCGCCTTTACCTCATCAGCAGGCAGACCATCGCGCTGCAAGTCCCGCTTGAAATCCATACCCATACGCTCTGCCAGGCGCACTTTTCCATCTCTCTCGCGCAGCACCACGAAACGCCAGGGTTGGCGGTTATGAGCTGAGGGAGACCATTGAGCGGTCTCCAAGATGCTTTCCAATACCTCGCCAGGGACAGCTTCTGGCTTGAAGCGGCGCACAGAGCGACGGGAGCGGATGAAGGAAATCATTTCATCTTCAGCCAAAATTACTCCTTGCTAACCCTGCGAGGGATTAAGACGAAACCGATTTCGGCCGGATGGTATAGCGAACACGAGCCTCGCCGGGAGACTTCCAGGGGTATACCTCTTGGTTAAG
>CAZAQS010000085.1:0-15575 GCA_964486825.1 uncultured Anaerolineaceae bacterium | reverse complement strand
GTATTTGGCTGCCAGGGCATCAATATGCTCATCCCCTGCTTGCTCGCTATAGTCAACCACAGTCCCACGAATCTGAATGTAACGATAAGGGTCTTCCGGATCGATGATTGCCAGGGATACCCCGGGCCGGGCGCGCATATTGCGGTCCTTGACCCGCCCGCGAGCCGTGTTGATGAGGATATTATCTCCATCCGTGTTGAACCAGACCGGGGTGACCTGCGGGGACCCGTCGTCCATCACGGTAGCAAGGAAGGCAAAAGCGCGTTTTTCATCTTCTATGAGGTCCCGGTATTCGCCTGGAAATAGTTTCGAAAGCATTGATTTTCCTCCTACATTTTGGTTTACCAGTTGTATGGTAACACCCGAAGATAAGAAATGTATTAGATGAAATTATCTTCCAGGATCAGGGATAAAAACGGCTCATACTATGGTTGTTGGAAACCCACAGGATTGTATCTATATCGAGTGGTGTACCCATTCTATCTAGTTGATAAATTTCTCCAGGGGGGTTAGGACGAGCCCATGAAGTCAAAATGCATGCTTTCTTCCCCTACCAACCCCTCCGCCTGGCTGATCACAGAGATCGAGCTCACTATGATCTCCCAATTAAAGGGCTGGTAGACCAATTTCTGGATAGCGCAGCTGACGGAAGGCCAGACCATATCATTGTGAGCGATGGTAATATGAGGAATCCAGGACTGAGGGGCATACAAGGGGCTGATCCCTAGAGCGGTGGGAAGGGTCTTCTCCCAGACTAGCTTGTGAAAATGTAACATCTCGTCCGTTTTTACCACATTGATAAACACGACCGGCTTTGGCCCGCTGAAGATGCCCACACCCGTGGTATACGCTTTGAAAGGACTGGCTGAAGCAGCAATCTCTTCGAGCACGGGCCTGAGGCGATCCAAATCATAATCCATGGCTACTTGCCAGGAAAAATGTGGTATTGGGGTGACTTTGATCCCCTTCAACCCGCATTCTAGCTCTAAATCCAACCAAAGCTTTTCCACTTTGGAATAATTGGGTTCATCGAGGAGTGAGACAATGCCGTGCATAATAGATCACCGGAAAAGGTCTTGTTCTCTGGGCCGGAGTAGCTCTGGGAGGGAAGCCTCCCGGAGCGGGTAGGGAAAGCCGCGCACATGGACGACCGGTTTGCCTTCATCGGCCTGTCCCATAACGAGGGAGGCTGCAGCAGCCAGCTCATCTGCTACGCCTACCTGGGTAATGCGAAGAGTGTATCCAAAGAGATCGACTCGTCCGCGCAGGTCCAACAAACCGGGTAAGCCGGAGAGGCCAATTGCCACACCGACCGTGCCAGAGCGCCAGGCCCGACCATGCGAGTCGATGATCAGGACGCCCAGCCGCACACCAGAGTATATCTCCAATGCCTGGCGTAGGGAACCGGCTGATCGATCCGGGTCCTCTGGCAGCAGCAAGACCCACTCACTTTCCTGTCCCGCCTCACCGGCCACATTAGAGTGGTCGATACCGGCATTGGCACAGACAAACCCCAGCCTGTGTTCGACGATGATGGTCCCGGGGCGGGTGCGTAGAATACTCTGGCTTTCCATCAGGATCAGCTCGACCAGGCGCGGGTCTTTCTCGATCTGAGCAGCCCATTCCAACGCCTGCTGTGAAGGCTGCACATCCTTCAAATCCACCCAGCGCCCTTCCGCCTTGGAGACGATTTTCTGAGCCAGAACGAGCAAGTCCCCTTCCAGCAGGCGAATACCCGCGCGTTCCAGGGCATCCAGGATGATGCCAGGTAAATCGTCACCGGTTTGGATATGAGGAATGCCAGGAAGGGGTGTAAGTGTTAGGGTCATGACGGACTAATCTAATGATCGTATGGTATGAAGATAATTTACTCAACTTTCCTGGGTAGGCACTCCGGTGACGCTGATGCTGGCTGTCCGGACGCCGTAATGCTTGTTGAGACTAATCATCACAGCAGCCATGCCCTCAACAACCAGGGCGTTCTCCAATCCTCCAGCGTAGTAGGCGCGCATCCCGCCCGCTTCGGCCAGTTGTATGACCTGCTTGGCGGCATCTAGATCGTCCGAGCAAACCAGGACATCGGTGTCCAGGTTCTCGCCCAGGTTCTTTTTGAGAACGTGGGAAGGGACAGTCTGGAAGGCGCCCACGACGCGTACCCCCGGCCCCAGGATTTCCTGGGCCTGGCTGGGGGCTGAGGGTGGATCTGGAGGGCGCGGGTCTCGAAAATCTACCCGCGCGGTTGCATCCACCAGGATCTTTCCTTGCAGAGACCCTCGCAAGCCGCGCACGGCTGTCTCGTGGGCGGAGAAGACTACTGTGAGAACACTGATTTCAGCCTTGAGCGCCGCAGCATCATTCTGCATGCCTTCTATAAAATCTATGCCGAGCTTTTGGTTCAGCTCATCGGCGGTAGACTGGGCCTTGTCATGCTGGCGAGAGCCAATGATGATCTTATAACCAGCGTGCGCCCAACGCATAGCCAGCCCTGGACCTTCCTTACCGGTGCCACCTAGAATAGCAATGGTGGGGAGATTGGGATTGTGTGCGGTCATGTTTATCCTATAAGAAGTGAAGTGTTTTTAGCCGGTCAAGCGAACTGGCGGTTGTAGCGCTCCCAAACGGCCGGTGAAAGTTCTCGAGCGCGGGAATGAATAGCACCCTCATCCAGGGTGAGAAGCCGGCGGTCTCGCATCAGGATTTTTCCAGCCACCATCGTCGTGGTTACCATGCTGGGATTGAAGCCAAAAACGATATGCCAGGGCAAATTGCCGGCCGTAAGGGGTGTGGGCGCCTGGTAATCCACGAATATCAGGTCGGCCTGAGCACCTGGGGCAATTCTGCCGGTGGGGGTGGTGGAAAAAAATACGTTTGCTAAAGAAGCATTATTATAGACAGCCAAACGCACCAGATCAGCACCGTTCATACGGCGAGGATCACGGTTCCAGACCTTGTGCAACAGGTAAGCGGTCTTCCATTCTTCCCACATGGCGTTGGAAAAACCATCATTGCCCAGGCAGACTGGAATGCCAAGGCGCATGAGCGATTCAACATTGGCGACACCGACGCCGTTGTTCATATTCGAGCGCGGCTGGTGGGTCACCCAGGCGCCGCTCTCCGCAAGCAGAGAGGCTTCTCGGGCATCGATATGCACGGCATGGGCGACAATCGAGCGGGGACCGAGGATGCCGCGCTCATACAGGCGGTCTACGACGCGTTGCCCCGATTTGGACAGGCTGTCGTACTCATCTGCCTCATGCTCGGCTACATGGATATGGAAACCGGTATCTCCAGCCACTTCCCGGCAGGCGTCCAGGGTCGAATCGGAGAGGGTCAGGCTGGCATGTAGACCGAAGGCAGCCGCCAGGCGCCCACCCGCCGTGTCGCCACGAGCCATGCGCTCGATAAAACGGACGTTCTCATCAATCCCGGCACGCGCTTTTGCCTCACCGTCCCGGTCGGTTACCTCGTAACATAACACCCCGCGCAGTCCTGACTCCTCGACTGCTTCGGCGATTACGTCTAAAGATCCATGGATGGCATTCGGAGAAGCATGGTGATCAATAAGGGTAGTCGTGCCGTGCCGGATGGCATCCACCAGGCAAACCAGGGCTGAATAGCGGACATCCTCCAGGGTCAGGGATTTATCCAGAGGCCACCAAAGCTTCTGCAAGATCTCAGGGAAATCCTTGGGCGCTTCCCCATGAAGAGCCATACCACGGGCAAACGCACCGTAAAAATGGGTATGGGCGCAGATATTTCCAGGCATAACCAATTGTCCGCGGGCATCCACTTGTTCAACTGAAGGATAGCGGGAAAGCATTTCTTCCTGCGGAGCCAGCTCGACGATCTTTCCATCCTCTATGTAGAGGGCATGATCCTCCAGGATACGGTTGTCTTCTTCCCAGGTTACGATTACTGCATTTTTAATTAACATCAAGCCTCCATGATCTCAGTCGAACTGGGTGGGCAGACCAGGATCGTTATTAGCGGCAAATGCATCCCTGATATGGCGAGCTTTGGTGCGCTCTCCAGAGAGAGGCTGGGGTATCTCATCTGGACCAAAAAAAGCCACTTCAGAGGTTTCGCTGCTGGTACGGGCTTCACCATCAATCAAGTCGCACAAGAAGATGACCTTGAAAGCGTGAAAGATCTCCAGCGGGCCGGTGCGATTAGCATCGTAAACGCCGATCACCTTGCGAGCCTGGACCCGGAAACCAGCCTCCTCATAGACCTCACGTTCAGCCGCATGGGAAGGCACATCCCCCACATCGGCCCAGCCACCTGGCATGGTCCAGCCATTATCCATTCGCTCCCGAACCATCAGCAAACGGCCTCGGTCAAAAACCGCCCCACGTACATCCACCCTTGGAGTGGCATATCCGGTCTGCTTTTGAAAAAGCCCTGCCAAAGGCTCCAACTCCAGCTCGGCATAAGCGCTCATGATCTCGGCTGCGATATCCGAGAGGCGGTGGTAGCGCTCGCGCTGGTAATCGTTTTCTGCATAATGATATCCAGTTTGGGAAAGAGCCTGAATCTCCCTGGCCCAGTGTAACCATCGGTGTGGATCTTGATTTGGCATTGTACCCCGGCTTCCTCATTCAGATGTGAAACTATTTTAACATGTTTCTACTTCACGCTCACGGCTATGCCCAGGATCTGGTCGTTTTCGTGAAAGATATAGGTTTGTGGACAGGACGAATACTTTATGAAACTCTCAAAAATCGACCAGGAAAATCGCATATAATCAAGACTGGGAGGATTTATGCAGGCAAGTATATTACGTGTACACAGATTCCTGGCCAGCCAATCCCTATATCCACTGCTACTATCCAGTTTTCTTGCGTTAGGGCTGTTGGGCGTCAGGATGCTTTTCGCATATGGGTGGAGTTACAACAATATGCCCTGGAACCTGTTCCTGGCCTGGGTTCCTTATGTATTCAGCTTCCTGGCGCTGTTCATTCACCAAATGGCGCGAGGGCGCTGGTGGATGCTGCTCTTCCCGGCCGGCTTATGGCTGATCTTTTTTCCCAACGCCCCATATATCGTCACAGATTTCTTGCACCTCGAGCACCGCCCGCCCATCCCTTTGTGGTACGATATCGTCATGTTGGCCAGCTTTGCCTGGACCGGATGTTTCCTGGCGATTGCTTCCCTAAGGACAATGCAGTACCTGGTTAAAAGCTACCTGGGAGCCCTGGCAAGCTGGGTCTTCGTGGCCGGAACGCTGTCCATGAGTGGGTTGGGAATTTACCTGGGGCGC
Organism: uncultured Anaerolineaceae bacterium; assembly: GCA_964486825.1. GTDB lineage: Bacteria > Chloroflexota > Anaerolineae > Anaerolineales > UBA4823 > CAZAQS01. The sequence continues at coordinate 10,315 of CAZAQS010000085.1, read as the reverse complement.
TTCGGAAGATGGAATAGCTGGGACCTTTTCACCCAACCCCAGGAGGTCGTTTACGATATCCTGGCGCGCCTGGCCAACCCTTTCAACAACCTGCGATTCTTTGTCTTCACGTTGATGTTCACAGCGTTTTTGCTGGTATGCTACCTGATGTTCTCATCCGCATCCCGATTGGATGAGCTGGACCAGGGTGCTTCCGGTGAGGTGGAAGGAGACAGGTTCCATCACTGGATAGGCAAGCGTAGATAACGGACCAGCGCAACTGATAAACCAGACCCGCCGGATACGAATAGGCGGGTATAATTCTGCCAGCTTATATGGACGAAAGGCATCCAGGAGAATACATGACAGACCGCAGAAAAGCAGCCATTGAATTTTACAGGGGTAACAAAGCGCGCTATCTAGATGAGCTGATCGAAGTATCGCGTATCCCTTCCATATCTACCGATCCAGGCGCGGTAGCATCCATGCAAAAGACGGCGGAATGGATCGCAGCGAAACTGAGAAAGCTATCGATGGAGAAGGTGAGCATCTACCCCACCGCCGGGCACCCGGTGGTATATGCAGAATGGTTAGGAGCGGGACCGGAAGCTCCCACGATGCTGGTTTACGGTCATTACGATGTGCAACCCCCTGAGCCTCTGGAGCTGTGGGAGACTGGTCCTTTCGAGCCAACGGTGCGCGGGGAATATATCTATGCCCGAGGGGTCACCGATATGAAAGGGCAGGTTGAAGCAATCCTGAATGCGATAGAAGCCGTTCAAAGCACAGGACCCCTACCCGTCAACATCAAGTTCCTGATCGAAGGAGAGGAAGAAATTGGGTCTCCAAGCTTGAAAAAGTTTATCTCCGACCATCGTGAGATGTTGGCTTGCGATTTCGCCCTCAATCCAGATACGGGTATGATCGCTATCGATGTCCCAACCATTACCTACGCCTTGCGCGGGATGGCTTACTTTGAGCTGCGGGTGTATGGTCCCGACCACGATTTGCATTCCGGTGTTTTTGGAGGAGCTGTCCATAACCCGGCTCAAGTCTTATGCGAGCTGATCGCGGGAATGCATGACGAGAAAGGCCGCGTGACTTTGCCTGGGTATTATGATAGCGTGCTCGACCTGGAAGAGGAGGAACGCGCTGAGCTGGCCCGGCTCCCGGTTACCCGAGAAACGGTGCTGGAACAGTGCGGAGCCCCAGAACTATGGGGAGAAGCTGGTTATTCCCCAGTAGAGCAAACTGGCGCTCGCCCTACCCTGGAGGTGAATGGCCTTTACTCGGGATATACAGGCCCAGGCGCAAAGACCGTTTTACCCGCCACCGCTATAGCAAAGATCTCGATGCGGCTTGTGCCAAACCAGGATCCCAAACAGGTAAAAGCGCAGATGACCCGCTATCTTCAAGACAATGCGCCGAAGACCATACGCTGGGAGCTGGATGACCTGGTAGGCGGGCCACCTTCTATTTCAGACCGCAACTCAGATTGGATCCAGGCGCTTAGCGATGCATTGGAAGAGGTGTGGGGAAAAAGGCCGCTATTCAAGAGAGAAGGCGGCAGCGTCCCGGTCGTATCGCTGTTCTCAGAAATCCTCAAGATCGAGACGGTAAACACCGGCTTCAGTACACCGGCAGACAATATGCACAGTCCTAACGAAAAAATGCACCTGCCCAACTGGCAGCGTGGAACAGAAGCGTTGGTACACTTTATCCTTAATATGAAAGATTGAACTATGGACGAACCTTTATCCTTACCTAACTACGGTGGACAGGCCGTCATCGAAGGCGTGATGATGCGCGGCAGGGAAGCTGTAGCGATTGCGATGCGAGCCCCCAACAAAGACATCATCATCCACCACGAACCGCTGAGCAAAATCTACAAGAGCCGCATTGCGAAGATCCCCTTCCTGCGCGGGCTGATCATGTTGTGGGATGCACTTGGACTGGGAATGCGCGCATTGACCATCTCAGCCAATATCCAGACCGGAGAGGATGAAAAGCTCGAAGGGCCCGCCTTGTGGTTGACCCTTGGCATCAGCCTGACCTTCGCTATCGGCCTGTTCATGCTGACGCCAGCAGCCCTGGGGCATTTTACCGAATCCCTCTTGGGCGAAGGTAGCCAGGCAGCCTGGCTGGGGAACCTGGTGGAAGGCCTGGTACGCCTGGCGATCCTGATCACCTATATCGTGATCATCGGCTATATCCCTGACATCCGACGCGTATTCGCCTATCATGGGGCCGAACACAAGACCATCAATGCTTTCGAGGCTGGCGCTGACCTGACCCCTCAAAATGTGAGCAAGTTCTCCCTGGAGCACCCTCGCTGCGGTACAGCCTTTCTGCTGACGCTGGTCCTGATCTCGATCGTTTTATTCGCCTTGCTGGGCCCTTTACCGATGGGAGTACGGCTGTTGAGCCGGGTCATCTTGCTGCCCCTTCTGGCAGGCCTGGCTTACGAATATATCCGCTGGACTGCCGGGCATATCAGCAACCCGGTTGTGCGCCTGATGGTAAAGCCAAACCTGGCCTTGCAACGCCTGACGACGCGTGAACCCTCGGAGGATATGCTGGAGGTATCTATCGCAGCCTTCAAAGCCATGCGCGACCGCGAGCGAGAGATACATCTATGAGCTCGCTTTTTCCAGCTTCTTTTCCTTCTTCTCTTTCTTCTTGCTCTTCTTTCCTTTTACTTTGACCTTCTGTTTTTTGTCGGTCTTCTTATCTGGATCGTGGCCATTTTCGAGATGATCCTGGTTTAAATGATGAGTAATTCTCCAAATATGGTAAGCCAGGCGATCAGCCCAACGCATAGCTTCCAGCTCATCTAGAGCCTCATCCGGGTCCAGCCCCATAGTGGCTGTCCTCTCCAGAATGATCCTGCGCTGGGCGCGGCGTACATCCGCGACGGAAAGAGATTTAGCCTTCATTAACTCAGCAGCCTGATTAATTTCACCCGCCAGGAGCATGCCGGGTATTTCTGAAAAGAGATTGGCCAGATCTGTGCAGACTGCCTGGCAGGATTCCGCATTGGGAACATACTTGGCCACCTCGAACTCTTCGAGAGCGTCGCTCAACTGGGATAGATGATCGATGGCGTGGAATACGGAGACATGCTGCTGCTGGTTGATATCTCCCCCCTGCTCCGCCTGGACCTTGCCCAAGAAGCGCCGCGTTTCGACCAGCGCCAGTTTGGCCGCGGAAAGTTTCTCCAGGGTGGCCTTCTGCCTGACTTTCCCGGACAGTTGTCCGTGAGCTACCTCGATCAGAACCCGGGCGATCTCAAGGGTCGATTTACGGGCAGCCTCGATGGCGGCAGAAGTCACTTTAATCACCCTTGGGTTGAGATATAACGCCAGCTCCGGGCCGTCTTGTGGGAGCAAGCGCGCGATAAAATCGGAAAACGGCTTCAGAAAGGGGGTGATCAGTACGACGCCTATAATATTGAAAGTCGTATGAAAAGCAGCCAGAGTCGCCGATTCCGTCCAGAGATGAGTATCTCGCAGGTAAACCATCCCCGAGATCAACCAGGGGAGGAGCAACAGAGCGATCACAGCAGTCATTACATTGAAGAGAATATGAGCAAGAGAGACTCGCTTAGCAGCTACAGACGCTCCTAAGGCGGCTATGGCGGCTTTCGCAGTGGTGCCTACGTTTTGGCCAATGACCAAAACAGCGGCCTGTTCAATTGTGATGGCTGAGCCGTATAGAGCGGTCAGCGTGGTAGCGACTGCAGCGCTACTGGACTGCATCACAATGGTCATGCTAAGGCCAACCAGGAAAAGCAAGATGATGCCCCAAAAGGTCATACCGGGCAAAGTGGAAGGGTCATACCGCTCGGCCAACCCGGCCATGCCATCTTGTAGGGTCGCAATCCCGATGAAGATCAACCCGAAACCCGCCAAAGTTGTCCCGTAGTTCATGACTTTGCCACTGCCAGCCAGCTTGAGGAATGTACCCAAGGCAACCATCGGGAAAGCCATAGCTGCTACATTCACTTTAAATCCAATCAAAGATACGATCCAGGCTGTGCTGGTCGTGCCAAGGTTCATACCTAAAATCAGGCCTAAGGATTGCTGAAAAGTGAGCAGACCGGCACTGACAAAACCAATCATGGCGAGGGTTGTTACGCTGGAGGACTGAACCAGGGCGGTCATCGTAGCCCCTGAGAGCATACCGATGAAGGGAGTACGGGTGAAGTTAGCCAGGACCTTGTTCAAGGCGGAACCTGCGATAGCTTTCAATCCCTCGGTCATGAGCAGCATGCCCAAAAGGAACAATCCCACGCCCCCGAGAACCAAAGTTATCATAATACCTCCTGCTGAGAGTAATATTCCCTGGGACACCAGGATAACAGCGTAGCAGCCAGGATCAAACCCCAAAGATTGTAAAGTGTAGTAATAAGACTGGGGTCAATCTGGGGAATGACTCCAGTCCTTTCAAATCTACCCGGGTTTGAAATCCGGAGAGACTCAACAAAATCTATGTGTCATGTATAAGAGGGATCCTGTTATCCGCCGGTCCATCACCCCTGGTAGAAGACCGATAGATTACTCACCCATTACCTGTACAACCAACTCGCGCTGGCGAGAGCGGTTATCAAAATCGATAAAGACGATCTGCTGCCAGGTACCCAGGCTCAATTGAGCTCGAACGAACGGCACGGTCAGGGATGGTCCTAATAATGCAGCCCGTATATGACTGTGCCCGTTGCCATCCCCCCAACGGGCATTATGGGCATAATGATCAGCAGGGTTAGCGATCTCATCAAATAAACGGCGCAAGTCACTCAGCGCGCCAGATTCGAATTCAATGGTGGTTAACGCACTGGTGGCAGAAGGTGTAAATACCGTAGCGATGCCATCCTGCATGCCGCTCTGGCTAACAGCTGCCTGTACTTGGCCCGTAATGTCCAGTATATCAGCATTGCCCCTGGTATTCAATTGGACAGGAACCGTCTTTACTGGCATTCTCCCTCCAGGCAAAACGGCTGCTCAAGCCTCTTCCAGATTACCCTGTGCTTCAACCGGCGGGGGCGGCTCTTCCTGTTGAAGGGACTTCCTCAAGTCCACCACCAAGACATGCTTTCCTAAGGACTGGGTCGCCTCAACCGGGATCAGCTTACCTTCAAAGACCTGGCTTTCTTTGGGCGCCTTCGCAAGCTCATAAGCCAGCATCTTCCCCTGCCGGTCAATCAGGATATCTTTGATCGTCCCGAGCCGTGTCCCTTCGATGGTGACCACCTCCCGAGATTTCAGATCATCAAAAATCGACATCCATCCTTCCCGGTCGTACAGCTCGTCTTCCTTTAGGATCACATCGTAATCCTTGACCAGGACTGCGTGCATACCCCAGACATGGACTTCCGCAGAGCGGATAGCCTCGATCTTGCGGCTCAACAACCCCCCTTTGGAGGTTACCAGGGCGGTTAGAGCCAGCTTATCAGGATCGATCATAAAATCGATCACGCTGGCGATGTTCTGCCCGTTGGTGATACTGATGACCGGCTTGCCAATTAACTCGTGCGTGGATTGGGTATCCATATCTTGCAGTTCGAGCTGTACCTGGTTCATATTTATCTCCATCCCCTACAAAAAAGCACTGCCCTCACCAAAAAAACGGTGAGGGAAGGCTTATTCGCTTTCATTTATTTTATCACGTTCCGTAAGCATGAGCTTGCTAAACAGACACCAGCCAGGGTAATTCTCAGGTCAGAGCGAGGATATAGGAAAGTTGCGGCGCCGGCTCTGATTCGTTCTCCTCCAGATACTGGTCCAAGTCAATCTCTCCGGGATGGGGCCAACAGCTCAACTCCTGAGCCAGGTAGTCTTCAAATACAGGGTCCATTCCGTACATGAAGGAAGCATCATCGTCAAAGGGGTTCCATCGAGTTAATGGCATGGCTACACCTCCTGATACCATTTATCATGGTGCAATATTTATGCCAGCGATCAAGGGAATATCGCTATATCCCTTGCATCAACAGGCATTTCGAGGGGGTGGATTTAATTGGGCTGGTCCTGTTAAGGTACTGAAAGGGAAATAAAAGAACCGGTGCGTTATTCCGGTTCCATAACGGAGCAAGCAAAGCTATTAAGATAGTTATGTTCAGTATACATGTAGAAAGAAGCTTTCGCAATTAGGGAAAACCCTTATATCGAATAATAGCTTGTTAAGAGCCCTGGTTTTTCCAGAAGCATGAAAATGGGATCGAGGTAATTATGATAAAATTTAACCAATTCATCCCGGCAGCAAATGGCTCACGCCTCTCCGGGTAAAGGAATTATTCTACTTATTAGAAAAATGGGCCTGGACCCATTCATTCTTGGAGGGTGGGTAATGTCAACCATTAGCGTACTCCTAGTCGATGACCACCCAATCGTTCGTGCTGGTATACGCCACCTGCTTGAAAAAGCACCAGACATTAAGATTGCCGGCGAAGCGAATAACGGGAGTGAGGCTCTTCGGATGGTACAAGAGCTGAAACCTGACGTTCTTCTGCTGGATATGGAAATGCCCGGTTTAACCGGTAACCAGGTCGCGGAACAGCTCCAGGAGTCAGGATCGCAAGTCCGCATCCTGGCTTTAAGCGCTTATGACGACAAGCAATATATCCAGGAATTATTGGCAAAAGGGGCAGCCGGGTATTTGATTAAGGAAGAAGCTCCCGAGGCCATCGTAGAAGCTGTGCGGGGGGTATCACGAGGAGAGCGGGGATGGTTCAGCCGGCGCGTGGCTGCCAAAATCTCTTCCTGGGTGGGTGAAGATGATAACGACCGCAAGGGACTGACATCCCGAGAGACCCAGGTATTACAAGCGATCGTCTCTGGTAAGACCAACCAGGAGATCGGGCTAGTGTTAGGGATCAGCGAAAAGACGGTTGAAAAACACCTGGAAGGAATTTACCTGAAATTGGGGGTTTCTTCCAGGGTCGAAGCGGCCGTATTTGCCGTGCGAGAAGGCTGGCTTTGATCGAAACCGGATCTAGCCAGCTTTCGACCCGCAACCCCTACAGAACTACCCGCCGGGAGCTATCTTAGCACGACACTCCGTGCAATGCGCGGGAGAAGCGATTTTCGCACCACACTCAGGACAAAATTTGACGTTCTTAGCGAGCGGCGCTTCACAGCTCGGGCAGGATGCGCCAGATCTGGTGCGCAGCCTTTGCACAATGCGCCCATTTCCAGGCCCTTATTCCGTTCTCTTCTGGTAGAATTTTTTACCTTCAAGTGCAAAAAGGAGGACAGAATGAGCGCCAAACTGATCATAAGGGACAAGGAATATGAAGTAAAGGCAGGCATAACTGCCCGGCGCGCGCTGGAGGAGATCGGTGTGCCGCGCGAATCTGTCCTGATCACCCGTCAGGGCGCCCTGATCACCGAAGATGAGGTCTTGAAAGAGGGGGAAGTCATCAAATTGATATCCGTTATCTCGGGGGGCAAGGGAGAGAGTCAGCTTCATCAATGCCCTTCATGTGGGCAGCCTACCACAACTCCGGATAAATGTACCTTCTGTAGAATGTTCAAAAATAGTGCCTAGGAGCAAGACTCTATGAGCGCCAGCCATCCATTGGGGTCCCTTAACGGAGAAGCCAGCCATTCCTTGCGCGTTCCTGGCAGCGCCATCCTGGTGGTCTCGGCCTATATCGCAGCCCAAATGCTGTCCGATATTGCCAGCCTGAAAATCGGGGTGGTGTTCGGGCTGGCTGTGGATATGGGCACCTTCATTTACCCGCTCACTTTTACGCTGCGGGATATGGTGCACAAGCTGCTGGGTAAGCGCAATGCACAGACGTTGATCCTGAGCGCCGGGACGATCAACCTGCTGATGGCCGGCTACCTGTTATGGGTCGCCACAGTTCCAAGCGATCCCAGTTGGGGGTTAGGAGCTGAATTTGCGGCTATCCTGGCGCCTGTGTGGCGGATCGTTATCGCATCGATTGGCGCCGAGGTGGTAAGCGAGCTGGTCGACACAGAGGTGTATCATTGGTTCGTTAAACGCATCACCAGGCGCTACCAGTGGGCGCGTGTTCTGTTGAGCAATAGCATCAGTGTACCCCTGGACAGCATCATCTTTAGCGTCGGGGCGTTCGGCTGGCTGTTGCCCTGGGAGACGGTGGCAGAGATATTCCTGTTCAACCTGCTGGTTAAATACACCATCACGCTGGTCGGGCTGCCATTGATATATACAGTCCGGGACCGAGACGTGATGGATTGAATTTATTGAAACCAGTTGGATCAGGCGGTTTCCAGGTAGCGCTCAACCTCCCAATCGGTGACCTTCATGCGGTTTTCTTCTACCTCTGACCACTTGGCCCGAGAGAAAGCATCATAAATCATTGGCCCAAGGGCATCTCTAAGTACCTGGTTGCCTTCCAACTCTCGTAGTGCTTCAGACAACGAGCCGGGTAGCTCCAGCACGTTACTTGCGGCCCTCTCCTCCGGCGTCATATGGTAAACATTGACATTATTCAACGGTGGGGGACATTCCAATTGGCGGTCAATGCCATCCAGGGCTGCTGCTAACATGCCGGTAAAAGCGATATAGGGGTTTGCAGAGGGATCCGGGCAACGTAGCTCAGCCCGGGTAGATTTTTCCTGTCCAGGCGTATGGCGAGGAATACGGATGAGGGCAGAGCGGTTGATCTGCGCCCAACCTACATATACTGGAGCTTCGTAACCGGGAACGAGACGCTTGTAAGAGTTAACGGTCGGCGCTACCAGGGCCGAGAGCGAACGGGCATGCGCCAGTTGTCCGGCGATAAAACCGTATCCCAGCTTAGAAAGGCAGAACTGGTCGTTTGGATCGAAGAACAGGTTATCCCCTGCCTGGTCGAATAGCGACTGGTGGACGTGCATGCCCGAGCCGTTAATACCGTAAATTGGTTTCGGCATAAAGGAAGCGATCAGGCCATGCTGGGCAGCGATGGCTTTGACGGTGTATTTCAAGGTCAGGACATTATCAGCGGCTTTCAAAGCGCCGGCAAAATGAAAATCGATTTCATGCTGGCCCAGAGCTACTTCGTGATGGCCGGTCTCGACTTCCAACCCCATCATCGCCAGGGCGGCCATCAACTCAGTGCGGACACGCACGGCCTGGTCGCTGGCTGAGAAATCGAAATATCCACCCACATCGTGCGGGACAGGGTGCATGTTTTGGTTTCCGTTGCGATTGAAGAGGAAGAACTCAGGCTCCGGGCCTACATTAAATGTCCAACCACGCGCTTTTATTTTTTCGAGCATACGCTTGAGGGCGCCGCGTGGATCGCCAGGGAAGGGGTTGCCATCCGGCTGGTAGATATCGCAAAAGATACGCGCCCGGCGTAGTTCCACCGGACTCCAGGGAAGCACTGCATAGGTTTGGGGATCAAGGATCAGGAGCATATCGCTCTCCTGGATCCTGGCAAAACCTTCCACCGAAGAGCCATCAAACCAGACTCCACCCTCCAGGGCTGCGGTCAGCCGATCGACGGGGATGTCGACACTTTTTACATTTCCACTGACGTCTGAGAACTGGAGGGAGATGAAGGAGACTCCATCCAATTTAACGCGTTCCAGTAAATCTTTATTATCCATAGCTTCCTCCTGCAATCACCGAATCCATTGTGGGACCCCCAAATTAAACAGTTTGCATTTTAGCAACAAGATGCCATTCCGTCAACCAGGAAAATTTGATTAGACAGGTTATTAATGAAGAAGAAGTAGGGGAATCCCTACCTCTGCGCAGGATTATCCCCCATTGATGCTATCCGGTTTCGAGCTTATATTTATTTAAGGACCAATCCAGGGGTTAAGGTCAGTCTCCCTCTATGCTATTTCAATATGTCCAGTTTATCGTGACCTAAAGACTCTTGGCAGAAGAAAGGAAGTGTTGTTAATGCGAAGTGGTTTTCGTGTTGCCCGTTTGTTTGGAATTAATATCTATATCGATTGGAGTTGGATCTTTATCTTCTTGCTGGTCACCTGGAACCTGGCGGGAGTTGTTTTCCCGATCATCTATCCGCAAATGGATTTTTGGAATGTACTGGCCCTGGGTGTGGCTGCTTCGCTGCTGTTTTTCGCGTCTGTCCTTGTCCATGAGTTGGCGCATTCCCTGGTGGCGAAAGCACGCGGGCTTCCTGTACGCAGGATTACCTTGTTCATCTTCGGAGGCGTGTCCAATATAGAACGGGAACCACCTTCCCCCGCTACCGAATTCCTGGTGACAATTGTTGGCCCTCTAAGCAGCCTTATTTTAGGTGTTCTTTTCATTTACCTGGGAGGGCGGAATCTTGAAACCGTGGCCTTACCTTCGCTGCAAGCTTTTGGCCAGCTAGACCCGCTTTCAACCA